>NZ_KB375270.1:321363-642727 GCF_000314735.2 Afipia felis ATCC 53690 | reverse complement strand
CGTCGCAAGATCGGCTTCCTTGACCCTGACCTCTACATTGTCGCCCTTGATGCCGAGCCCGGTGTAACCGATCTTGGCCTCGCGCAACGTGCGGCGTGCATCGTCGCGCACCTGATCGAGCTTGTCCTTCTTGACCGAATTGGCATCGACTTCGAGCAGCAGATGCGAGCCGCCTTGCAGGTCGAGGCCCAACACGAGGCGGCGCTGCGCCCAGGATGGCCATGTCTTGACGGTCGCTTCCGAGAAGAAGTTCGGTACCGCGCACAGGCACACGACCAGAGCCGTGAGAATGACCGCGAGGGCTTTCCATCGGGTAAAATAAAGCATTCGGTCAACCCGTCAGGTCACAGGAAGGCTTGCGCCAGTCTCAGCTGGCGGCAGCCTCTGAGGTCGGCTCGCCCTTGGAGCGGACGGTGGCGATCATCTGCCGCATCTGGCGAATGCGCACGCCGTCGGAGACTTCCATCTCGATCTGGTCGTCGTCGACGACCTTCGTCACCTTGCCGACGAGGCCGCCATTGGTCACCACGGTGTCACCGCGACGGATGTTCTTCACCAGATTGGCATGCTCCTTCGCCTTGCGCTGCTGCGGGCGCAGGATCAGGAAATACATGATGACGAAAATCATCGCGAACGGCAGGAGCGACATCAGCATGGAGTTGGTGTCGCCGGCAGCTCCGGCAGCCTGGGCGAAGGCAGGGGTAATGAACATACGCAATATTCCTTGCTAGGGCTGGCCGGCGGAAGGCCGGTTCGAGGCCATTCGGAGGGGTAAATTTGCGCGGACTATAGCGGCCAGCGCCCCAATTGCAACGCTGGCCACCCCGTCATTTCCATGGGTTGCCGGGGCGCGTGCCGCTCGCTTAGGGTGCCGCCACAATCAACGGAAACGACCGGAATCATGGCCAAAACGACGCGCAAGACGCCCTCCTCCAAAAACCGCCCCGCCCGCAATTCTGCCCCTGCCAAGGGCAGCACCCGCACCCTCAAGCCGGTGGTGGCTGCGGCAAAGCGCGCGACGGCCAAACCGGAGGGAATCGAGGAGCGGATCGCCCGCGCGCTTGAGGCCATCGCGGCCGGCCTGCCGAAATCGAGCCAGGCAGTCTCGACGCCAGAATCGCTGCGCACGGCGGAGGCGTTCGTCTGGCAGCCGAACGGACATCTGATCCCGGTCCCGAAGGTCAGCCGCGTCGAGCTCGACCTGCTGAAGGGCGTCGACCGGATGCGCGACATCCTGATCGAGAACACCGAGCGCTTCGCTCGCGGCCTGCCCGCGAACAACGCGCTGTTGTGGGGCGCGCGCGGCATGGGCAAGTCCTCGCTGGTGAAGGCCGCGCATGCGACCGTCAACAATATGGACGGCGTGCGCGGCACGCTGAAGCTGATCGAAATCCACCGCGAGGACATCGAAAGCCTGCCCGCACTGATGGCGCTGCTGCGGCAGTCCGAATTCCACATCATCGTGTTCTGCGACGACCTATCCTTCGACGGCCAGGACGCCTCCTACAAATCGCTCAAGGCGGTGCTGGAAGGCGGCATCGAAGGCCGGCCAGAAAACGTCATCCTCTACGCCACCTCCAATCGCCGCCATCTGCTCGCGCGCGAGATGATCGAGAACGAGCGCTCGACCGCGATCAATCCCGGCGAAGCGGTCGAGGAGAAGGTCTCGCTGTCGGACCGCTTCGGCCTGTGGCTGGGCTTCCACAAATGCAGCCAGGAAGAATATCTGGAGATGGTGAAGGGTTATTGCGCTCATTATGGCGTAAAACTGCCGCCTGACGAACTCGAGCGCGAGGCGCTGGAATGGTCCACCACCCGCGGCTCGCGGTCCGGCCGCGTCGCCTGGCAATTCGTGCAGGAACTGGCCGGACGCCATCGCGTCAAACTGGCCAAATAATTCTGGAATAAGTGATTTTCAGAGAGTGACGGCTACACAACCCGGAGCGTCCAGCGCTCCGGGGCCGTCAGATCTGAACTCAGCCTGCCCTTACAGCAGGTCGCCGCCGTTGCGGGCCTGGATCGACCCCATCGGCACGCAGGTGCGCTGGCGTTCCCGCCCCGCGATCGCACCCCTCACCCGCATCACCATGCCGGCGCCGCAGGTCTTGGTGTCGACGAGCACCGAGACATAAGGCGGGAGAACCAGCGGTTCGCGTTTCAGGAAGGTGGGTTCGGCGGACGCGGGCGCGGCAAAAGCCGCAGCCAGAATGAGCAAAGCCACGATACGCATGACATTTTCCTCAACCAACAGCCGCAACAAACACGGCTGCCAGAGCTCGTTCCGAGCGGAACGAAATAAATCCCAGACCGGGGGAATAAGCAACACCGCCGTTGAACGCTACCTGGCCAGCAGCGTCTTGCCCCGTCGGCCGAGGCAGATCCGATGATGTGCAGTCGGTATACAGATGGCGGGTGAAGAAAAGGTGACGCGTCGGAATGCGTCACCCTTTTCGTCAAGCGGAGAAGGAAACGGCGCCGCTCAGGCGCCGTTGAGGAATTGAAGCGGGTCGACGGGCGAAGAACCCTTGCGGATTTCGAAGTGGAGTTGCGGCGACCCCACCTCTCCCGACTGACCCGATTTGGCAATGACCTGGCCGCGCTTGATCGTATCTCCGCGCTTCACCATCAGTTCACTCGCGTGGGCATACGCGGTGACGTATCCGCTGGCGTGCCGCACCAGGATCAGGTTGCCATAGCCCTTGAGCTCATTGCCCGAGTAAGCCACGACGCCGTCTTCCGCCGCCTTGATCGGCGTACCTTCCGGCACCGCGACATTGATGCCGTCATTCTGCTTGCCGTTGGTCTTGGCCCCGTAGCCCGCAATCACCCGGCCGCGCACTGGCCAGCGGAAGGTCGGCAAGGCGTTGGTGGCCTCGGCTGTCTTCACCGACGACTGGGCATGGGTCTGCTCGATTTCCTTGGTCTCGGTCGCCATCCGCACCTTCTGAACCGGCTCGGCGGCGGCGGTCACCACCGGTTTTGCCGCAACAGGCTGTGGCTGCGGGGCTGCTGCCACGGCAGGACGCGCCGGCTGCGCCGCCGCTTGCGCGACGGCGAGCGTCTTCGACGAGGATGGCACGGTGATGCGGTCGCCGATCTTGAGCTGCGCCGTCACCGGAAGATTGTTCGCCCGCGCCAGTTCCTGAACGGAGATATGATTGCGCCGGGAGATGTTCATCAACGTATCGCCACGACCAGCAACGTGCACGCTGGAGGGCATCGCGGCCGCGCGGGTCGCAGGCGCCTGGCTGAGAGCAGGCGCCTCCGCATGAGCGGCGCGCTTCGGAATGATGAGCGACTGTCCGGGCGAAAGCGCACGTGGGCCATGATAGCCATTGGCGCGCATGATCTCCGCGGTCGAAACATTGTAGCGGCGCGCGAGCCCTTCGAGCGTGTCGCTGGTGCCAACGATGATCCGCGTGCCACCCTCACGGGTCGCTGCGACCGAACGCGGCGCGACGCTGCCGGTGTGCTCGATCGGGTTTGAAGCCGGCGGCGTGTAGGATGACATACCGCGCCCACCACCCGACGAGCCCTGCGCCACCGGATATGACAGCGGCGCCGACACCACCGGCGCAGTCGCGGGCCGCGAATATTGCGGCAACTCGCGCTGGGCATAATTGTTCTGGCGCACCGAACCGGTCGTCTCAGACCGCTGCGAGGCGAAAGGATTCTGGAGGGAGTTGTCCGAGAAGCGCGAGTCGTAATCCGCGCTACATCCGCCAAAGCTGACGGAGACCAGCGCCATCACCGCAAGAGACGGAGCGCGGCGCGCGCCTAACAAATCGAGAAGACGGGACATGGTTACTCACTGGTACGCAACTGGCACTAAATTGAGTAAACAGCCGTGCAGTAAATAACCCTTTAAGCATCGCGCATGCCCTTGAACACAAAGGGGTAGCGGGAATTTATGGTTACTATTTTCGTAGCGAGCCAGGTTCCCTCCCCATGCGTCTCGCAATGGGACGACGGAACCTGACTGGCGGGTCTTACAATTCTTTCGCGAGTCCCTTTAGCGCGGGGACGAAGCGCACAGGGATCAGTTCGTCGCGCGCGATCCCCTCTTCCGTCTTGCGCAGCCGCACGAGTTGCTGCGCACCGCCCTGCGGGCCGACCGGCGCGATCAGGATGCCGCCCGGCTCCAACAACTCCATCAATGACTCCGGAATTTCCTCCATCGCCGCCGTGACGATGATGCGATCGAACATGCCGAGCGTTTGCGCAACATCATAGCCGTCGCCGAACACAACTTCGATGTTGTTGTAACCGAGTGACGAGAAACGCCGCCGCGCCGTATCCACCAGCGTGCGATAGCGCTCAACCGTCACGACGATCCGGCACAGGCGCGACAGCACCGCGGCCTGATAGCCGGAGCCGGTGCCGATCTCGAGCACGCGATGGCGCGGATGCGTCCGCAACTGTTCTGTCATATAGGCGACGACGTAAGGCTGACTGATGGTCTGGCCGCAGGCGATGCCGAGGGCGGTGTCGGCATAGGCGAACTCCCTGTCGCGCGGATCGACGAACAGGTCGCGTGGCACGTCTTCCAGCGCGCGCAAAATCGCCTGATCGCTGATCCCGCGCCGCCGCAAAGTCAGCTGAAAGTTGAGCTTCTCCCGCCCCGATTGCCCTGACGCTGCCATCATCTTCCATCCGATAAACATAGGTTATATCGGATTCTCTATAAGTGGTTGGTTTCCGCCTTTTTTCTATCCATTCACCGGGAACAAGAACAGGTGACGAACTCCCGAAACCCTCCTATGATCCGCCCGCGAAAGTCCGACAGGCGGGGGTAGAGTTGGTGAGCAGCGGCGAACGGCGGCGATCCGTGTTCCTGGTCGAAGACGAAGTGATGATCAGGATGATGGTCTCCGATATGCTGGAGGAACTTGGCTATCAGGTCGTCGCAGAGGCCGGCGATATCGACGAGGCCGTGCGCCTCGTTCAGTGCACCAATTTCGACATCGCCATTCTCGACGTCAACGTCAACGGGAAGGTGATCTCACCTGTCGCCGAAGCGGTGCAGATGCGCAACCGTCCCTTCGTGTTCGCCACCGGCTATGGCGTACAGGGACTACCGGAAAAATTCCGCGACCGCCCCGCACTTCAAAAGCCGTTCCAGATGGAAACGCTGGCGAAGATGATAGAGGTTACGCTACGCGGCGAAGCGGCGTAATTCTCAGAACAGCTTTTTCAATTCCGTGGAAAACGCGACATCCGTGCGGTCGAGCCGCAACGGCGTGACCGAGACGTAATTGCCGTCGAGCGCGGCCAGATCTGTGCCCTCACCCGGCGGATCGATCTTCTCGAAGGCCTGGAAACCGATCCAGTAATAGGGATTGCCGCGACCGTCCTCGCGTCCGTCGATGCGCAGGAAGCCCTGATTGCGTTTGCCCTGACGCGCCACCACGATGCCCTTCACTTCCTCAGGCCGGCAGGCGGGGAAGTTGATGTTGATGACGGTGTCGTGCGGCACACCGAGCTTCATCACCTTGCGGATGATGTCGGCGCCATAGGCGCGCGCAACGTCCCACATCGGCTTGTTGCGATTTTCGCGGCCGCCGAATTCCTGCGACAGCGCGAACGAAGGCAGGCCGAGAATGGTGCCTTCCAGTGCGCCCGCGATGGTGCCGGAATAGACAACATCCTCCGCGACGTTGCGGCCCTTGTTGACGCCGGAGATCACGAGATCCGGCCAGCCCGGCAGCACGTGACGCGAGCCCATGATGACGCAATCGGTCGGCGTGCCGTGCACGGCGAAATGACGGTCGTCGATTTCGCGCAAACGCAACGGATCGTTCAGCGACAGCGAATGCGATACGCCCGACTGATCGAGCTCGGGCGCGACGATCCAGACATCGTCCGACAATTGCCGCGCGATCTCCTCGTTGACCTTGATGCCCGGCGCGTGAATGCCGTCGTCATTCGTGCAGAGAATACGCATCGTCTCAATTGTCCTTCGCGATCATCTTCAGACCGCCCATGTAAGGTTGCAGCACGTCCGGCACCGCGATCGAGCCATCTTCCTGCTGATAGGTTTCCATCACTGCGATCAGCGCGCGGCCGACCGCCGTGCCTGAGCCGTTCAGCGTGTGGACGAAGCGCGGCTTGTTGTCGGGGCCGCGATAGCGCGCATCCATGCGCCGCGCCTGGAAGTCGCCGCACACGGAGCACGACGAAATTTCCCGGAACATGCCGCCCTCGCCCTGCCCCGGCATCCATACTTCGATGTCGTAGGTCTTTTGTGACGCGAAGCCCATGTCGCCGGTGCACAGCGTCATCACCCGGTAATGCAGGCCGAGGCGCTTCAGCACTTCCTCGGCGCAAGATAGCATACGCTCGTGCTCGTTCTTCGACTCGTCCGGCGTCGTGATCGAGACAAGCTCGACCTTGGTGAACTGATGCTGGCGGATCATGCCGCGTGTGTCGCGCCCTGCAGCGCCTGCTTCCGCACGGAAGCACGGCGTCAACGCAGTGAGGCGCATCGGCAATTCTTTTTCATCGAGGATGGATTCGCGAACGAGGTTCGTCAGCGGCACCTCGGCCGTGGGGATGAGCCAGTAGCCCTGCCCCTCAGCATCCAGCGATCCGGCGGCAAACTGATCATCGCGAAATTTCGGCAACTGCGCGGTGCCGAACATCGCATCGTCGCGCACCAGCAGCGGCGGATTGACTTCGGTATAGCCATGCTCGCCGGTGTGCACGTCGAGGAAGAACTGGCCGATGGCGCGCTCAAGCCGCGCCAGTCCCTTCTTCAGCACGACAAAGCGCGCGCCAGACAGCTTCGCCGCCGTCTCGAAATCCATGAAACCGAGACCTTCACCGAGCGCGACATGCTCCTTCGGCTTGAAGGAATAGTTGCGCGCCGCGCCGTAGACATGGTGCTGCACGTTGCCGTGTTCGTCGGCACCATCCGGCACCTCGTCGAGCGGCAGATTCGGGATCTGCGCAAGCGCGGTTTTCAGTTCGTCCTCGAACCCTTTCGCCGCCGCTTCCATTTCCGGAAGCTTCGCTTTAAGGGCCGCAACCTCGTTCATCAGCGCATCGGCGCGCGTGGCGTCCTTGATCTTCTTCGCTTCGCCGATTTCCTTCGAGGCCGCGTTGCGCCGCGCCAAGGCCTGCTCGGCCTCCTGGATCGCACCGCGTCGTTTCTCGTCGATCGCAAGCAACGACGCCGACAGCGGCTCGAGGCCCCGGCGCTTCAGCGCCGCGTCGAAAGCGGCAGGGTTATCGCGAATGGATCGAATGTCATGCATGGTGATATCCGTCGCGGCTGGCGGCCGCGGCTCTTCGGAAAAGGTGGGGTTAGAACAACTCGGCGGCGTGCGAAAGCCCGAATCGCAGGGGTTTCCGCAAGAATAGCAAAAGCGGGCGTGCCGGGTCTTATTCGGCTGGCGGCAGCGCCGGTGGCGTCTCAGACGGCGCTTCCGGTGGCGTCTGGGCCGCTTTTCGCTTGGCTGCGTTCTTCTCGACGATCGAGACCGCGATGATCGAGCCCTCGTAGAGGAGCAGCAACGGCAGCGCGAGTGAGGCCTGGCTGATGACGTCGGGCGGCGTCAGCACCGCCGCGATGATGAAGGCGACCACGATGAAATACCGCCGCTTGGCGCGCAGTTGCGCCGCCGTCAGCACGCCGATGCGGCCGAGCAGCGTTAGCACCACCGGCAACTGGAACGCGATGCCGAAGGCGAACACCAGCGACATCATCAGCGACAGATATTCACCAACCTTGGGCAACAGCGCGATCTGTGCCGTCTCGGCTCCCCCTGCCTGCTGCATGCCGAGCGAGAAGCGGATCAGCATCGGCAACACGAGGAAGTAGACCAGCATCGCACCGAGCACGAAGAAGAACGGCGTTGCGATCAGATACGGCAGGAACGCGCCGCGCTCGTGCTTGTAGAGGCCGGGCGCGACGAACTTGTAAATCTGCGTCGCCACGATGGGAAAAGAGATGAAACCCGCGCCGAACAGAGCAAGCTTGAGCTGCGTGATGAAGTATTCCAGCAGCGCGGTGTAGATGAACTTCGAGTTCTCAGGACCCGCGACCCACACGAACGGCCATACCAGCACGTTGTAGATCTGCTTGGCGAACACGAAACACAGGATGAAAGCGAGGCCGAAACCGAGCAATGCCTTGATGAGCCGCGAACGCAGCTCGATCAGGTGCTCCATCAATGGCGCCTTGCTGGCTTCGATGTCGTCGGCGCTCATGAGGCTTTGGATTCCGGCGCGGTCGGCGGCGCGTCTGGGGTCTGCTTCATCAACGCGGGCGCCTGCCCTTCGACGGGAGCAGCGGCGGATTCAACAGATGGGGGTTCGGAAGCAGGCGCCGCGGTGGTGGTTTGCGCGGAGCGCTCCTCTTCCTCGCGCTCGCGGGCATGTTCTTCCAGCGAGGCCAGAAGTTTCGTCGGGTGCAGATCGCGCGAGGCGGCGCTGATATCGTCGAACGATTTCTTGATGTCGGCCATTTCGGCCTCGCGCATCGCCTCGTTGAACTGACCCTGGAAATCGGCGGCCATGCGTCTGGCCTTGCCGACCCACTGGCCGATCATGCGCAGCACACCAGGCAGTTCTTTCGGACCGATGGCGATCAGCGCGACCACGCCGATGACGACCAGTTCACTCCACCCGATATCGAACATCAATCATTCCGCTTCGCGTGAGCGCCGCTTCGCTGTCGCGATTAATTCCGGCGAGGCTCAGACGGCGTTGCTGCCGACATCCTGACGCGGCGCAGTCGCCTGCGGCGGCGTGGACGTGCTGTCGATGGTCTTCACCGGCTCGGACTTCTCGGCCGGCTTGTCGTCGTCCGCCATGCCCTTCTTGAAGGCCTTGATGCCCTGCGCGACGTCGCCCATCAGATCGGAAATCTTGCCGCGACCGAACAACAGAAGGACCACGCCGATGACGACGATCCAGTGCCAAATGCTCATCGAACCCATTGTGTCCTCCACGTAAACGCATTGCCGGGTTGGCCGGCCGATTGGCCTCGAACCTAGGCGCTGAAGGGTCCGAAAACAAGAACTTAAGCCGGATTGCGGCATTCAGGCCGCGTTTCGGCAGCTCTCGTTCCCCGGATCGTTAAAATCAGGACAGAAAACGCAACCCTGCCTTCAACCAAAGGTGAAGGCGAAGGCCTGCACGCCGGGATCGAGGAACTGAATCTCGAAGGTCCGGTCGCGGACCTCGCCTTGCTGCCGGACCAACTGATAAAGCCGCTGTCCGGTCACAATCCCCTCGCCGTTAGCATCGGTATCGACGCCATGATCCGCGCCGGGCACGGCGCCATCAATCGTTACCTTGAAACGAACGGGCTTGCCGTCCGTTCCCGACCCGAGCACCAGATGCAGATCGCGGGCATGGAAGCGGTAACGGATCGCGCCACCTGCCCTGTCGAGCGCGGCATTCTCCGGATCGACGGTCCATGAGCCTGCAAGCGACCAATCGTTCAGCTTGAGAACGCCCGCCGCATAATCATGGCTTTCATCGCGTACCGCACCGCCCGGCGACATGAAGTTCTCGGCTCGGTCATAACCGAGATAGGTCTCGGGCGATTTGATGTTCGCCATGTCCGGCGCCGCTTCCGCGCCGGTGCCGCGCACGTCCGTCAGTTGCTCCGGAACATTCTTTCCTGCCTCGCGCAACAACTGCCGGATCACCTCCTCGGATTTGGCGTATTCGCCTTCGCCGAAATGGTGGTGACGGATGCGGCCCTGCGCATCGATAAAATAATGCGCGGGCCAGTACATGTTATCGAACGCGCGCCAGATCGCGTAATTGTTGTCGATCGCGACGGGATAATCAATCTTGAGATCGGCTACCGCCTTCTTGACGTTGGCTGGCTGTTTCTCGAAGGCGAATTCCGGTGTGTGCACGCCGATCACCACGAGACCGTCGTTCTTGTACTTCTCCGCCCACGCGCGGACATAGGGAATGGTGCGCAGGCAGTTGATGCAGGAATAGGTCCAGAAATCGACCAGAACCACCTTGCCGCGCAATGCTTCCGCCGTGAGCGGCTTTGAATTCAGCCATTCGACCGCACCGTCGAGCGAGGGCATCGTGCCCTCCACCGGCAAAGCCCTCGCACTCTCATGCGGTGCGTTCGCCTTCATCATCATCGACGGGTTCGGCTGCATGGCGCCGCCTGCAGGCGTCATCGCGGTGTTGTTCGGCCCGCGCATTTTGTCGATCAGCGTCTGCTCGACGGCAGAGGTCTGCGCCAGCGAGACATTGGCGAGATAATTGGTGTCGACGCCGAGCGCGATGGCGGCAACAGCCACGAGCACCAGCACGCCGAGGCCGCGCCGCACCCATTCGCCCGCGCCGAGCGAGCGCTTCATTGCGGCAAACACACGTCCGCCGACAAGGAGCGCCAGCGCCAGCGAGGTCGCAGCACCTGCCGCATAAGCCAGCAGCAGGAACGTGGTCTGGATGTTGGCGCCTTGCAGCGCGGCACCTGTCAGGATCAATCCCAGAACCGGCCCCGCGCAGGGCGCCCACAACAGCCCCGTCGCGACACCGAGCAGCAGCGAGGGCACGAAGCCACCCGACGAACCATCTGCCGATTGCGACAGCCGTCCGCCAAGAGCGACCAGCGGTTGCGTAACGCGATCCGCGATGGCGGGAAACAGCAGCGCAATGCCGAACAACGCGAGCAGCACCAAGGCGGCGATCCGGCCGTATTCGTTGGCCGCGACCGCCCACCCACCGGCAACAGCGGCGAGCGTCGCGACAATGGCGAATGTCAGCGCCATGCCGATCAGCATCGGCAGGCCGCTTTTCAGAAACGGCCGGTCGGCCCGGGCGAACACGAACGGCAAAACGGGAAGAATGCAGGGGCTGATGATGGTCAGCACGCCGCCGAGATAGGCCAGGACGAAAAGAAGCATTGTCAGGACTCGCGTTGATCGCACGGGCCCGTCACGACACCACATCCGTCACGGGCTTCGAAAGGTCTACGCGGGTGAGACGACGTGCGTTACACGCGGCCGATCACTCTCCCGTGGGCTCCTCGGGGGCAGGCTCCTCAGGATCCGGAAGCGGCGCGAGCGTCAGCTGCAGATCGTCGCCTGACTCCAGCGGCTCTTCGTCTTCACGCAGCGCCGGATCGTCCGACGGCGACGGCACGCTGAAGCCGGTCGGCAGACGGGTATCAAGCAGGCCCGAACCCTTCAGCTCGTCGAGGCCCGGCAGATCGCCCAGCTGCTCCAGGCTGAACTGGGACAGGAACGCTTCCGTGGTGCCGAAAGTCAGCGGGCGGCCAGGCGTCTTGCGACGGCCGCGTGGACGAATCCAGCCAGTCTCCAGCAGCACGTCGAGCGTGCCCTTTGAGGTGATGACGCCGCGGATTTCTTCGATCTCGGCACGCGTCACCGGCTGGTGATAAGCGATGATCGCCAGCGTCTCGATCGCCGCGCGCGACAGACGCCGGGTCTCGGTGCTCTCGCGCGTCATCAGCCACGACAGATCGGCGGCAGTGCGGAATGTCCATTTGTTGGCGACGCGCACGAGATTGACGCCGCGCATCGCGTAATCCGCCTGCAACTGTTCGAGCAGCGATTTCACATCCGCGCCGTCCGGCAGACGCTTGGCAAGCGAGGCCGTATCGAGCGGCTCGGTGGAGGCAAACAGCATCGCTTCGAGAAGACGCAGTTCTTCTGGACGCTGCGCCACTACAGGCGCGGAGGCTTCCGCCTCCGAAGTTTCGATGACCTCGTGCGCGGGCTCTGCCTCATGCGAAGACTCAACCGCCTGATGTGAAACTTCGGCCGTCTCGTGCGAGGATTCCACCGTCTCGTCGTGCGAAGGATCGTGGTCCTCGACGTGCTTGGTAGCCAGATTGGTGGCCATGACGGGCTCTCCTTCTTCCACTTACTCGATCGGGGCTTGCGGTTCGGGAGCACCCTGCCCGCCCGCATGCTTACGAAAATAGATCGGCGCGAATGCGTCCTGCTGATGAATATCGACCACGCCCTCGCGCACCAGTTCGAGCGCCGCTGCAAAACTCGAAGCCATCACCGTGGCGCGCTGCGAGGGATCGATCACGTAAGCGATGAGGTACTCGTCGAGCCGGCTCCAGTCCTCGGCGATGCCTGCCAGCCGCTCCAGCGAGGCACGCGCTTCCGCGAGCGACCAGACCGTACGGCGCGCCAGATGCACGGTCGCAAGCACGCGCTGCTGGCGCTGCGCGGCATAGGCCGACAGCAGGTCGTAGAGCGTCGCATTCCACTGCGGATGCTTGATCTGGGCGATCTGCTCGGGAAAGCCGCGCGGAAAGATGTCACGGCGCAGTTGCGGGCGCGTCATCAGGCGGTTCGAGGCTTCGCGGATCTGCTCGAGGCGGCGCAGGCGGTTGGCGAGCGCGCTCGCCATGTCCTCGGCGCTCGGCCCGTCCGGCGTCGGCGGCTCGGGCAGCAGCAGACGCGATTTGAGATACGCAAGCCATGCCGCCATCACCAGATAGTCGGCAGCGAGTTCGAGCCGCAGCTTGCGCGCGGCTTCAATGAAAACGAGATACTGGTCGGCGAGCGCGAGAATAGAAATCTTGGCGAGGTCGACCTTCTGCTGACGGGCAAGCGCGAGCAGAAGATCGAGCGGACCTTCATAGCCCTCGACGTCAACAACCAGCGCCGGCTCGTCCTGTGCGCGCTCGGCGTTGCCCGCAGGCTGTCCAGTCTCGAAGGATAGAATCTCGGCGCTCATGCGATCCCCGCCTGTGCGATCAGTTCATCAAGCTCCGCGCGCCCGGCGTCGGCTTCGAACGGCTGCGGCGGCTTGCGGGCGGCCAGCGCACGGTCAGCGCGCTGCAACGCCTTGCCCGTGAGCACGGGTGCTTCCGCGGCTACCGCGCGCATCTCGTCCATGTTGCCGTTGCAATGAAGCGCGACATCGCAGCCCGCTTTGAGGCTCGCGCGGGTGCGCTCGGCGATCGTGCCGCTCAGCGCATTCATCGAGACGTCATCGCTCATGAGCAAGCCTTGAAAATTCATCGCGCCGCGAATCACCTGATCAATGATTGTCGCAGAAGTGGTCGCCGGTTGGGCGGCATCGAGGGCGCTAAACACAACATGTGCGGTCATCGCCATCGGCAGATCCGCGAGGCGCGAAAACGCCACGAAATCGGTGCGCTCCAGTTCCGCGCGCGGCGTGTCCACGGTTGGCAGCCGCAAATGACTGTCGGCAGTCGCGCGGCCGTGGCCGGGAATGTGCTTCAGAATCGGTAAAATTCCACCGGCAAGCAACCCGTCAGTCACCGCGCGGGCGATGGTCGCGACCTTCTCCGGCGTCGTGCCATAGGCACGGTCGCCGATCACCGCGTCAGCCCCGGCCACCGGAACGTCGGCCAGCGGCAGGCAATCGACGCTGATGCCGAGCGCATCGAGGTCGGCCGCGATCAGGCGGGACGACAGCCATGCCGCCCGCAAGCCTCTTTCCGGAGACTGGTCATACAGTGCGCCGAACACGGCACCTGCGGGATAGCGCGGCCAGTGCGGCGGCCCCAACCGCTGCACCCGGCCACCTTCCTGATCGATCAGGACGGGCGCGTCGGGGCGGTCCACGGCGGTGCGCAACTCCGCAGCCAGAGCAGCGACTTGCGCCGGGTTCTCGACGTTGCGCTTGAACAGGATGAAACCCCACGGCTGTTCCGCGCGCAGGAACGCGCGCTCCCCGTCGGTCAGGACGGGGCCGGAAACGCCGGTGATGAAAGCTCGGACGGCCATCAGGGGCGATTAGCCCGTGGCCGCCTCAAGGGTCAAGGAAACGGCCGTTAATTCCTCTGGACGATGCACTTACCCCCTGCCGATTGCAGGTTCACGCAGAACTGGGTGGCTTCGTCAGTCGAGGCGAACGGTCCCACCAAGGCGCGGTAGTATACCCCCTTGGAACCGAGATCGGCCCGGCGCACGGTCGGATGCCGCGAGCCGAGGATACCCGGATACTTGCCCTGCAGGACCCTGTAGGAGGTCATGGCGTCGGCCTCCGAGCGCTGCGAGGAGATCTGGACATAGGAACCGGACACCGTGGGTACGCCCGCTGGGGCCGCCAGCGAGGCAACACGGGAGCGTGGCTCAGGCGCCGCCTGAGGCGAAAGGGCAAGCGGCGCATTCGAGGGAGCCGCCTGTGCGGCCGGAGCCCTTGCGGGCGTCGACTGCACCGGCGCGGGTGCAGGCGGAACAGCGTTTGTCTGCGACGTCACGTCAGTCTGGTCGGGACGGATGCTGACGGTGCGGATCCGACGCGGAACCTCGCCGCTGAGAGTTCCGTTGGCAACTCCGGGCCCCGTGGGTCGGGTCGCAGGCGAAACCGATGCGCCGGACGGTGGCGACGGGTTCTGGGTCAGCGGCGGAAACACCACCCGCGGCCCGCCGGAACGGGCGTCGACATCGACCGGCTGCTCCTCGCGGGACACCATCCGCTCGCCGGACTTGTCGCCGATGCGGTCGTAGATCTGCTTCTCGCTTGTCTGCTTTTCAGGAATGACCTTGTTCGGGCTGACATCGGCCTTGATGATCGGCGGCTCTCCGCTGCGCGGCGAACCCGCGATCGAGCGATAGGCATAGGCACCGGCCGTGCCGAGCACGGCGAGCGCAAGCACGGCCACGACCGTCATCATCCCGCCGCGCTTCGGCTGCTCCGGCTGGTCGGCATAACCCTGATCGTAGCCATCCTCGTCATAGCCCTGATCGTAGGCGGCATAAGGCGTGTTGCCCTGCCGGTGACGGGGCTGCTCACCGTAGAGAACCTGATCGTAGCGATCCTGACCCTGCGCATATTGAGGTTGATCGTATCCACCCTGAGCATAACCATCCTGCGCGTAGGCACCCTGCCCGTAAGCGTCCTGACGATAGGCGCCGTCGTCGTAATGGCTCTGGCCGCCCTCCGCATAGGAAGCCTCAGCCTCCTGCTGCGGCGAATCGAACCGCGAGGTTTCGTAACCGAGCCGGTAGCCGGAATGGCGATTGTAGGTGTTCTCCGGCATAGCGGCCGGATAGCTGTAATCGTCGTGCGCGGGTGCAGACTGCTGCGGCTCGGGATCGCGCGGACGCATCCAGGACGGCAGCGGCGGTTCGCCGTGATGGGGATCGTACCCCATATCGTCGTGCGGGTCGGGCTGATTGTCATAGCCCGGCTCCTCGTGAGCGGTGGCGGGCTCGGCAGCCTGCTGGCGACCAAAGTTCGAATACGGATCGGTCTGGCCGATCAGCCGGGCCAATTCGGCCAGCGGGTCGTCCGCGCCCTGCTGGGGCGCATGAGTGTAGTCCCGATCATCGGGCGGAAAAGGCCTGTCACGGTATCGTTCAGACATGTGATCTCGCATCCCCTGCGGAGACGGCAGACTCACGCAACATAATCCAGTTTGCCGTTCCTGGCTGCCGCCACATCATCCCCGAATGGGCAGACAGTCACCTTCATCGCATCTCGTTCGGAGCATGGACGCCGAGCACGGCGAGGCCGGATGCCAGAACCGAGACGACGCCTTGCACCAAGGCCAGTCGCGCAATGGTAATTCCAGCATCATTATCTATAATGAAGCGTAAATGAGGCGCATCGCGGCCCTTGGTCCAGAGCGCGTGGAACTCGCTTGCAAGATCATAGAGATAGAATGCGATGCGGTGCGGCTCATGAGCCAAGGCGGCCGCTTCCAGCGTGCGCGGGAACAAAGCAAGCTGGCGGATCAGCGACAATTCCACCGGATCGGTTAGCCGCTCAACATCAGCCGCGCCCAGCCAGGCGCGCCGCTTGCCGTCATCCTCAGGCAGATCGGGAACCGTGGCGCGGGCGTTTTTGAACACCGAGTGTCCGCGCGCGTGGCCGTACTGCACGTAGAAAACCGGATTGTCCTTGGACTGCTCCAGCACCTTGGCGAGGTCGAAATCGAGCACCGCATCGTTCTTGCGGAACAGCATCATAAAGCGCACGGCATCTGAGCCGACTTCATCCACCACTTCACGCAGCGTGACGAAGTCACCCGCGCGCTTCGACATTTTCACCGGCTCGCCGTTTCGCAGCAGCCGCACGAGCTGCACGATCTTGACGTCGAGTTCGCCCTCGCCCGCCGTCACCGCCTTGATCGCGGCCTGCACGCGCTTGATGTAGCCGCCGTGATCGGCGCCCCACACGTCCACCATATTGTGGAAGCCGCGGTCGAACTTGTTCTTGTGATAGGCGATGTCGGAGGCGAAGTAGGTATAGGAGCCATCCGACTTCTTCAGCGGTCGATCGACATCGTCACCGAACGCGGTGGCGCGAAAGAGTGTCTGCTCGCGATCTTCGTAATCCTCGACCGGCGCACCTTTCGGCGGCGGCAGGCGCCCCTCATAGACATCGCCCTTCACACGCAGACCCGCGATCGTCGCGCCGACCTGATCGGTGCCGCCCGCGATCAGCGAGCGCTCCGAAAAGAACACGTCATGCTTGATGTTGAGTGCCGCGAGATCACCGCGGATCATCTCCATCATCATCACAATGGCTTTGTCGCGCACGAGCGGAAGCCACTCAGCCTCAGGCTGCTTCGCGAGCTTGTCGCCATACTCGCGCGCGAGCGCGTCGCCGACCGGCTTGAGATAGTCGCCGGGATAAAGCCCCTCGGGAATTTCGCCGATATTTTCGCCGAGCGCCTCGCGGTAGCGCAGATGCGCCGAGCGCGCGAGTACATCGACCTGCGCACCGGCATCGTTGATGTAATATTCCTTGGTCACCGCATAGCCCGCAGACGCGAGCAGCGTCGCAAGCGCATCGCCGAACACGGCGCCTCGACAGTGACCGACATGCATCGGCCCGGTCGGGTTGGCGGAGACGTATTCAACATTGACCTTCTCGTCCGCACCGATCTGCGAACGGCCGTAGGCATCACCCGCCTGCAGCACTGTGCGCAGCGCGTCGAACCATGCCTCGTTCTTCAGCGTGAGATTGATGAAGCCCGGCCCCGCGACGCTCGCGGCCAGCACCAGCGGATCGGTCCGCAGCTTGTCGCTGATCCTGTCGGCGAGATCGCGCGGCTTCGCCTTCGCCTCTTTCGCCAGCACCATCGCGGCGTTGGTCGCCATGTCGCCGTGGGTCGCATCCTTCGGCGGTTCTACCACGACCCGCGACAGGTCGATGCCTTGCGGCAGCACGCCTTCGGTCATCAGATCGCGGCAGACGCTATGAACCCGGCCGAGAATATCCGCGAAAAGATGGGCCGGCTGGGTCGGGACGGACAACGCGATTCTCCTGTAACGGCGGCCATAATCGGCCAAATTCCCCTGCGCGCCTAACGCAATTCCGGGGTCGAGTCAAAAAGCCTCTGGTGCTCTGTAATGGCATAGCGGTCGGTCATTCCGGCGATGAAATTGCCGATCCGACGCGTGTCCTCCTCGTCGTCGCCAGCATCCCCATGCGCCCAATCGGAAGGCAGGTCGTCCGGGTGGCGGCTGTAGTGCGCGAACAGGTCCGCGACGACAGCTTCCGCCTCGATCATCACCCGCATCACGCGGTCATGGCGGTACATCCGGTCCCACAGGAATTGCTTGATCGCCCGGTCCGCGCCCTGCGCCTTCGGATTGAAGGCCGCCAGCGGGCCGCCGCCGTGGCGCACGTCTTCCACGGTTCGCGGCGCGGCCGATGCGATCCGCCGCATCGTTTCGGAGAACGCGGACTCAATCCAGTACGAGATCAGTTCGCGCACGAGTTCAGCGCCATGACGCGCCTCGTCGATGCCCGGAAAGCGCGAGAGAATCCGCCCATTGAGATCGGCGATCAGCGGGACGGCGTTGAGGTCGGCAATAGTGAATAGGCCCGCGCGCAGGCCATCGTCGATGTCATGGGCATTGTAGGCGATATCGTCGGAAATTGCCGCGACCTGCGCTTCCAACGAGGCATAGGACGACAGTTCGAGGTCGTGCACCGCGTTGTAATTCGTGATCCCCACCGGCAGACCATGGGATGCGTAATGCCCGAGCGGATGGCCATCGCGGCCAATGAGCGGGCCGTTGTGCTTGACGATGCCCTCGAGCGATTCCCAGGTCAGGTTCAGCCCGTCGAAGGCCGGATAGCGGCGTTCGAGCGAGGTGACGACGCGCAGCGACTGCGCATTGTGGTCAAACCCGCCTTGATCTTTCAGGCAAGCGTCGAGCGCACGCTCGCCCGCATGGCCGAACGGCGGATGGCCGAGGTCATGCGCGAGCGCCAACGTCTCGGTGAGATCCTCGTCCAGCCCCAGTTGGCGCGCCAGCGCACGGGCGATCTGCGCCACCTCCAGACTGTGGGTCAGCCGGGTGCGATAATGATCGCCCTCGTGGAAGACGAATACCTGCGTCTTGTGCTTGAGGCGGCGGAACGCGGTGGAATGGATCACCCGGTCGCAATCGCGGCGGAAAGCGCTGCGGTGGCGGCTTGGCGGCTCATCGAACCGGCGGCCGCGGCTCAGGTCTGGGTCGCAGCGGTAAGGTGCGGCAGGTGCCGCCCGCCCCACGGACATTGGGGACGCTCCTTTGGCGTTTGATTCTGGCGTGGTGAGTACTTAACTATGGACCGGAACAGATTCAAACTTCCGGATTCTGAGGGAGAGCGGACGTGACCGCGAATGTGACAATTTCCGAGCGGGCGGCGCGGCGGATTGGCGAAATCCTGAAAGGCGAAGGCGAAGGCGCCAAGCTCCGCATCAGCGTCGAGGGCGGCGGCTGCTCCGGCTTCCAGTACAAATTCGATATCGACAAGACCCAGGCCGAGGACGATCTGGTGATCGTGCGCGATAACGCCGTAGTACTGGTCGATCCCTCTTCGGCTCCGTTCCTCGCGGACTCCGAACTCGACTTCGTCGATGACCTGATTGGTGCATCGTTCCGCGTCAACAATCCGAACGCCACCGCCTCCTGCGGTTGCGGCATCAGCTTCTCGATCTGACGCCGCCCATGCGCATCGCGACATGGAACGTCAACTCGGTGCGCCAGCGCCTCGACCATTTGCTGACATGGCTGAAGGAGCGCGAGCCAGATCTGGTCTGCCTGCAGGAAATCAAATGCCTCGATGACGCGTTTCCGCGCGAGCCGATCGAGGCACTCGGCTACAACGTGGTGACTCACGGGCAGAAGACCTTCAACGGCGTTGCCCTGCTCTCCAAATATCGCTTCGAGGAAACCAAACCGCAGCTTGCGGGCGATCCCGAGGACCTGCACGCGCGCTTTCTTGAAGGCGTGGTGTCGCACAAGGACGGCACCTTCCGCCTCGCTTGCCTCTATCTGCCGAACGGCAATCCGGTGAACACGGAGAAATATCCGTACAAGCTGCGATGGATGGACCGGCTGATCGACTATGCGCGCGACCGGCTGAAATCAGAAGAGCCGTTCGTGCTGGCGGGCGATTTCAACGTCATT
Organism: Afipia felis ATCC 53690; assembly: GCF_000314735.2. Classification (NCBI taxonomy): domain Bacteria; kingdom Pseudomonadati; phylum Pseudomonadota; class Alphaproteobacteria; order Hyphomicrobiales; family Nitrobacteraceae; genus Afipia; species Afipia felis. The sequence goes on along the minus strand of NZ_KB375270.1, from coordinate 623,372 downwards.
CCGACGCCTGCCGACGTCTACAATCCGCAGGCCTGGCTCGGCGACGCGCTGTTCCTGCCGCAGACCCGCGACAAATTCCAGACGCTGCTTAACCTCGGCCTCACCGATGCCTTCCGTGCAACCTCGGACGCGCCGCAGCAGTACACATTCTGGGATTATCAGGCCGGCGCCTGGCAGAAGAACAACGGCATCCGCATCGACCATCTCCTGATGTCGCCACCAGCGAGTGATCGTCTGCAGGCGGTCGGCATCGACAAGCATGTGCGCGGCTGGGAAAAAGCCTCGGATCACGTGCCGGTATGGGCGGATCTTAATTTTTAGGTGGAGCTTTCGCTCAGATCAGTCGCGGCGACCCTGCACCCAGCGCTGCAGCATCTGCAGGGCCATGGCGCGGTCGTCTTCGGAGGCCTTGGACAGCGCCTCGTTGTAGCTCTGGTGAATCCACTTCTCGTCCGGCGTGGCGCTTTCCTGCGCCAGCGTCAGCCACATCAGGCCGCGTGCAGCCTGCCGCTGCAGATGGTCGCCGTTGAACAGCATCTGGCCGAGAAGCGCCTGCGCCTCGTGCTGGCCCTTGTGGGCCGCGAGACCAAGCCAGCGCACACCATACTTCACATCGCGCTGGATGCCTTTGCCCTCGAGATACATCCGCGCGAGGCTGTATTGCGCCTCGGCGCTGCCGAAATAGGACGCGGCGTAAGAGAACATCTCCCGCGCCCGCTCCGGGTCGCGCTTGATGTTCGAATTGGCGATGCCGGTGATGTAGTAGCGGCCGAGCGCCACGAACGCGTTGGCCACGATGTTGGCCTGCGGCGCTCCCGGATTGTCTTCGGCGTGTTGGTTGGCGATCCGGCTGAAATAATCGAAGGCGCGCAGATCGTCGCGCTCGACGCCGACGCCATCGGCGAACATCTTGCCGAGTTTCCATTGGGCGGCGGCATGGCCGTCTTCGGCGGCATATTGCAGGGCGGTCAGCGCGTTGCTGTTCGGCGGCAGGGTCTTCTTTACCACCGCGACGCCGGACGACGTGGTCACCGCTCCGAGCGGGGCGGTCGCACCGTCAGGATCGACCGTGCCATCGAAAGCGTAGGTCCGCGTCATCGCAAAAACTGCGATGGTCGCACACGCGGTCAAGACGCAACCCTTAAATATCCGCATAGCAACTCTTTTCACCCGCCCGTCCTGGGTGGGTCACCGCGCCCTTGACCGCAGGTCCGACCTGCTGGGCATACTTCCAGAGTGCCCCGGAACCCGTGCCGGTTTCCCGCGGTTTCCAGGCTTTCCGCCGCTCGGCCAATTCAGCGTCACTCAACTTCACATTGAGCGCCCCGGCCTCGGCATCAAGTTCGATAATGTCCCCATTTCGGATAAGGCCGATCGGCCCTCCGACTGCAGCCTCGGGGCCGACATGGCCGACGCAGAAGCCGCGCGTCGCGCCGGAGAAACGGCCATCCGTGATGAGCGCGACCTTGGCGCCCATCCCCTGCCCGTAAAGTGCAGCGGTAGTGGCGAGCATCTCGCGCATGCCGGGGCCACCCTTAGGGCCCTCGTAGCGGATGACGATGACCTCGCCTTCCTTGTAGGTCCGTTTCTCCACGGCCTCGAACGCGTCCTCTTCGCAATCGAAGACACGCGCCGGACCGGTGAACTTCAGGACGGACATTCCAGCCACTTTCACGATCGCGCCGTCGGGAGCGAGGTTGCCCTTCATGCCCACGACGCCACCGGTCACCGTGATCGGCTTGTCGGCGGGGCGCACCACATCCTGATGCGGATTCCATTTCACGCTGGCGAGGTTCTCGGCAATCGTCCGCCCGGTGACCGTCATGCAGTCACCGTGCATATAACCGTGATCCAGGAGCGTCTTCATCAGCAGCGGGATGCCGCCAGCTTCGAACATGTCTTTGGCTACATAACGGCCGCCCGGCTTCAAATCCGCGACATATGGTGTCTTTTTGAAGATTTCGGCCACGTCGAACAGGTCGAATTCGATGCCGCATTCATGCGCGATGGCGGGCAGATGCAGCGCCGCATTGGTCGAGCCGCCGGAGGCCGCGACCACGGCGGCAGCGTTTTCCAGCGCCTTGCGGGTGACGATGTCGCGCGGGCGGATATTCTTGGCGATCAATTCCATGACCTTCTCGCCGGCCGTCGCGCAGAAGGAGTCGCGGATTTCGTAAGGAGCAGGAGCGCCCGCCGAGTACGGCAGCGCGAGGCCGATCGCCTCGGAGACAGTCGCCATGGTGTTGGCAGTGAACTGCGCGCCGCAGGCACCCGCCGAGGGGCATGCCACGCGCTCGATTTCGTCCAGGTCGGCGTCCGACATCTCGCCGACCGAGTGCTTGCCGACGGCCTCGAACATGTCCTGCACGGTGACCTGCTGGCCGCGGAAATTGCCGGGCAGGATCGAGCCGCCATAGATGAAGATCGAGGGCACGTTGAGACGGCACATCGCCATCATCATGCCCGGCAGGGACTTGTCGCAGCCCGCGAGCCCGACCAACGCGTCGTAGGAATGGCCGCGGATGGTGAGTTCGACGGAATCGGCGATCACCTCGCGCGACGGCAGCGAAGACCGCATGCCCTCGTGTCCCATGGCGATGCCGTCGGTGACGGTGATGGTACAGAACTCGCGCGGGGTGCCACCAGCGGAGGCGACGCCCTTTTTCACGGCCTGGGCCTGGCGCATCAGCGAAATATTGCAGGGCGCGGCCTCATTCCAGCAGGACGCCACGCCGACGAACGGCTGGTGGATCTGCTCGGTGGTGAGGCCCATGGCGTAGAGGTAGGAGCGATGGGGGGCGCGGGCCGGACCTTCCGTCACATGACGGCTCGGCAGTCTCGCCTTGATGTTGGTCTTCGCGTCCATTTCAAAACCTTCGCCGCGGCAGCCCTTTCGCTCAAAACCCCTAAAAACAGCGGGCTTTCGCAATCTTCACGCGGCGGACTAACGCATCCACGCTACATGAACATGATTTCATGGAGGCGTGTGGCCAAATCGCGGCGCGCGCAAGGGGTTACTACGACGAGGGTTAAATGTTCAAAAACTGTGGCGGCTTCGCAACATTCGTTGCACCGGCGCCACCCTGCCAGCGTGCGGTGCAGCGCGTCACCATGCTCTATCGCGCTTCTATTATCGCGGAGCGACCCTGCCGGTCGCCTTCAATCGAGCCGATCTGACCCAGCCAGAGACGTCCTCGCCCGTTCGCGGGTTCAAATACATCACGGACGACCAGCCATCGGCAGACCGAGCGTAGGCAATCAACGCATCTTTTGGGACAACGAAAACGCCGTGCATCGGGCAACGGTTATTGGGAGCCGAATAGAACTGCAGCCGCCCGGCACCGGTAACGACCGCGCTTTCAGGCGGCGAGAACAGCGGGATCTGCCGGGTCCCGGTCTTTGGCTCCCGGCAATGTTCGTCCGCAAGGCCGGCCCGGACGAGCAGGCCGGACCAGACCACAACCGCTCCGATCGAGAGCATTCCGATATGGCGCCTGCGCAAGCGTCCCGCTCCTATCCCGGAAGGGACCGATAGAATTTTACATATTCAGGACGCGGCCATAGGCATCCAGCACGGCTTCCTTCATCGTTTCCGAGATGGTCGGGTGCGGGAAGATGGTGTGGAAGAGCTCTTCCTCAGTGGTCTCGAGGTTCATCGCCACCACGAAGCCCTGGATCAGTTCGGTCACTTCCGAGCCGACCATATGCGCGCCGAGCAACTGGCCGGTCTTCTTGTCGAAGATCACCTTGACCATGCCCTGGTCTTCACCCTGCGCGATTGCCTTGCCGTTGCCGACGAACGGGAAGCGGCCGACACGGATGTCCTTGCCCGCCTCCTTCGCCTTAGCCTCGGTCAACCCCACTGACGCGACCTGCGGGTGGCAGTAGGTGCAGCCCGGGATCATGAGCTTGTCCATCGGGTGCGGATGCAGGCCCTTGATCGCCTCGACGCAGATGATGCCCTCATGCTCGGCCTTGTGCGCCAGCATCGGCGGGCCGGCGACGTCGCCGATAGCGTAGATGCCGGGCACGTTGGTCTTGCCGTAACCGTCGATCACGATGCAACCGCGGTCGGTCTTCACGCCGAGCTTCTCCAGCCCGAAGCCCTCGATGTTGCCGACCACGCCGACGGCGGAGATCACGCGGTCCACGGTGATCTGTTCAGTCTTGCCCTTGCCGTCGTCGATGGTGGCGGTAACGCTATCGGCCTTCTTGTCGAGCTTGGTGACCTTCGCGCCGGTGAGGATCTTGATGCCCTGCTTCTCGAACTGCTTGCGGGCGAAGCCTGCAATCTCGGCGTCCTCCACCGGCATGATCTGCGGCAGCACCTCGACCACCGTCACCTCGGCGCCGAGCGTGCGATAGAACGACGCGAATTCAATGCCGATGGCACCGGAGCCGACCACCAGCAACGACTTCGGCATCTTGTCGGGGTTCATCGCCTCGAAGTAGGTCCACACCAGTTTCTTGTCGCCTTCCAGCCCCGGCAGCACACGCGGACGCGCGCCGGTGGCGACGATGATGTGCTTGGCCTGATAGCTGCCCGCGCCGAGTGCGCCCTTGGGTGCAGCGGCCTCAACCTTCTTCACCGAGAACTTGCCGCCGCCTTCGAGCGTCGCCTCGCCCCAGATGATCGTGATCTTGTTCTTGTTCATCAGAAATTCGACGCCGCCATTGAGGCGTTTCACCACGGCGCGCGAGCGCGCGATCACCGCCTTGGGGTCGAACGAGACGTTGTCCGCCGACAGGCCGTAATCCTTGGCATGCTTCATGTAGTGGAAGATTTCCGCCGAGCGCAGCAGCGCCTTGGTCGGAATGCAGCCCCAGTTGTTGCAGATGCCGCCGAGATAGGCCTTCTCGACGATCGCAGTCTTGAAGCCGAGTTGGGCTGCACGGATGGCGGTGACGTAACCGCCGGGACCCGAGCCGATGACAACGACGTCGAATGAGGTATCAGCCACGGGGCTCTCCACTTGCAATCAAGTTAAGTTGTGCTGTCTTTGGTCTCCCATAACCCACAATCGCAATCAAGACAGGTCGCAGGGCTTGCGCTGCAAAACCGCGCGGTTTGTAATTATCGCAATAACAAAACCGTCTGGGGGAAATGTCATGATCCGAGTTGGAAGCCTGCTCGCCGCTGTCGTCTGTCTTGCGACACAAACAAGCGTCGCCTCCGCCGCCGAACTGAAGGTTTACTCCACCATCGGCGTACAGGCCGCCATGGAAGAACTGGCACCGGCGTTCGAAAAGCAGAGCGGCGACAAACTCGTCTTCACGTTCAATACCGCCGCTGCCCTGACCAAACGCATCCAGGCCGGCGAGCACGCCGACGCCATGATCCTGACCCGGCAAAATCTCGAAACGCTTGCCAAGGAGAACAAGGTGTCCGGCCACATCACGCCGGTGGCAAGCTCCGGCATTTCGGTGGTGGTCAAGAGCGGCGCGCCGAAGCCAGACATCTCGACGCCGGACGCGCTGAAGGCGACGCTTCTGAAGGCAAAGACCATCGCCTATTCCAATCCGGCGGCGGGCGGCGCGAGCGGCGTCTATGTCGGCAAGATGATCGAGCGGATGGGCCTCACCGATCAATTGAAGGATAAAATCCGGCATCCACCGGCGGGCGGCAACGCAGCCCATCTGGTTGCGAGCGGCGAAGCCGAACTCGCGATCCAGCAGACGCCGGAAGTGATGTCGGCCAAAGGCGTCGATCTGGTCGGCCCGCTTCCGGGCAACCTCAACAACATCACGCATTTCGCAGCTGACGTCAGTACCGCTCCTACGGCGAAATCCTCCGCGGAAGCCTTCATGAAGTTTCTCACCTCGCCGGAAGCCGTGAAGGTGTTCAAGGCCCGGGGGCTGGAGCCGGGTTAGCACTCTACTTCCCGTAATAATCCTGCACGGTCTCCCACGCGACGTTCTGCAGGAAGGCGGCGGTCTTGTCGTCGAGACCGGCGTGGTACGGATTGCCGACCGGCGAGCGTTGATAGACGGAGGCCAGCACCGTGCAGGCCGCGAGATACGTGCCCGCCAGCGTCGGATGGCGCTTGTCCTCGACATTGAGAACGAGATCGGGCTGCTCCTTCTTGGCGCGGGCGAAAGCAAGACCGGCGGGGATCACCAGCATATTGTTGGCGTTGCCTGCCGTGGTGTAGGCCTCCGCCAGTTGCTCGGTCATCTCCGGCATGTCGGCGTAGGCCCATGACATGAACAGTACCGGGTCGGCACCGTGCTTGCGCACGATCGCCGCATCCTTCGCGGCAGCCTCGGTGAAGAAAGGCTTCAACTGCGGATGCACCGGGCACTGGCTGCAATCCATCATGATAGCCGCGTCGAACTTTTTGTTGCGCGTGTTCATCACGACCTTGTTGCCCGGCGCGAACGAATAGGACGCCATGCCATCGGCGGAGAACAGCGACTCCACATCGTGCCAGTTCAGTCCAGATCCGCTGATCGTCGCAGAGGTCGCGAGATAATGCGCCGAGGGGTCGGCGGCATTCGCGAGCTTCAGCACATGATTGTGCAGGCTGTTGTTGTAGTAGAAAAAGCTGTTGCCGATGTAGAGCACCGTCTTCGGCACCTCATCGAGCTTCGCGACCTTCGGATTCACCTGCGCCTGCGCGGCGGTGAATGACAAGGCCAGCATGGCTGCCAGCATCCAACGAACATTTCGCATCATTGCCGACCTCGCCATCACGGGCTCGCCGCCCTTTTTGAGAAGATAATCGCCTATACCTGCGCCGCCTCGCGGGACACGAGCGCGCGCCGCACCATCCACCACTGGGAAATGATCACGACCCAGAACGGAATCGAGAGCAGCACGGCGCTACCCAGTTGGAAGGGAATCTGCGCGCGGGGAGAATTGCCCGCCGCAAGACCCACGACAATGAGCACGACCGGAACCAGCATCAGCAAACGCAGCGCGTAGAACATGGCCTCGCGCCACTGTTTCCGTGTTGCGGCGACAACAAACACCACGGCACCGAGGCCCGCGTAAAACGGCGTCAGCATGAATTGCTGCATCCCGCTCAACGCGCAACCCGCCTGCCAGCAGGCCACGAGCGAGGATAGCGCCACCGCCACCACGCCTCCGAGAAGCGCGGCAACGATGGCTGCAATAATGATCGTGCCCAAAAGCTTCATGAGTGTCTCTGGGTGTGAGGCACGCGCCTCACACCACCATCATGACCGGGTTTTCGATCAACAGGCGGAATGCGCTGAGAAGCTGCGCGCCAAGCGCGCCGTCCATTGCGCGGTGATCGCAGGTCAGCGTCACCGTCATGATGGTCGCGATCTCGATCTTGCCGTCGCGCACCACCGGCCGCTGCTCGCTCATACCGACCGCGAGAATGGTCGACTGCGGCGGGTTGATGACGGCGGTGAACTGCTTCATGCCGTACATGCCAAGGTTCGACACTGCAGTGCTCGCGCCCTGATATTCTTCCGGCTTGAGCTTGCGTGCCTTCGCTCGCGCGGCGAGATCCTTCATCTCGTTGGAAATCGTCGCCACCGACTTGGCATGCGCGCTGCGGATGATCGGGGTGATAAGTCCGGTCGGGATCGACACCGCAACCGACACATCCGACACCTTATGGCGAAGCATCGCTTCGTCAGTCCAGGTTACGTTGGCATCGGGCACACGCTGCAGCCCCATTGCCAGCGCCTTGATGACGAAGTCGTTGACCGAAAGCTTGTAGGCGGGCTTGCCGTCCTTGTCCTTCGGCGCGAGACCGTTGATCTCCTCGCGTGCGGCGACAAGCTTGCCGATGTCGCAGTCGCAGGTGAGATAGTATTGCGGCACATCGCGATCCGACGCCGAAAGGCGCTGCGCGATGACCTTGCGCATCTGGTCGTGCGGGATAGCTTCGTAATTGTCCTTGTTGAACAGCGACAGAATCTGCGCGTCGCTCGGCCCCGGTGCGTAGGATGGCGCAGCAGCACCACCAGCGGTGGCAGGCTTCAGCCCCTTGCCGGACTTCGCCTCGTCGATATCGCGGGCGACGACGCGGCCGTGCGGGCCGGTGCCAGTGACGCGTGACAGATTGATGCCTGCTTCTTTCGCCAAACGGCGCGCCAGCGGCGAGGAGAACGTTCGTGCGCCGTTGCTGTGAGCCTGTGCAGGCTGCGGTGCAGCCGACGCGGTCGGCTTTGCGGCAGGCGCGGGAGCCGGAGCAGTGGCAGGCTTCGGTGCTTCGGCGGCTTTCGGTGCCTCCGCAGCCTTCGGCGCCGGTGCGGAAGCGCCCCCACCGCTTGCGGCAGCTTTCACGTCCTCGCCATCGCCGGCGAGCACGGCAATCACCTGATTGACCGGCACGTCGGCGGTGCCTTCCGGCACCAGGATTTTCGCGATGGTGCCCTCGTCCACCGCCTCGACTTCCATCGTCGCCTTGTCGGTCTCGATCTCGGCGATCACGTCGCCGGATGAAACCTTGTCGCCCTCTTTCTTGAGCCACTTGGCGAGGTTGCCCTTTTCCATCGTTGGCGACAGGGCAGGCATCAGAATGTTGATCGGCATGACCGGACCCTGCCCTTAGCGATATGAAACGGCCTTGGCGGCGGCGACAACTTCCTCCACCGTCGGCAATGCGAGCTTTTCGAGATTGGCTGCGTAAGGCATCGGAACGTCCTTGCCCGACACGCGCGCGACTGGCGCATCGAGATAATCGAACGCATGCTCCATCAACCGCGCGGCGATCTCGGAGCCGACGCCGGACTGCTGCCAGCCCTCTTCGACCACTACCGCACGGCCCGTCTTCTTCACCGAAGCGATCAGCGTCTCGGTGTCCATCGGACGGATGGTGCGCAGGTCGATGACCTCAGCCTCAATGCCTTCCTTGGCGAGTTCCTCGGCGGCCTTCAGCGTCCAGATCATCGCATGCGACCATGCGATCAGCGTGACATGCTGACCCTGCCGCGCAATGCGCGCCTTGCCGATCGGCAGCACGTAATCGTCGAGCTTTGGCACTTCGAAGCTGTGGCCATAGAGAATTTCGTGCTCAAGGAAGATCACCGGGTTTGGATCGCGGATCGCCGCCTTCAGGAGGCCCTTGGCATCGGCCGCAGTGTAAGGTGCGATCACCTTGAGACCCGGAATCTGCGAGTACCACGCAGCATAGTCCTGGCTGTGCTGGGCAGCGACGCGCGCAGCCGAACCGTTCGGACCACGGAATACGATCGAACAGCCCATCTGTCCGCCGGACATATAGAGCGTCTTGGCGGCCGAGTTGATGATCTGGTCAATCGCCTGCATGGCGAAGTTAAAGGTCATGAATTCGACGATTGGCTTCAGGCCCGCCATCGCAGCGCCGATGCCGACGCCAGCGAAGCCGTGCTCGGTGATCGGCGTATCGATCACGCGCCGCGCGGAGAATTCCTGCAGGATGCCCTGCGTAATCTTGTAGGCGCCCTGATACTCGGCGACCTCCTCGCCCATGATGAAGACGTCTTCATCGCGGCGCATTTCCTCGGCGATGGCGTCGCGCAGCGCGTCGCGCACTGTCATCGTCACCATCTCGGTGCCCGCCGGAATGTCGGGATCGGGAGCGGCATGGCTGGCCGGTGCGGCAGGCACGGCATCCGCCTTCGGCGCAGGCGCTTCAGCAGCGGGCGGCGCAGATTCTGCGGCCTTCGGTGCGGGGGCTGGCGCGGCAGGAGCCTTGCCGAGATCGGCTGCGCTTTCGCCGTCAGCCAGGATGGTGGCGATCGGCGTGTTGACCGCGACATCGGCCGTGCCTTCCGGCACGAGAATCTTGCCGAGCGTCCCCTCATCGGTCGCCTCGACTTCCATCGTCGCCTTGTCGGTTTCGATCTCGGCGATCACGTCACCGGACTTGATGGTGTCGCCTTCCTTCTTCAGCCACTTGGCAAGGTTGCCCTTTTCCATCGTGGGCGAGAGCGCGGGCATCAATACTTGAATTGGCATGGTCGGTGGCTCGCGCTTAGCGGTAAATGTCGGTGTAGAGCTCGGACGCGTCCGGCTCCGGATCGTGCTGGGCGAAATCGGCGGCTTCGTTGACGATCTCGCGCACTTCCGCGTCGATCTTCTTCAACTCCGCCTCGTCGACCTTGGCATCGAGCAGCCGCTTGCGGACCTGCTCGATCGGGTCCTGATCGTGCCGTACCTTCTCGACCTCCTCGCGCGTACGATATTTCGCAGGGTCGGACATCGAGTGGCCGCGATAACGGTAGGTCTGCATTTCGAGGATGTAAGGCCCCTTACCCTCGCGGCACCAGGCCGCGGCGCGCTCGGCTGCCGCCTTCACCGCACGCACGTCCATGCCGTCGACCTGCTCGCCCGGAATGTTGAACGCGATGCCGCGCTTGGAGAAATCGGTCTGCGCGGAAGAGCGCGTCACCGAGGTGCCCATCGCATAACGGTTGTTTTCGATGACGTAGATGATCGGAAGCTTCCACAGCTCCGCCATGTTGAAGCTCTCGTAAACCTGCCCCTGATTGGCGGCGCCGTCGCCGAAATACGCCACGCTGATATTGCCGTTGTTGCGGTAGCGGTTGGCGAAAGCCAATCCGGTACCGAGCGGCACCTGCGCGCCGACGATGCCGTGGCCGCCGTAGAAGTGCTTCTCCTTGCTGAACATATGCATGGAGCCGCCCTTGCCCTTCGAATAGCCGTGGCGGCGGCCGGTCAATTCGGCCATCACGCCCTTGGCCTCCATGCCGGTCGCCAGCATGTGGCCGTGATCGCGATAGCCGGTGATGATCTGATCACCTTCCTTCAGCACCATCTGGATGCCGGTGACGACGGCTTCCTGTCCGATGTAGAGATGGCAAAAGCCGCCGATCGCGCCCATGCCGTAAAGCTGTCCCGCCTTTTCTTCGAAGCGGCGGATCAGAAGCATGTCGCGCAATGCGGCGAGCTCCTGCTCCTTGGTGAATTCCAGTTTGGCGGCACCGGCCGACGTGCCTTTGGTTGCGGCGGCCGTAGGTTTTCCAGATGGCATGAGATGTCCGGATAAGAGAGGTGATGAATCCTCTCTACTCCAACTCTGATCGGCGTGGAAGGAGCGCGTAACGCCGCATGATTACAAAACATTTTGCAGCGCAGCGACTTGAAATTAATGGCATCGCGCGCACGTGATTTTGAAATTTGTGTTGTTTGTTTTGAAATTCCGACACAACGACGCGGTACCATCGCCTGTGCAGGGAAGCTTTTCGCTCGTCTTATGCACAGACGGACAACGCAAACAGCGATTCAGGCTCATCGGGAGGCATTTGCAGGAGAGAAGATTCTTCTCTCCTCCGGATCGTAACGCGCGTGGCGTACGATATTCCAAGTTCATCGGTTGAGAAGACGCACCAGATCGCGCGGGTTCGCATAGTCGAGTTGCCGCCGCGCTTCTTCATCGAGCATGTCGGGATCGAGCCGGTCGGAGCGCAGCAGCGCCACATGCTTTTCTTCGTCGGCGCGCTGGACTTTGAGCCGGGCGAGCTCCGCCGTCAGCGAAGCGGCTTCCTTTTCCAGCTCGATGCGGGCATTGAGGCCGTAGCGGCCGGTATAGGCATTAACGCCGAAATAGGTGATGAAACCGGCCGCGATCGCATAGAGCGCGAGGCCGGTCAGAATCGCCTTGAATCGTGCGCGAGAGACCATGCGCTGCACGATGCCCCGTCAGGGTTAATGCCGCGCTAATGGCTTACGCTGCGGCACCCTTCTTTTGCCTGTCGACGAACGCGGCGAAAGCCTCGACGTACTGCTGCAGCACCTTGCCGAAACTCTCGCTCGTTACCTCGCCCTTCTCGTTGAACGAGTTCCCGACATGCGTCAGATAGATTTCGGGCTGGCCGAGGATCGGCCCTGTGATGCCCGGCAGCGAACGCTTCAATTCCATCGCCGCGCTGACGCCGCCGAGTGGTCCAGGCGAATTGCCGACGATGCCAACGGGCTTGCCCAAAAACGCGCTCTGCCCGGACGGCCGCGAGGCTACGTCGATAGCGTTCCGGAGTACGCCGGAGACCGAGCGGTTGTATTCCGGCGTGACGAAAATCACGGCATCCGATGCCTTGATCTTGTCGCGGAACGCCACCCAGTCCGCAGGCGGATTGGCTTCCAGGTCCTGATTGAAGAACGACAGGCCGTGAAGGGTCGCCACGTTCAGCTTGAGCGACGCCGGAGCCGCCTTCGCCAACGCATTGGCAATCTTGAGGCTGAAGGATTCCTTGCGGAGGCTTCCGACGATGACCAGAACTTGATGGGGCATGAACACGTCCTTTGGGCAATGAAGCAGTAAAGTTCGACCGGCGCACCTTATCGCGCACCCATAAAGATGCAAGTGCATGAAAACCCGCAGGCAAGGCTATACGGTGCCGTGGGGAAGTTGCCTCATATGCGTGTCGCCTTCCCGCCATCAGGAGATCGAGAAATGAAAACTCTTTCCGCCGTGGTTGCGCTGCTCGTTCTTGGATCGTCCGCCGTCTACGCGGAAAAACCGCTTCGTCCGGAGCAGGAGTGCATTGATCTCGCGCATGCGCGCGGCTTCGACAGAAGCCAGGGGCAACACGGCACCGCAAACTCGGGCATGAACAAGTTCATTCATGACTGCCGGCGCGGACTGGTGAAGTAATCAACGCAAAAGCCCGGCCTGTGGCCGGGCTTTGACATCATCGCATCAGGAAGCAAGCGCTTTGGTTAGAGCGCCGGCCTGTCACGCCGGAGCGTGACGGGATCAGGCCAGCGCGCGCAGCGCGGCACGTCCTGCGTAGATCGCCTGATTGTCGAGCTGCTGCTCGATGCGCAGGAGCTGGTTATACTTCGCGGTACGGTCGGAGCGCGCGAGCGAGCCGGTCTTGATCTGTCCGCAATTGGTGGCGACCGCGAGGTCGGCGATGGTGGAATCCTCCGTCTCGCCGGAGCGATGCGACATCACCGCAGTATAGGCCGCCTTGTGCGCCATCTCGACCGCAGCAAGCGTCTCCGTCAGCGTGCCTATCTGGTTGACCTTGACGAGGATCGAATTGCCGAGCCCCTTCTTGATGCCGTCGGCGAGCCGCGTGACGTTGGTGACGAACAGATCGTCGCCGACGAGCTGGATCTTGCCGCCGATGAGGTCGGTCAGCTCCTTCCAGCCATCCATGTCGTCCTCAGCCATGCCGTCCTCGATCGAGACGATCGGATAACGGTTGGTCAGGTCCTGGAGATACTTCGCCTGCTCGGAACGCGAGCGGGTCTTCTTCTCGCCTTCATAGACGTACTTGCCGTCCTTGAAGAACTCGGTCGAGGCGCAATCGAGCGCGAGCATCACATCGCTGCCCGCCTTGTAGCCGGCCTTGCCAATCGCGCTCATGACGAAGTCGAGCGCAGCGTCTGCCGACGGCAGGTTCGGCGCGAAGCCACCCTCATCACCGACATTGGTGTTGTGGCCGGCCTTCTTCAGTTCGCCCTTCAGCGTGTGGAAAATCTCCGCGCCGCAGCGCAGGGCTTCAGCGAAGCTCGCCGCCCCAACCGGCATCACCATGATTTCCTGAAAATCGATTGGGTTGTCGGCATGCACGCCGCCATTGACGATGTTCATCATCGGCACCGGCAGGGTGCGCGCCGAGGTGCCGCCGACGTAACGATAAAGCGGCATATCGCAGGACTCGGCCGCAGCCTTCGCGACCGCCAGCGAGACGCCGAGAATAGCGTTGGCCCCGAGGCGGCTCTTGTTCGGCGTGCCGTCGAGCGAGATCATCGCGTTGTCGATCTGCACCTGCTGCTCGGCGTCCATGCCACCGATGGCGTCGAAGATCTCGCCGTTGACGGCCTCCACCGCCTTCTGCACGCCCTTGCCGAGATAGCGGCCCTTGTCGCCGTCACGCAGTTCCACCGCCTCATGGGCACCCGTCGAAGCACCCGACGGCACGGCGGCACGACCGACCGAACCATCTTCCAGCACGACATCGACCTCGACCGTCGGATTGCCACGGCTATCCAGAATTTCGCGGCCAATAATATCGACGATGGCAGTCATGAGCGCCTCTTTGATTGGAATGGAAAACAGGATGGCTGCTTCTACAGCAAGGTTTCCGGCGGGAAAAGCCGCAAGGGCGCATAGGTGACGGGCCGCGCCAATTTCGCTATCACCTCCACAACGGAGAAGAAAATGTCACGAAAGCCGCGCAAAACTGCCACGAAGGCCCCGCTCCAGCTCGGCCGCCCGGTCACCCTGCCCGCCTCGCCCGAGGAAGCGCAACTCGACCGCGTTCCCAACCCGCACCCGGGCACCGGCTATCTCGTGCGCTTCGCCGCGCCGGAATTCACCAGCCTGTGCCCGATCACCGGCCAGCCCGATTTCGCCCATCTCGTCATCGACTACGTTCCAGGCCAGTGGTTGGTGGAATCGAAGGCGTTGAAACTCTATCTCGCGAGCTTCCGCAATCATGGCTCGTTTCACGAAGACTGCACGGTGGAAATCGGCAAGCGGCTCGTGCGCGAAATCAAACCGACATGGCTGCGGATCGGCGGGTATTGGTATCCACGCGGCGGCATTCCGATCGACGTGTTCTGGCAGACCGGCAAGCTGCCGAAGAATGTCTGGGTGCCCGATCAGGGTGTGCCGCCCTATCGCGGGCGCGGCTAGAACGCTCATTCGCCATGACCAAAACCGAGCTCGCCAATATCTACCGAAACTACATTGCCTGTCTGAACAGGCAGGATTGGCCGAAGCTGGACCAGTTTGTCGATGATGACGTGCATTACAACGGAGAGCTCATCGGAATATCCGGCTATCGTCAGATGCTGGAGAAAGACTTTTCCGAAATCCCGGACCTTCATTTCAACATCCAATTACTGACGTCCGACCCGCCCTACATCGCAAGCCGGTTGAACTTTGACTGCACACCAAAAGGAAAATTCCTCGGACTCGATGTCAACGGGAAGCGGGTCTCCTTTGCCGAGAACGTATTTTATGAATTTCGGGCAGAGAAGATTTGGCGGGTCTGGTCAGTGATAGACAAGGCCGCCATCGAAGCTCAGCTTTAGCTGCACAGCCCCGATCAGGACCCGTCGCCTTACCGCGAGCAGGGCTAGGACGAAGCGGCGGTGAAGATGCGCCTAAAGTTCGCGAGGTCCTTCACCGGCAAATCGCACACGGCCACATAGGTCGCCTTGCTGTC
Organism: Afipia felis ATCC 53690; assembly: GCF_000314735.2. Lineage (NCBI taxonomy): Bacteria > Pseudomonadati > Pseudomonadota > Alphaproteobacteria > Hyphomicrobiales > Nitrobacteraceae > Afipia > Afipia felis. The sequence goes on along the minus strand of NZ_KB375270.1, from coordinate 608,267 downwards.
GCTCCAGCTCAGGGCCTGATAGCCGGACTGGCTCGCCACCGGCAGAGACATCCCCGGAGCGAGCATCGTCAGGCTCACCACATGAGTGTCGTGCCGGTACACGACGGTCGGGACCGGTGTGTTGCCAACGATATCGATACGTCCGCCTGTGAGTTTGAATCCCTGTTGCGCCAGGTTGAGCACTTGCGGAGAACGCGCAATGCGCGAGGCAAACCACGGCCTGACGACATGGCTGTCCGACGAGGCGATATCGAACGGCTGCGGTGCCAGCAATCCTCGCACGTGACTTGCGATCACCTGCTGCACGAGATCCTGTCGCGAACGATACCGGTCGAGCGTCAGCATCGCAGCCGCGCTGATCAACACGCCGACGATGACCGCAGCCGCAAGCGCCTGCCACGACCACCGTCGCTCACGAGAGCTTGCACCCGCCACCGTCGCGCCGACACGCGCCCGCAATGTTTGCGGCATATCTTCTTGCGGAATGGCACGCAGCGCGTTGCTCAGCGCCAGCATCTGCTCGAAGCGCAGGCGCAAGCTCTCGTCGCCTGCGAGGCGCTGCTCAAACGCTCGCGCGGCATCCGTGTCACACTCGCCATCGAGGTAAGCCTGCAACTCAAGATCGTCGTCGTCCGGGGATGCCCTCATCTATCCTGCTCTCCCAGCATATGTGCGAGAACGTCCCTGCTTCGCGCAAGGCGCGACATCACCGTGCCGATCGGGATGCCCGCAATCTCTGAAATCTCGCGGTAACTCAACTGATGCATTTCGCGAAGGACGATGATTTCGCGCAGTGGCGCCGGCAATCTTTTGAGCGCATCCCGCACGCTTTCGATATCCAGCTTGAGCAGCAGCGCCTGTTCAGGCGTCTGCACGCCGGATCGATGGGCATCGCCCTGCTCCATCTGCCGCCGGTCTGCATCGCCGAGGTCATCAGCGAGGACCACTGTCCTGGGCCGGTTCTTCAGGAGCCAGCTATAGGCCGTATTCCGAACAACCGAGAGCGACCAGGCGCGCGCATTAGCGCCATCGAAGGTCTGGATCGCGCGAAACGCCCGCAGCGACGATTCCTGCACCACGTCTTCGGCATCCGCACCGTTGCCCGTCAGCCAACGAGCCAGACGATAGGATTCCGGCAAGTGCGGCAGGAATACTGCATCGAACAGCGAGCGATCATCGCGATTTGGCAAGGCCTCACCCGAACGCTGCTTCAAGCCGGAGAAGCCATCCAGAAGCTCCGGTGGGTCAGTTCTAGCACATCGCGCTGATGCCGGCATGACCAGCAACCGCAAAGTCATCACAATCTTCGTCGCCTTTCTGCATCACATTCATGGGGTGACGACAATCTTTCCGGTCATGTGCGGATGCAGGCCGCAAAAATAATCGTAAGTCCCGGCGGTCGCGAACGTGAAGGAATAACGGTCGTCGGTATCGAGCGCCTTCGAGCGGAAACTTTTGTCCTTCGCGATCACCGTATGCGGAATGTCATCGCGGTTGATCCAGGTCACGGTCGTGCCAACCGGCACCGACAGCTCCGCCGGAGTAAAGGTGAAATTATCGATGGTGACCTCCTTCGCGGTCCCTTCCGCCCTGACCACGCTGAGCGCCAGCACCGCTCCGAACGCAAGCCCGAGCCCTGCAGCCACGAACGTTCGACGAGTTGCAACCATTCCCATCATCGTCTCCATCAACTGGCGAGCGTTCGATCGATGAAGGCGAGCGACTTCTCACCCTGCACGACATTGATGCTCGAGAGGCCAAGCATGGAGCGAAGCTGCTCAGGCGGTACGCGCATCGGCCCCGGCGATGGCGCCGCGCCCGGCGCCGGTTGCGGAAACGCCGTGGACATCGCGGTATGGAAGGTCACATTGCCTTCGACCTTCTGCAGCAACTGGTGGATGTGACCGTTGAGCACGGTGACGGAGCCGAAGCGCTTCAGCATCTCCAGCACGCGCATGCCGTCTTCAGTGCCCCAGCCCCATTCGCGATAGACCACCTGCAGCGGAATATGTGCGAACACGACGATGGGGGTGTCGTTCGACCTGTCCCTGAGATCGGATTGCAGCCAGGCGAGTTGCTCCGCGCCAAGATTGCCAAGCCCGCCGCCCTGAAGATCGACGACGTTGACGAGACCAATGAAGTGCACGCCGTGATCGTCGAAACTGTACCAGCCTGCGCCCTGTGTGCCTTTGCCGTAGCGATCGAGGTACGCCTTACCGCGATCCTCATCGATGATGTCGTGCTCGCCGGGAACGTAGTGAATTTTCACGCCGGTTTCGCCGAACACCTCACCGGCATTGTCGAACTCGGCGGCTTTAGAAAGGTGCGTGATATCGCCGGTGTGAATGATGAAGGACGGCTTGACCGGCATCGCCTTCACGATGCCTACCGCTTCACGCAAAGTGCCGAGCGCATCGGGATTAGCCGCCTTGTCGAAGCCGATATGGCTATCGCTCATTTGCAGGAACGTGAAGCCGGACGGCTGTGCAGCGCTCGCTTCGCCGATCAGTCCTACGGAATGGGGGATACCCCCGCTGACGGTCCACAGAACGCCGGTCCCCGCCCAGATCATGCACTCAAGGGCGTGACGGCGACCAGGGTCGTGATGGTCATGTGACATGGCAGTCTCCCTGAAAGGGCCCGCACGGGGCGCTGTTCAGGAGACTGGGTGGAGAGCGGATTTATTCGCCCGGTCCGGGAAATTTTTATCGGCTGCTGTCAGCGGCCCTTCGCCAGCGCGTCGAACGCCATCAGCTTCTTAAGAAGTCCCTCGAAGTCCTTGAGGGGCACCATGTTCGGGCCGTCGGATGGCGCATGATCGGGATCGGGATGGGTCTCGATGAAGACGCCCGCGACGCCCACCGCGACTGCGGCTCGCGCCAACACCGGGACAAACTCACGCTCGCCGCCCGATGACGTGCCCTTGCCGCCCGGCTGCTGCACCGAATGGGTCGCATCGAAGATGACCGGCGCACCGGTGGTACGCGCAAGAATCGGCAGCGCGCGCATATCGGAGACGAGTGTGTTGTAGCCGAACGACGCACCGCGCTCCGTCACCAGCACATTGACATTGCCGCCGCTCGTGATCTTGGCGACGACGTTCTGCATATCCCAGGGTGCGAGGAACTGGCCCTTCTTGACGTTGACGACTTTGCCGGTCGCAGCCGCCGCAAGCAGAAGATCGGTCTGGCGGCAGAGAAACGCAGGGATCTGCAACACGTCCACGGCCTGAGCGACGTCCGCGCACTGCTCCGCCTCGTGCACGTCGGTCAATACCGGCAGCTTAAGGCTCTCGCGGATTTCAGCGAATATGGGAAGCGCCTTGGCAAGGCCGATGCCGCGCTCGGCCGACGCACTGGTGCGGTTCGCCTTGTCGAAAGAGGTTTTGTAGATGAGGCCGATCTTGAGCCGCGCTGCGATCTCCTTCAGCGCGCTGGCGACCTCGAGCGCATGCGCGCGGCTTTCCAACTGACATGGGCCTGCGATCACCGCCAGCGGCAGATCGTTGCCGAAGGTGACGTTGCCGGCAGATACGGTTTTCGAGGCTGAAACCAAAAGAATGCTCCGCGTTGAGGCCCCCTTTTGCCGGGAGCACGGGACAAGATCAAGGCGATCGGGAGGCTTTCAATCCGTCAGGCTGCCTGCGTCTGCTCAAAAATCAGCGTCGCACCGAAGGCCGCCTCCGGCGCGATTACCACCCGCCCGACCCGGCGATGGTGAGCGATACCACCCGCATTCAACCGCGTTTCAAGCTGACCGAGATCGCGCACCTCGAGGCGCAGCCCACGCAACTCAGCGCCCTCGCCCGCAACGGTTTCAACCACTCCGAACTGATCACGGAAGCTCAAAACCTCCATGATCTCCAGATCGCCGTGCGGCGTCACCGATTTCACGCCGATGGAATTGGAATGCAGCAGCCGAACGCCAGTGAAGGCGGAGAGGAAAACGTGGTGATCGGTCGGATTATCGGCAACCATCACCACGCCGCCGATGCCGGTCGTTCCATTCTCGTGAACCTGCCGTGACGGATTCCAGAAATTCTGCGGATAATGATGCTGGCAGACCGCAAAGCCCGCATGCGGCGAGAGCCTGTCATGCGCAAATGCCAGCGAGAATGCGACCTTGACCGGCGCGCCGTCCGGCCCTGCACCTTCGCGCTCGAAGTCGAACACCTCGTAGCCGCCGATACCCGCCTCATCAAAAAGCCGTGCATCAGCGCGTGCGTCGGTGCTGGCGAGCAGCACCATGCTCAGCCCTTCATGCGCCCTCAGGAAATCACGATTGAATGCACCGAACGAAAACTGTCCCGGTGCGGGCGGCACGATCTTCTCCGGCTCCCCGACTTCAAGCAGTTCGATGAAGAAGCCAAGAAACTGGATGATGCGGTTATGCGTCCCCCACGGGTGGCGATTGCGGCCACCGACCTGAAAGCCCGCGCGCGCGTAAAAGTCCGCTGCCGCGTCGAGGTCGCGCACAGCATGCACGACATGGTCGAGTCCGCGCGGGCGCGACCATGTCTGCGTCGGCATGACGGGACCAGCGTTCACTTCACCGAGGAGAACGAGGTTGGCACCAGGAACGAACTCGCGATGTTCGCGACGATCTGGCCGTCCTTTTCGGAGTCAGCACGCTCCTTGATCCATTCCGGATCGGATTGAAACGCATTCCACTTCTTCTCGCGATCGGCGAGCGAATCCCATTCCAGCAGATAGGTCAGGTCCTGATTGGATTCACCAACAAGCGTGGTGAAGAAGCCGGCCTGCTTGATGCCGTGCTTTTCCCAGATTTTCGTAGTCGTTTCGCCAAAGCGCTTCACCAGCGCTGGCAGACGGCCCGGCAGACAGCGATACACGCGCAATTCGTAAATGCTCATGAGCAAACCTCGAATTTCAATGGCGGCTTTATAGCGCTCCTCCGGGGGCCTGTCTTTGCCCTACGCGCTCAATTCCTCTCCGCCATTCGTTCACCTTCCGAGAGCTGAGGCAAAACATCAGCCCGCAAACCGATTCGTCGCCAACTTGAGATCGAACGTCTCCCTGTCGTTGAGCCAGCGGATATCCCGGGTGGCCGACATCGCTTGCAGGATGGATGGCGAGACGCCCATCCGTGTCATGTAGTCGAGGATGATGCCCGTCGTCTTCTGGGTGTCGGCGACGATGTCGCGGCCGAAGTCCGCGCTTCTCGGCAATTCAGTCGTGAACTGATGCACACCCAGCGCCGATCCGGGAAAGGCTTCGCGAATTTTGCCGCCGGCATAAACAAGCACACAGGCACTGGCGCAATAGGACGGGCGCAAGCGGCCTGTCGCATCGGCTTTGGCGACCATCGTCGTCAGCCCGCGCGAGCGGATGACATCGCCCATGATGAGGGCCTGATCGACTTGCCCGCCCGGCGACGACAGCACGACGAAATCGCCCTCGCCCAGCTTGGCGTCGTCCAGCTTCTCGCGAAACCAGACCGCAGCCGCGGCGCCGATCTCACCCGAGATGGCGAGCGCGCGATGCGAACGCCCGTTCGCCTCAATCTGAATAACCGACGACGTCAGTGTCGGTGAGAAGTATCGGTCCTTCCAGTAGGCCCACGCCGACGGCGAGGACAGATCCTGCCAGGCGCGACCGCCCCACAGACCGAAGATTAGAACCGCGAACAGGATCGATGACAGCCAGCTGCGGCCGAACCGGCGAGCACGTCGCCCGGGCACCTGGCTGACCGGTGCCTTCGGTTCCACGCCGGAAGCTTCGCCCCACGGCCGCGCAGGTTCATCATGGGGCGGCGGTTTGATTTTGGGAATCTTCATCAGCCCGACACCTCGGCACGGAGGCGTCCGCAACAGGCTCGCCTCGGCGGTAGCCTATCCGGCCCACCGATACCTGTTCAATGGATTGTACTGACGATCAGACCAGACGGCTCTGCGCCGCCGCCGCCGCGATGAAGGAGGAGAACAGCGGATGCGGGTCCAGCGGGCGCGACTTCAATTCGGGATGGAATTGAACGCCGATGAACCACGGGTGGTCTTCGTACTCGACGATCTCGGGCAACACGCCGTCCGGCGACATGCCGGAGAACCGCAGGCCGTGCTGCTCGAGGCGGTCCTTGTAGGCGGTGTTGACCTCGTAGCGATGGCGATGACGTTCGGAAATCTCCAGCGCGTCGCCATAGACCTGCGAGACTCGGCTGCCCTTGCGCAGCGCAGCCGGAAAAGCGCCGAGCCGCATGGTGCCGCCGAGATCGCCCGCCTTGGAGCGCTTCTCAAGTTCGTTGCCGCGCAGCCATTCGGTCATCAGGCCGACAAGCGGCTCCTTGGTCTCGCCGAACTCGGTGGAGTTGGCGTCCTTGATGCCGACGAGATTGCGCGCGGCCTCGATCACCGCCATCTGCATGCCGAAGCAGATGCCGAAATACGGCACGCGGCGCTCACGCGCGAACTGCACTGCCTTGATCTTGCCTTCCGCGCCGCGCTGGCCGAAGCCGCCGGGCACGAGGATGCCGTTGACGTGTTCGAGGAACGGCGCGGGGTCTTCACGCTCGAACACCTCGCTCTCGATCCAGTCGAGATTGACCTTCACCTTATTGGCGATGCCGCCGTGCGACAGCGCCTCGATCAACGATTTGTAAGCGTCCTTCATACCGGTGTACTTGCCGACCACGGCAATCGTCACCTGACCTTCCGGGTTGCGCACCCGCGCATTGATCTCGTGCCAGCGCTGGAGCGCAGGCGGCGGCGCATCCTGAATGCCGAACGCCGCCAGCACTTCGTCGTCGAGACCGGCTGCATGGTAGGCTTCAGGCACCGCGTAGATGTTGTCGACGTCGCGCGCCTCGATCACCGCGCTTTCACGCACGTTGCAGAACAGGCCGAGCTTGCGGCGCTCCCCGTCGGGGATCGGACGATCCGTGCGGCACAGCAGAATGTCGGGCTGGATGCCGATCGAGCGCAGTTCCTTCACCGAATGCTGGGTTGGCTTGGTCTTGAGTTCGCCCGCGCTCGGAATGTAGGGCAAGAGCGTCAGGTGGATGTAGATCACCTCGCCGCGCGGCAGGTCGTTCTTGATCTGGCGGATCGCCTCGAAGAACGGCAGCCCTTCGATGTCACCCACCGTGCCGCCGACCTCGCAGAGCACGAAGTCGTAGCCGTCATTGCCGGTGAGGACGAAATCCTTGATGGCGTTGGTGACGTGCGGGATCACCTGCACGGTCGCGCCGAGATAGTCGCCGCGCCGCTCCTTGGCGAGAATCTCCTGATAGATGCGGCCCGTGGTGATGTTGTCAGCCTTGCACGCCGGACGGCCGGTGAAGCGCTCGTAGTGACCGAGATCGAGGTCGGTCTCCGCGCCATCATCGGTTACGAACACCTCGCCGTGCTGATACGGCGACATCGTGCCGGGATCGACGTTGAGGTAGGGATCGAGTTTGCGAAGGCGGACTTTGTAACCTCGCGACTGCAGGACGGCGCCGAGCGCCGCCGATGCAAGTCCTTTTCCGAGCGAGGAAACCACGCCGCCGGTGATGAATATGTACCGCGCCATGGGAGCCTACCTTTATCGTCACGGGCGAGATTCGCAAAACGAATCGCCCTTCCCCCCGGAAAAAATCATTCCCTGTGGGTTACGTTGAATTTTAAACAAACACAGCCGGTTAGCGACCACCGCTCAGACGCGATGGCAGCACAGCCGGAGATGTGTCCACCGATAGTTCGGGCTGAGATGAACCCTTACTTGGACTGCGGCGCCTGCGGAGCGGCGGGTGCCGCCGGCTCTGCGGGCTTGAGCGAATCCAGGAGGTTCTTTTCCGGTGCCGGCGAGCCCGATTGCGACGCCGGGGTCGTATTGATGAGCGATGCCGGCCGCTGATCGTAACCGGCCAGCCAGGACAGAAACAGGCTGGTGATGAAGAAGCCCGCGGCCAGAATCGCTGTGGTCCGGGTCAGCAGGTTGGTCGTACCCCGGCTCGACATGAAACCGCCGCCACCACCGCCGCCAATGCCGAGGCCGCCGCCTTCGGAGCGCTGCAGGAGCACGACGCCGATCAGGGCCGCGACAATCAGGAGATGAACGACGATAACGACGGTCTGCATAATATCTTTCCGTCACAAACAATCGCGACCGGCCAGCCGGATACGCCAATGTCTGAGGGGTTGAGGTTGGCGCGTCTGTACACGATCAGGGCGCTGAACGCCACCCCGGCGCGCGTGTCCGGCCCTAGTGTGGTGGTTCAGAAGTTCGCTTCATTTTCTCCGCGAATCCCTACAAGCGAACTTCTGAACCTAAACCACACTAGAATCATAGATTTGCTAGTGTCGCGAATCCGAAGTTCGCTCTGGAAGACGCGGCAAGTGAGGCGAACTTCGGATTCGCGACACTAGGTAGGCACGGCCGCGGCGATCGCAAGGAAATCAGCTGCTTTCAGGCTTGCGCCGCCGATCAGGCCGCCATTGACGTCGGTCAGGCGCAGGATTTCGGCAGCGTTGTCGGGTTTCAGCGATCCGCCATAGAGCAGCCGTACACCCTCGCCCTCCCTCTTGAACCTCTCCGTCAGCTTCTCGCGGATAAAGGTATGGATTTGCTCGATATCTCCCGACGTCGGGGTCAGGCCGGTTCCAATTGCCCAGACCGGCTCGTAAGCGACGACGAGATTGGCTGCAGTAGCTCCGTTCGGGATCGAGCCTGCCAGTTGACGGCCCACGACCTCGGCAGCCCGCCCCGCATCGCGCTCGGCGCGGGTTTCGCCGACGCAGACGATGGCAATGAGCCCGGCGCGCCAGGCAGCCTCTGCCTTGGCATGCACGATGGTATCCGTTTCGTGATGGTCGGTGCGGCGTTCCGAATGTCCCACGATCACGTAGGTCGCCCCGGCATCGGCCAGCATCTCGGCTGAAATATCGCCGGTATGGGCCCCGGAGGCGTTGGCGTGGCAGTCCTGCCCTCCTATCGCGACCTTCGATCCGATCATGGCGGCTGCCGCCGGGAAGATCAGCGTCGCGGGCGGGCAGATCAGGAGATCGGCCTTGCTGTAGACTTCGGCCGCACCCTGCCCAATCGCCGCCAGTTCGGCCAGCGACGCCTTGAGGCCGTTCATTTTCCAGTTGCCCGCAATCAGCGGTCGGATGGCTGCCGGCATCATTCCCCCTTCTTTTATGACCCTTTCCGCTACCAGAGGGGCTGCTCCCGCGCCACCCGGTGCCCTGCCTTATCCAGTATTCAGGGCGTGCCCGTCGCATCCGTCCCGGTTGCCCCCGCCGGGGCGGCGTTTTATACGAGGCGGAACAATGCGGTGAGGGCAAATCGGCCCGGTCTGTTCCGCTTCCTCCTACAAATGTGGTGTCATGCTCCGAGGGATACGAAACGTCACGTCGAACCGGGTCGGCAAGTCGATCATGAGCGTGCTGTTCGGCGTGCTCATTGTCAGCTTCGGCATCTGGGGCATTGCCGACATCTTCAAGGGCTCGACGCAGACGACGCTCGCAACGGTCGGCAGCACTGACATCCCGCTGGAACAATTCCGTTCGGCCTATACCGATAAGCTGCAGCAGATCAGCCGTCAGATCCGCCGGCCGCTCACGCCCACACAGGGCCGCGCTTTCGGCATCGATCGTCAGTTGCTGCAGCAGACCATCGCCGAGACGGCACTTGACGAAGAAGCCCGCCGCATGGGTCTGCGAATGTCGGACGCCGAGATCGTCCGTACCATTTCCAGTGATCCGACCTTCGCCGGACAGAACGGGAAATTCGACCCGACGCGCTTCGCGATGGCGATGCGGGAATACGGCTACACCGAACCGCGCTATCTGGCCGAACAGCGCCGCCTCACTCTGCGCCGCGAGTTGATCGGCAGCATCGTCGCGGGCGCCGAGCCGACAAGCACCCAGATCGAGGCACTGAGCCGCTTCCAGAACGAGCAGCGCACCATCGACTACGCCAAGATCGGCCCCGATCAGGCCGGCAAGATCGAAGCGCCGGCACAAGACGCGCTCAACGCCTATTTCGAGGCCCACAAGGCTCAATTCCGCGCGCCGGAATATCGCAAGGTGGTCTACCTCACCCTCTCACCCGACGAACTCGCCAAGAAGGTCGTGGTGTCCGACGACGATGCTCGCAAGGTGTATGACAGCCGGCGCGGCGATTACGTAAAACCGGATCGTCGCCAGGTGCTGCAGATCGCCTTCCAGAGCGAGGACGCGGCCAAGGCCGCGCGCGCGAAGATCGCGGGCGGCATGTCCTTCGAGGACCTCGCCAAGGAAATGAAACTCACATCGGGCGACATCGACCTTGGCCTCGTCAGCGAGAACAGCCTCGGCGATCCGATCATCGCCAAGGCCGCCTTCGCGCTGCCGGTCAACGAGGTCAGCCAGCCCGTCAAGGGAGCGCTCGCCACAGTGCTGCTCAAGGTCACCAAGATCGAGCCCGGCTCGACCGAGGCCTTCGAGAACGTCGCGCCCGCCATCAAGAAGGAGCTCGCCGAGCAGCGCGTCCGCGCCGACTTCGACAAGATGCGCAATGCCATCGAGGACGAGCGCAGCGGCGGGGCCAGCATTCCGGAAGCGGCGCAAAAGAGCGGCCTCGAAGCCGTGACGATCGATGTCGATCGTTCCGGTCGCACACCGGACAACAAGGAAGCCCCGCTGCCGAAGGGCGTCGATCTCATCACGGCGGCGTTCGGCAGCGATGTCGGCGTCGACAACGACCCGCTCACCTTCCCCGGTGGCGAAGTCTGGTTCGACGTACTCGGCACCACGCCCTCACGCGACCGCACGCTCGACGAGGTCAAGGACCAGGTCACCGCCCGCTGGCATGATGAGCAGGTCGCCACGCGCCTGCGCGACAAGGCCAAGGCGCTGGTCGAAAAACTCAACAAGGGCGGCGTATTCGCCACCGAAGTGAAGGCCGCCGGGCTGACGTCGCAGACTTCCGCGCCGTTCAAGCGTGACGACAAGGTCAACGGCCTGCCCGATCTCGTCGTCGATACGGCCTTCCGTACCGCCAAGGGTGCCGCCGCGATGGCGGAGAATACACCCGCCAGCAGCGGCGTCGTGGTGCTGCAGGTCGCCAACGTCACCACGCCGGCGGTCGATCTCAATTCGGACGAGTCCAAAAAGATGAAGGAAGGTCTCGCGCAGAACCTGAGCGACGAACAGATCGGGCAATACATCACCCATCTGGAAACCACCCTCGGCGTGAAGGTGAACGAGAACGCATTCGCGATCGCGACCGGCGCGACCAACAACCAGTGACCGGCCGGGCATGAGCGATTTCAAATCGATCCTCGCGAAACTCGCGGACGGCCAATCGCTCTCGCGCGAGGAGTCGGTTCGCGCGTTCGACTATCTGATGTCCGGTGAGGCTACGCCCTCGCAAATCGGCGGCGCGCTGATGGCGATGCGGGTGCGCGGCGAGACGGTCGACGAGATCACCGGCGCGGTGAGCGCCATGCGCGCGAAGATGCTGCGCGTAACTGCCCCGCCCGACGCGGTAGACGTTGTCGGCACCGGCGGTGACGGCGCCGGCTCTGTCAATGTCTCGACCTGCGCGGCCTTCATCGTCGCAGGCGCGGGCGTCCCCGTCGCCAAGCACGGCAACCGCGCGATGTCGTCGAAGTCCGGCGCGGCCGACGTGCTGGCCTCGCTCGGCGTCAATATCGAACTCACCCCGGAGCAGGTCGGCACCTGCATCGCCAAGGCGGGTATCGGCTTCATGTTCGCGCCTGCGCACCATCCGGCGATTCGCCATGTCGGGCCGACCCGCGTGGAACTGGGCACGCGCACGATCTTCAATCTGCTCGGACCGCTCGCCAATCCGGCGGGCGTCAAGCGGCAGATGATCGGTGTGTTCGCAAAACATTGGGTCGAGCCGGTGGCGCAGGTTCTGAAGAACCTCGGTGCGACCTCGGCCTGGGTTGTGCACGGCTCCGACGGGCTCGACGAGATCACCCTCACCGGCCCGACCTTCGTGACAGAGCTCGCCGATGGCGCGATCCGTTCATTTGAAGTCTCACCTGAAGACGGCGGCCTTGCGAGCGTGAAGAATGCTGATCTCCGCGGCGGCGACGCCACCGCGAACGCGGACGCGCTCGACGCCGTGCTCAAGGGCGTGAAGAACCATTACCGCGACGTCGCTTTGCTCAACGCAGGCGCCGCGCTTGTTGTCGCAGGCAAGGCGAAAGACCTGAAGGAAGGTGTTGCGCTCGGCATCAAGTCGCTCGACAGTGGAGCGGCGGCGGCGAAACTGGCGCAGCTCGTGGCCGTATCCCGTGCTTGAGGAAGACAAATCCTTGTCCGACATTCTGGAAAAGATCGAACGCTACAAGCGCGAGGAAATCGCAACCGCCAAGGCCGCTCGTCCGCAAGCCGAGGTCGAGGCTGCCGCCCGGCGCGCTCCGCCTGCGCGCGGCTTTGCCAAAGCGATCCAGACCACAATCGCGCGTGGCGACTACGCATTGATCGCAGAAATCAAGAAGGCTTCGCCCTCGAAGGGACTGATCCGCGCCGATTTCGATCCGCCCGCGCTCGCAAAGGCATATGAGGCCGGCGGCGCGACCTGCCTCTCGGTGCTGACCGATACGCCTTCCTTCCAGGGTCATCTCGATTTCATGGTGGCCGCGCGCGACGCCGTCTCGCTGCCAGTGCTGCGCAAGGATTTCATGTACGACACCTATCAGGTGATGGAGGCGCGCGCGCATGGCGCCGACTGCATCCTCATCATCATGGCGGCGCTCGACGATGCCTCCGCGCGCGATATCGAGAATGCTGCGTTCGACCTCGGCATGGACGTACTGCTCGAAGTTCACAATCAGGATGAACTTGAACGCGCGCTAAAGCTGCGCTCGCCTCTGCTCGGTATCAACAACCGCAATTTACGCACCTTCGAGACAACGCTCGCGACCAGCGAGACGCTCGCGGCTTCGGTGCCGAAGGACCGCATCATGGTCGGCGAGAGCGGTATCTTTACGCCCGCCGACATCGCCCGACTCGCCAAGGTCGGCATCTCGACCTTCCTCGTCGGCGAAAGCCTGATGCGGCAGGCCGACGTCACCTCCGCTACCCGCACCCTGCTCGCGAAGGCTTCATGAGACGATGAGTAAACCTTCCCTCACCCATATCGACGCCAAGGGCGAAGCGCATATGGTCGATGTGTCGGCGAAGGACGCGACCGAGCGTGTCGCGGTGGCGGAAGGTTTCGTGGTGATGAGCACCGATACGCTCAAGCTCATCGTCGAGGGCAATGCCAAGAAGGGCGACGTGCTCGGCACCGCGCGCGTCGCCGGCATCATGGCGGCGAAACACACCTCCGATCTCATCCCGCTGTGCCACCCGCTCGCGCTTTCCAAAGTTACGCTCGACATCACGCTGGACGACAGGCTGCCCGGCTGCCGCGTCGAGGCGAGCGTCAAGGTAACGGGACCGACCGGCGTGGAGATGGAAGCGCTTACCGCGGTGTCGGTCGCCTGTCTCACCATCTACGACATGATCAAGGCCGTGGAACGCGGCGTTCATATCGAAGGCATCCGCCTTCTCGAAAAGAGCGGCGGCAAGTCGGGCGTCTACAAGCATGAAAAATAAAACGGACGCTTCATCATGGCGTTGATGCCGGTCGCCGACGCACTGAACTCCATTCTCGACGGCATACAGGCCCTTCCCGAAGAAGACGTCGGACTCGACGATGCGCTTCATCGCACCCTGGCTCGTGATATCGCCGCCCTCCGCACCCAGCCGCCCGCAACGATGTCGGCGATGGACGGTTACGCCGTCCGCACCACAGATGCGACCGAAGGCGCGCGCCTCGAGGTGATCGGCGAGAGTGCCGCCGGGCGGCCTTGCGAGAAATCCGTCGGCACAGGTGAGGCTGTCCGCATCTTCACCGGCGGCGTGGTGCCCGATGGCGCCGACACCATCGTCATCCAGGAAGACGTCCAGCGCGAACACAATTCCATCACCTTAGCGGAAGCTGCCCCTCTGCCTCGCCATATCCGCAAGGCCGGCATCGATTTCCATGAAGGCGACATCCTGCTGAAGCGCGGTACCCTCCTCAGCGACCGCGACCTGTCACTCGCCGCCTCAATGAACCACCCCACGCTGCCGGTATACCGCAGGCCGAAGGTCGCTGTTCTCGCCACCGGCGACGAACTGGTGATGCCAGGCTCGCAACCGGGACCCGGACAGATCATCTATTCGAACGCCTATGCGATCCGCGCGCTCATCCGCAACAGCGGCGCCGAGCCGATCGATCTCGGCATCGCGCGCGATACGATGGAAGACACGCGCGCCGCCATCCGCCGCGCAGAAGCTCTCAACGTGGATATCCTCCTCACCACCGGCGGCGCGTCTGTCGGCGAGCACGATCTCGTCAAGCCGTCGTTCGAAGCCGAAGGCATCGACATCAAGTTCTGGAAGATCGCGCTGCGCCCCGGCAAGCCGATGATGCACGGACACAAGGGAGCGATGAGCGTGATCGGCCTGCCCGGCAACCCGTCCTCGTCCTACGTGTGTTCGTTCCTGTTCGTGGTGCCGCTGATCCGCGCGCTCTCGGGCCGCGCGCAGGTCGGACATTGCATCGAGCATGCCATTCTCGGCCATGATCTGCCTGCCAACGATCATCGTCAGGAATATCTTCGCGCGCGGATCGCCATCAACGATGACGGCGTCGCTGTCGCGACCGCCGTGAGCCGTCAGGACAGCTCGCTCCTGAACAACCTGTCCGTCGCGGACGTGCTGTTGATCCGGCCGCCGCATGCGCCCGCCGCACTGGCTGGCGCGCGTTGCGAGATCATCCGCCTGCCCGGTTGACTGCTCGAACCGGCTCAGCGCGTCTTAAGCCCTGCCGACAATCTGCATGTTCGAAAGATCAGGAACGAGCGGACGGCGAGCGGCGGCTTCAATTTCTGCCAGCAACGTCTCGACATCGGACGGCAACGGCTGCCAACCACAGGGACACACCTGTTCATGATGCGAGGCAGAGGTCTGTCGGTAGATTGCGCCTAACGCAGACGCCATCATCCGCATCACTGTCATCGGCTGCAGCGCGGTGCTGTCGAGCGTCCGGCAAAACGTCACCATCAGATGATGATCGATCTCGGTCTGCGTCGGTTCGGATCCGTCCTGATCTGCCATCGGCATCTCCTCTGCATGCTCGTTGCATTGCGCGAAGACGTAGGTGGTTGCGGCAAGGAGCTCAACCGAACATTCCCGTTCTGGAATTAGAAGACATTGAAGTGGCTCAACGAGGCATCGCAGAAAGCGGGGCTCCTGTGAGGAACTCTTCCGGCATCGCCATGCAAGACCCCATGGCCCCCTGCCAGCCTCTCGGCTCATTCCGGCATGATTTCCTAAAAACAGCACGTCTGGATTCATAAGAATTTAACTATTGCAGAACATGTATGGAACATATAGTGTATGTTCATGATTTGTTTCGAGTGAGTCTGGCACTTGTCGTGAACAAGGCGGATGCCAGGAAGCGGGTGAAGATCCGCGGAACATGAGATTGAGGGCTGCGCCGGATGCTGACACGCAAACAATATGAACTGCTGCGCTTCATCAACGAGCGGCTGAAGGAAAGCGGTGTTCCGCCCTCCTTCGACGAAATGAAGGACGCCCTCGACCTGCGGTCGAAATCGGGCATCCACCGCCTTATCACGGCTCTGGAAGAGCGTGGCTTCATCCGCAGGCTCGCCAACCGCGCCCGCGCGATCGAGGTCATCAAGCTGCCGGAGCCCGCCGCCAACAGCGGCGCGCGGCGTGGTTTCACCCCAAGCGTGATCGAAGGCAATCTCGGCAAGGTTCGCAGCACCCCGTCCGGAAACTTCGAGGAGAGCGGCGAGCAGCCTGTCGCGGTCCCAGTGATGGGCCGCATCGCGGCCGGTACCCCGATTGAAGCGCTGCAGACCCGCAGCCACACCATCAGCGTGCCGCCCGACATGCTCGGCTCTGGCGAGCATTACGCGCTGGAAGTGCGCGGCGATTCCATGATGGAAGCCGGTATCCTCGACGGCGACATGGCGTTGATCCAGCGCAATGAGAATGCCGATACTGGCGACATCGTCGTGGCCCTGATCGACGAAGAGGAAGCGACCCTCAAGCGCTTCCGCCGCCGTGGGGCCTCCATTGCGCTGGAGCCGGCCAATGCGGCCTATGAAGTTCGTATCCTGCCGCCGAACCGTGTCCGCATCCAAGGCAAGCTGATCGGACTTTACCGCAAATACTGAGACTACCCTCTAGTCGGCGGCCTCCTGTTCTGCCGCCGGCGGGGTCGCATCGACCGGCTGCCGGGATGGCTTGCGTCCGGTGGCATTGTTGCCGTGCGGGCCTGTAGAGACATCTGGAATGGCGGGCGACCAGGGCCGGTCAATACCAACGGTTTGGCTGGCCGTAATACTGTAGCCCTGCACTGTCTTTCTTAATGTCACTCCGCCCAGTTCGCGCAGCGCATCGCGATGGAACACCTGGGCGGCACAATCGGATGGCACCTGATACGGCGTGATCAGGACTTTCGCTCGCGTGCAATCGTCTGCCAGCGCGTCGGGTTGCCGCGCCAGCGCAATAAGATCGCCCTCCTTGCCCTCGACCACGCATCCCGCCTCATCGCATGCCACGCCCCGCGCGAGACCAGGGTCCGTGATGACGCGCGGATCAGCATCAGCCGCCAGCCACTCGCGCCACAGGAAAGCGTTCTTGGCCGTGTGCATGATGCGCAGGTGGCCATCCTTGCCGCGCACCGCGACACTCGACGCATCGCGCGCGATCAGGATGTCGGGCTCGGTTGCGGCAGCCGCCCACATCACACCACAACCGATCAATCCGGCTCCCGCCCATCGCAACGGCGAACGCAGCAAGCCGAGCACAACAATGCCGCCGCTCATGACGATCAGCGGCCCGATGCCGAAGGCATGAACGCGCCCGAACGCACCGGGCAGCGCCGCTACCCACTGCGACACCGCGATCATCCAGTCGATGCCGACCTCCATCAGGTGCCAGAACAAGGCGTCGAAGCCGAACGGAATGGCCGCGATCCCGAGCAGGCCCGCCGGCATCACCAGCGCGGACACGACCGGCATGGCAGCCAGATTGGCGATGACGCCGTAAGGCGCGATGCGGTGGAAATGGAAGGCTGCATAGGGCGTGGTCGCAAGACCCGCGACAAACGACGCCAGAGCCAGCACCACGAGTTCGCGCCCGCCCCACGCGGCGAAGCGTCCGAGTCGGGTATCATCGTTTGTGCCGAACCATCGCGGCATGCCTATCTGCGCCAGTACGACGAGACCGAGTGTCGCGGCAAAGGACATCTGAAAACTAGGGTGCACGAGCGCCTCGGGCGCCACCAGCAACACCAGCATGGCGGCGAGTGCCAGCGTGCGGAACGTGATCGCGCGGCGATCCGCCATCACCGCAACCAGCACCAGCGCCGTCATATAAAACGAACGCTGCGTCGCGACCTCCGCGCCCGACAGCAATAAGTAAAATAGCGCAGCGATCAGCGCCGCCAACGCTGCCCATTTCTTGATCGTAAACCGCGTGCTCAACGCCGGACTAAGCGCAAGCAGAGCCCGGATCGCGAAGAACACCACGCCCGCGACGACCGCCATGTGATAACCGGAGATCGACAGCACGTGGCCTAATCCGGAAACGAACAAGGCGTCGTTGTTGGAGGTGGAGATCGCGTCGCGCCGGCCGGTGAGGAGCGCGGTCGCGATCGCGCGTTCGTCGCCGCTCAGCACCATTCGGATCCGCGCATCGACGGCGTCGCGCAGGCTTTGCATCCAAGCCGCGTAGCGAAGCCTCCAGCCGCCCTGCTTCGGCGCATCCAACGTCCTGATTGCACCGAGCACGAAGCCAGATGCACCGATACCCTGAAAATACATATCACGGGCGAAATCATAACTTCCGGGGCGAAGCGGCCGCATCGGCGGCAGCAGCCTTGCCTTCAACGCGACATAAGCGCCGACCGCCGGCGCCGTCCCTTTGCGCACCGAGAGCCTGACGCGCTCCAGTTGCGGCGTACCCCGCGCCTCGAGTTTTGCTACCCGCAGCACGAAGCGGTCGGTACGCTCGCGCTCCTCATGCGTCTCGATAAACCCCTCGATCACCGCCGAGCTGACCGGCGCAAGCAACACCGCGTGCGAAATGTATGCGGTCTTCAGCGTCGCGGTGGCAAAACCCGCGAGCAATGCCGCCAGCAGCGCCATCATCGGAAAGATCGGCCGCCGCCGCATCACCAGCGCGAGCATGCAGGCCATTCCCGCGACCGGCGCGACTACTGCCGCTATCGGCTCGCGCGACGCTGTGAAATAGAGCGCGATGCCGATGCCGAAAGCGACCGGAATCCACGGCAGCAAGCGGCCGGGACCAGCCTCCGCACGGATCCAATTGAGGTTCGATTCCGCCAGGAAGCGCCATAGGCTGCGCCCGGACAAGGCAGGCACAACCGCCGTCTCACGCGGCGGCCATGCGATGGCCCTGCCCGCACGCGACCGTTCCTGCTCCCAGCCCCCGTCCGCCATCGCGCCGCCCGTGTGTCGGCTGACCCCGCCGTAATGCTAGCGGATGAGATCAGGCTCTGAACACGGGAACGGATGCAGAATCCGCGAAGCGGCGCTAACCGGCCGCTGTCGCCTTGGCGTAGCTGTCGCGCAGGCCCACGGTGCGATTGAACACCAGCTGCTCCGACGTCGAGTCGCGATCGCGGACAAAATAGCCCTGCCGCTCGAACTGCACCGCGCCCTCTGCCACATCAGTCTTGAACGCAGGCTCGGCCTTGCAGTCCACCAGCGTCTCCAGCGAATTCGGATTGAGCTGCGCGGCGAAATTGCCTGCCTCCGGCTGCGGGGAGGCAAACAGGTTGTCGTACAGCCGCACTTCCGCCGGCACCGCATGCGCCGCGCTGACCCAGTGGATCGTCGCCTTCACCTTGCGACCGTCGGGCGCGTTGCCGCCGCGCGTTTCCGGATCGTAGGTGCAGCGCAGTTCGACAACTTCGCCAGCCGCGTTCTTGATAACCTCGCGACAGGTGATGAAATAGGCGTAGCGCAGCCGCACCTCGCGCCCCGGCGCGAGCCGGAAGAACTTCTTCGGCGGCTCCTCCATGAAATCATCCTGCTCGATGTAGAGCTCGCGGCCGAACGGAATTTTCCGTGTGCCCTGCGCCGGATCGTCCGGATGATTGACCGCATCGAGTTCGTCGACCTGGCCTTCCGGATAATTCTCAATCACAACCTTCAACGGCCGCAGCACCGCCATGCGGCGCGGCGCAGTCTTGTTCAGCGTCTCGCGGATGGTGAAATCGAACATGCCGATATCGACGGTCGAGTTGGCCTTGGCGACGCCTATGCGCTTGACGAAATCGCGCAGCGCCTGCGCCGGCACGCCGCGCCGCTGCAAACCTGCGAGCGTCGGCATGCGCGGATCGTCCCAGCCCGAAACGTGGCCTTCGCGGACGAGTTCGGTGAGCACGCGCTTCGACAGCAGCGTGTAGGTCATGTTCAGCCGCGCAAACTCGTACTGGTGCGGATGCGATGGCACCGGAAGATTATCGAGGAACCAGTCGTAAAGAGGCCGGTGATCCTCGAACTCCAGCGTGCAGATCGAGTGAGTGATGTGCTCGATGGAGTCGGACTGGCCGTGCGCGAAATCGTAGCTCGGATAGATATTCCACGCCGTGCCGGTGCGCGGATGGTGCGCATGCAGGATGCGATACAGCACCGGATCGCGCAGGTTGATATTGCCCGAGCCCATGTCGATCTTGGCACGCAGCACACGCGTGCCGTTCGGGAACTCGCCGGCGCGCATCCGCGCGAACAGATCGAGGTTCTCCTCCACCGAACGGTTGCGGAACGGACTATTCTGTCCGGCCTCGGTCAGAGTGCCGCGGGTCAGCCGGATTTCGTCCGGCGACTGGTCGTCGACATAGGCCTTGCCCGCGCGGATCAAATCCTGCGCCCAGGCGTAAAGCTGCTCGAAATAGTCGGAGGCGAAATGCAGATGCTCGCCCCAATCGAAACCGAGCCAGCGGACGTCGCGCTGAATGGCGTCGATGAATTCCTGTTCTTCCTTGGCCGGGTTGGTGTCGTCGAAGCGCAAATGGCAGCGCCCGCCAAACTCCTCGGCGATGCCGAAATTCAGGCAGATCGATTTGGCGTGGCCGAGATGCAGGTAGCCGTTGGGTTCCGGGGGAAAGCGCGTCACCACGCCCGTATGCTTTCCCGAGGCCAGATCCGCCGCCACAATGTCGCGGATGAAGTCGCGGCCCACATCCGGCGTCGATTCGTCAGTCATTTGCACCCTTTCAAGTTGTGCCCTATGTGCCAAATCCGCGCCGCCACGCCAAGAGCAGGAGCGTGGGAAGCACCATTCGGGAGTGCGCGGGCGAGAACGAACTTTTGACCTCCCGGCGGCATTTGCGGCCGGGATACCGGGACAGTGCCCCGGCAGTATGATAAAGGCCCGCCCAACCACCCTTTCCGAGAGCAATTGAACCATCTGAAATGACCGAATCCGTCGTCACCCGCTTTGCGCCGTCTCCGACCGGCTTCCTCCATATCGGCGGCGCACGCACCGCGCTGTTCAACTGGCTCTATGCCCGCAGGCACGGCGGCAAGATGCTGCTGCGGATCGAGGATACCGACCGCGAACGTTCGACCGACGCTGCAATCGAAGCCATTCTCGACGGCCTGAAATGGCTCGGCATCGAATGGGACGACGAGACGATCTACCAGTTCAGCCGCGTGGCGCGGCACCGTGAGGTTGCGGAACAGCTTCTGGCCGCGGGCAAGGCCTATCGCTGCTACGCGACGCCGGAGGAACTGACCCAGATGCGCGAGGCGGCACGCGCCGAGGGCCGTGCCGTGCGCTATGACGGCCGCTGGCGCGACCGCGATCCCGCCGAAGCACCTGCCGGGGCCAAGCCGGTGATCCGCCTCAAGGCACCGCAAACCGGGGAAACCGTGATCGAGGATCAGGTCCAGGGTCGCGTGGTCTGGCAGAACGAAAATCTGGACGATCTGGTGCTGCTGCGCTCCGATGGCACCCCGACCTATATGCTCGCCGTGGTGGTGGATGACCATGACATGGGCGTAACCCATGTCATCCGCGGCGACGATCACCTCATCAATGCTGCGCGCCAGAAGCATATCTACGATGCGCTGGGATGGGACGTACCGGTGATGGCGCATATTCCGCTCATCCACGGACCGGACGGCTCCAAGCTCTCCAAGCGTCACGGCGCGCTCGGCGTCGAAGCCTATCGCGCCATGGGCTACCTTCCCGCAGCGTTGCGGAATTATCTGGTGCGGCTCGGCTGGAGTCACGGCGATCAGGAAATATTTTCCACTCCGGAGATGATCGAGGCGTTCGATCTCACTTCGATCGGCCGCTCGGCTGCGCGCTTCGATTTTGCCAAACTCGAAAACCTGAACGGCCATTACATCCGCTCGACGGACGACACAGAATTGCTCAAGAGCGTCGAAGACGTTCTGCAGTTCGTCCCACAAGGCCCTGCGCTACAGGCGAAACTCAACGACGCCACGCGCGCGCAATTCCTGCAGGCGATGCCCGGACTAAAGGAGCGCGCCAAGACGCTGATCGAGCTGATCGAGAATGCCGGCTACATCTTCGCCGACAGACCGCTCACCATGGACGCAAAGGCTGCAGCATTGCTGACGCCGCAGACCCGTTCACTCATCGGTGATCTTCACCGCAGCCTCTCTGACGTGAAGGAATGGAACGCGGCGACAACCGAAGCGGCGATGCGCGATTACGCCGAGAAAAACAACCTGAAACTCGGCGCTGTTGCCCAGCCTTTACGCGTGGCACTGACCGGCAAAACGACGTCTCCCGGTATTTTTGATGTCCTGGCCGTTCTAGGACGTGAAATATCCTTGGCACGGTTGCAGGATCAGAGCCAGTAACCCCCTACCAAGGCTTCGAAGGGCCGTCTTGCAGCGCACATAGCAATACGATACCCCTTCTGCCGAACTTTAAGCATAGCGGCGGGCTCGCAAGATTTTGCCTGTCCTCCGTGATCTAAAGAAAGCAAGAGACATCGGGGGATCCACGATGGATGTAAAGTCCAACACCAAACAAGCCACCCTTACCGTAGGCGAGAAAAGCGTAAACTTGCCTGTCTATGCCGGCACGGTGGGTCCGGATGTCATCGACATCAGCAAGCTCTACGCGCAGACCGGAATGTTCACCTACGATCCGGGCTTTACTTCCACGGCAAGCTGCCAGTCGAAAATTACCTATATCGACGGTGACGCTGGCGTTCTCCAGTATCGTGGCTACCCGATCGAACAACTCGCCGAAAAAGGTGACTTCCTCGAAACCTGCTATCTTCTCCTGTACGGCGAACTGCCAACCAAGGCCCAGAAGGAAGATTTTGACCGTCGCGTCACGAACCACACGATGGTGCATGAGCAGATGGCCCGCTTCTTCCAGGGCTTCCGTCGCGACGCGCACCCGATGGCGGTGATGGTGGCTTCGGTCGGCGCGCTCGCCGCGTTCTATCACGACTCGACCGACATCAACGATCCGCATCAGCGCATGGTCGCTTCGATGCGCATGATCGCGAAGGTGCCGACGCTGGCCGCGATGGCATTCAAGTACAATGCCGGACAGCCGTTCGTTTATCCGCAGAACAACCTCGATTACGCCTCGAACTTCCTGCGCATGTGCTTCGCCGTGCCTTGCGAGGAGTACAAGATCAATCCGGTGCTGGCGAAAGCGCTCGACACGATCTTCATCCTGCATGCCGACCACGAACAGAATGCCTCGACCTCGACCGTGCGCCTCGCCGGTTCGTCCGGGGCCAATCCGTTCGCCTGCATCGCCGCCGGCATCGCCTGCCTGTGGGGACCGGCTCACGGCGGCGCCAACGAAGCCGCGCTTGCCATGCTCGCCGAAATCGGAAGCGTCGATAAAATTCCGGAATTTATCGCCAAGGTAAAGGACAAGAACAGCAACGTCCGCCTGATGGGCTTCGGCCACCGCGTGTACAAGAACTACGATCCGCGCGCGAAGATCATGCAGCAGATGTGCCACAAGGTGCTGAAGGAAACCGGCCACGCCAACGATCCTCTGCTCCCGATCGCACTCGAGCTCGAAAAGATCGCGTTGAACGATCCGTACTTCATCGAACGCAAGCTGTATCCGAACGTCGACTTCTACTCGGGCATCACACTGAAGGCGATGGGCTTCCCGACCTCGATGTTCACCGTGCTGTTCGCGGTCGCTCGCACCGTCGGCTGGATAAGCCAGTGGAGCGAGATGATCGAGGATCCGGAGCAGAAGATCGGCCGTCCGCGCCAGCTCTTCAACGGTGCTGCCAAGCGCGATTACGTCCCGCTCGATCAGCGCAAGTAATCTTCAAACTCACAATATTAAATGGCCGGAGCATGATGCTCCGGCCATTTCGTTTTTGCGGCTCCAATTCGCGGTTCAGGCCACGCGTACCGAATCCAGGAACTTGTCCACCTCCAGCTTGAGCCTGTGGCTGTCATGTGAAAGCGTCTGGGCGGCAGACAACACCTGAGACGATGCGCTCCCCGTCTCCACCGCGCCACGCTGAAGATTTCCGACATTCGAGGACACCTGCTGCGCTCCTTGCGCGGCATGCTGGACGTTGCGGGCGACTTCCTGTGTCGTCGCCCCCTGCTCCTCGATAGCTGAGGCAATCGCGGCCGATATCTCCGAAAGCCTCTCGATGGAATTACTGATTTCATTGATCGCCGCGACGGATTCCTGAGTGGCGCCCTGAATATCGCCGATCTGTCGGCCGATCTCGCCGGTCGCTTTTGCTGTCTGCTCGGCAAGTGCCTTGACCTCCGAAGCCACCACGGAGAACCCCCGACCGGCTTCGCCGGCTCTTGCAGCCTCGATTGTCGCATTCAAAGCCAGAAGATTGGTCTGACCCGCAATATTGTTGATCATCTCGACGATATCGCCAATACGCGCTGCTGCATTCGAGAGGGTGCTGACGCGATCTGTCGCAGATCTGGCCTGATCGACAGCGGCACTCGTCATGCGTGCCGAGTCCTGCACCTGCCGGCTAATCTCCTGCACCGAAGAAGTCATCTCCTCCGTCGCGGTGGCGACCGAACTCACGCTCGACGAGGCATCCTCCGATCCGCTGGCAACGCGCGCGGCAAACTCCTGGGCTTGATCGGCTGTAGACGCAAGCGTGGTCGCAGACGCTTCGAGCTCAGTGGCCGACGCCGCTACAGCCTCAACGATTTCACCAACGGCAGCTTCGAAAGCATCCGCGACCTTCGTCATGTCTGTCTTGCGCTGGATATCCGCACGGCGCTGAGTGGCACCAACTTCTTCGCGGCTGAAGCGAATGACGGTCTGCACCGTCTGCAGATTGCGGAGCGCCTCTCCAATCTCGTCGTCGCGGATAATTTCAATCCGGTTATCAAGCTTGTCCTGAACGAGATTCGTCATGACTTCATTCAGGTGCTTCATCGGGCCTTGAACGGCCAGAATGGTCTGGCGCCCTACAACCGCGCAAGCGATGATACCCATGCCGGCGAGGCAAGCCATCAGCATTCCCGACGCGCCATGACCAGTCGCGCTCCAGACGCCGATAGCGAGCAGGAAGATCATCTGCACCGCGATCATCGTCGTCAGGCGCGCTTTCAGCGTGCGCGTGAAAAACGCGAAATGATCGAAGAAGGAGCGCTTCCGGATGATGCCGGCATCGATGCGGTAGCGATGCGGCTTGTTCTCGCGAATGGCCGCATACACTTCTTCGGCGAGCGCGCGCTGGTCGGCTGGCAGCTTCGTCCGGATCGACGTGTAACCCGTGACTTGTCCACCTTCCCGAATGAGAGACGCGGTGGCGAGGACCCAGTAGAACCCACCATTCTTGCGGCGGTTCTTGATCGCACCAAGCCAGGGCTTTCCGGCCTTGAGCGTGTCCCAGAGGTTTTCGAAGGCCACCTCCGGCATATCCGGATGACGAACGATATTGTGCGGCTGACCTATTAGTTCATCCGACGTGAATTCTGCCGCGTCAATGAAATCACCATTGATATAGGTCAGCTTGCCCTTGAGATTGGTTTTGGAAACAATCAATGTTTCATCAGTGACCGGATACTCGGCATCGGTCACTGGAAAATTCTTGCGCATTTAAAAGCCTCATCGAGTTCATACGTCTCGAGAGGTAGCGTGCGTGATCTGTATGGCGTCTCCCACGAATCATCGCAGTGCGCCGCGCTCTCAATGACGATCACGCTGCATCAAACATATTGAATTTTGTTTAAGCCCTCCTGAAGGCCGACGACCCTCAGAAATACGTATTTTGACCTAGATCAATTCGTACTGAATCATCGCCGCTCCGATAGCAACTGATTATCGTGGAGCCCGATCTTTCCCGAGCATTTCGATCACTACGTCGGCGGCTGCCTCGCTTGGAGAAAGCGCACCTGTATTCATGATCTGGTCGAGCTTCGCGAAGGCTTCGAGTTGACGACTTCGTTGCGGCGTATCGTTCAGAATAGCCTGCAAGGCAGGCGCAAGATTCTGCGCTGTACATTCTTCCTGATGAAATTCGGGAATAACATTCTCGCCTATCACGAGATTGGCGAGAATGATCGAGGACACGCGCACGACACGACGTGCGATCCAGGCCTCTATCGCGCCGCCGCGATAGAGCGTCACCATTGGCACGCCCGCCAAAGCCAGTTCGAGCGTCACGGTGCCCGACTTCGCCAGCGCCGCGCGCGCGGTGCGAAACGCCGCCTGCTTCTCCGCCTCGCCCGTCACGATGCGCGGCCGTACCGGCCACTGCGCGACGGCCTCATTCACCGCATCCAACAAATGCGGCAAGGTCGGCAGCACAGGCTCGACCGCAAGCCCCTGCTCGCGCAAGGCCGCCAGCGTTTCGCCAAACACCTGCATGTGGTGGCGGATTTCACCACGGCGGCTGCCGGGCAACAGCACAAGCACAGGAGGCGGCGTTTCCCGCCGCTGTTGCTCCTGTGCATTCGGCTGCAGCGTATCGAGCCGTTCGATCAGCGGATGACCAATGTAGGTGCAGGCCGGTCCGCCGAGCTTGCGATGCTCTTCCGGTTCGAACGGCAGCACCGCGAGCACGTGATCGACGTAACGCGCCATGACGCGCGCGCGCCCCGGTCGCCACGCCCAGATCGTCGGCGATACATAATCGACGATCGGGATCGAAGGATCGATCTTGCGAACCTTCTTCGCCACGCGATGGGTGAAATCGGGACTGTCGATAATCACCAGAATGTCAGGCTTTGTCTGAACAACCGCCGCTGCAGCCTCGCGAATACGCCGCATCAGCATCGGGAGTTGCTGCACAATTGCAGCGAATCCGACAATCGCAAGATCGCCAATCGGGAAAAGCGAACCGAGTCCCTGCCCTTCCATTTCGCGACCGCCGATTCCAGCGAACTCGACATCGCCACCGAAACGGTGGCGCAGTTCTTTCATCAGCGCGGCACCGAGATGGTCGCCGGAAGGTTCCGTGGCAATCAGAAAGATTTTTCGACGGCTGCCCATGACCTCCCGCGCCACGGTCAGGATTCCTGCCCGATGACAAAGATTCCGGCACTATCCGCTGCCTCGATCATTGCCTGCGGCTCGGCAACGACCGAATGTCCCGCCGCAACCGCAAGCCCCGCAAGACCAGCTTCCATTAAGCCCCGGATCGTTTGTGGCCCGAGCGCTGGAAGATCGAGGCGCAAATCCTGGCCCTGCTTAGGCGCCTTGACGAGGACGCCACGCCCCGGTTTGGCCCGAAGCCGGCCATTCTCGCGCAGCCGCTTGATCCGCGCCAGCAGCGCATCGGTACCCTCGATGTCTTCAACGCTCACGACATGACCGTCGATCACGACGACAGCCTGCCCAACATCGAACGGGCTGATCGCCTGCAGCACCTCGCGCCCCTTCACCGCATCGGCAAGGCTCGCTGCGTCAGGTTGCGTACGCGTGAGGCAGCCGGACGGCATCAGGAGATCGGGTGCGAGATCGCGCACACCAAGCACGCGAAAACCTCCATCCTCGAACACACGCGCTGTGGCCGAGAGAATATGATCATCGCCGCCACGCAGACCATTCAGAATTCGCGGAAGAAGCCGCACCGCCGACCAATCGAAGCGCAGGTCCCTGAATGCGGGCCGGACCAGATTGCCGATGAAGGTGATGTCGGTGCATCCCTCCTCGCGCAGCGCTTTCATGATCGAACCGAACTGGCCGACGGAAAACCAGCGATGACGATAATTCGCGATGCGCTGCGGATCGCAGAATCCTCTCAGGCCGATAAAAACAGGCGTTCGCCCCTGCGCAAGCAGACTGTCAGCCAGCGCGAAAGGAAGAACGCCGCCCCCAGCAATCAATCCGACCGGGTGTGTATGATCGGCCTGATTGTCCATCACCACCACATTCAGGAATGATCGGAAATCGACGTCATAGTCAGCGAACGATGCCTGTCGGCCGCAATGAAGTCCAGAATCTCGGCAATCGCAGGATCGGCGCCGCGTTCGCTTTGCAGCGTCGCCAGCCGCTCGGCGAATACGCCCGAGCCATTAAACAGCTTCTGGTAAAATATGCGAACGGTTTTCATGCGTGCAGCATTGAAGCCTCGCCGCTTCATTCCGATCACGTTCAAGCCTTCAAGTCGCGCGCGCTGGCCGTTGGCTATGGCATAAGGAATGATGTCGTAGGTCACGCCGGACATGCCACCGACCATCACCTGAGAGCCGATCCGCGTAAACTGATGGACTGCAGACAGACCACCGATAAAGACGAAATCGCCGATCGTGCAATGGCCGCCGAGTGTTGCGGAGGTCGCGAAGATAACGTCGTTGCCGACGTGGCAGTCGTGCCCAACATGCGAGTTGTTCATGAAGAACCCACGATCACCGACTGTCGTGACGCCACCGCCTGAGACGGTACCAGTGTTCATCGTCACGCCTTCGCGGATGGTGCAGTTATTACCGATGACGAGCTTGGTCGGCTCGCCGCGATAGCCGGTCGACTGCGGCGCGGTGCCGAGCGAGGCGAACGGATAGACGGTGCAACTTTCTCCGATCGTCGTGACGCCGGTCACACTGACATGCGAGATCAACGTCGTACCTGCGCCGATCACGGCATGCGGACCGACCACGCAAAACGGACCAATGGTGACGTCGGCGCCGAGAACGGCGCCCGATTCAACACGCGCGGAGGGATCGATCCTGGTCATCAGTTCAATCCGCCAGCATGGCGCCGACATCAGCCTCAGCAACCGTCACGCCGTTCACCTTGGCGTCGCCGTGAAACCACCACATCGCGCGTTTCCGGTTGACCAGCCGCATATGATACGAAATCACGTCCCCCGGTCCCGCAGGCTTGCGAAACTTGCAGTTGTCGATGGTGAGAAAATAAACCGCCGTAGGCCGTTCGGTCTCAGTGGAGAGCATCCCGATCACACCTGCAGTCTGCGCCATCCCCTCGATCATCAGCACGCCCGGATAGATCGGCCGGTTCGGAAAATGGCCCTGAAAGCATGGCTCGTTCGCAGTGACGTTCTTGATGCCGATGCCGCTGAAATCGTCGCGGATATCCACCACCCGATCAATCAGGAGAAACGGATACCGGTGCGGCAAGGTCTTCATGATGGTACCGATGTCCACCGATTCCAGACGTATTGGCGCCTGCGCTTCCATTATTTTTGTCCTTCTTCGTTCGCGCCTGCCGATTTCGACTTGCCGCCGTTCAGACCCTCGCGGCCAAGCTTTTCGACTTCGAACAGTTCACGGAAAAATTGTTTGATCGGCTTGGCGGGCGATCCGCCCCATTTCACGTTCGCCGGCACCTCGCCGACAACGCTCGAGCGCGCTGCCAGCATCGAACCCGCACCGATGGTGGCATGATCGCTGACGCCGACGCGCGCACCGAGCACAGCGCCATCGCCAAGCGTCGAACTTCCCGCCACGCCGCTTTGACTGACAATGATGCAGCGCCGTCCAATGGTGACGTTATGGCCGATCTGCACCAGATTATCGATCTTGGTGCCCTCACCGATCACGGTATCGCGCAACGCGCCACGATCGACGGTCGTGCCCGCGCCGATCTCGACGTCGTTCTGGATGAGAACGCGCCCGCGTTGTGGCACCTTCTTATGCCCCTTTGGCCCGGACACGAAGCCATAGCCGTCCTGGCCAATCCGGCAGCCCGGATGGATGATGACATCGTTACCGATGTAGCAGTGCAGGATCGTCACGCCGGGGCCGATACTACAATTCCGGCCGATCTTGACGCCTGCTCCGATCACCGTGCCGGAGCCGATCACCGTACCGGAGCCGATCTCGACGTCGGGGCCGATCACCGCCAGCGGATCGACAATCACGCCGTCCTCCAGCAACGCATCGGTGTGCACGACGGCCGAGTCCGCAATTCCATCATTCCCGAAGGAAGATGCCGGCCGCAGCGTATCGGCATAGAGCACACGAGCGACCTCAACGAAGGCCGCGTAGGGATTGGCCACGCGCAGGACCGCAATATGGTCCGGCACGTCCGCCTGCAGGCCTGCGCTGACAAGACAGGCGCCCGCATGCGAGCGATAAAGCTCGTCGCCGTATCTGCGCTTGTCGAAGAAGGCGAGGTCCTTGGGACCCGCCTGATCGAGCGTCGATGTGCCGCTGACGGTCTGCCCAGCCTTAGACGGGTCGGCCAACTGCGCTCCCGTCAGAGCGGCGATATCGCCCAGGGTCATGGGTTCCGGCTGTTTGAAAAAGCCTGGCTGCGTCATGCCTGCTGCCTCACGGAACGGTCACCCTGAAAATCCATAATGGAAGCAATCCGGAACAAACCAGCCATAAAATCAAGCGGCCGGAGATGATCCGGCCGCTTCAATCTCGATGAAAACGAGCTGCGTCTCAAGCCCGGATCAGAACGAAGTACCGCCGCCGAACCGGAACTGCTGGACGCGGTCGCCAGTAACCTTGTTGATCGGCACGGCATAGTCGAACCGCAGCGGACCGAACGGCGAGGCCCAGATCAGGCCGACACCGACCGAAGAGCGGACCTTCATGCCATTGGTGTCACCAAGATCAACCTTCTGCGTCGGGTCTGAGGCAAGAACCGTGATGCCTTGATAATCCCACAGCGAACCGGCATCTGCGAAGACAGCCCCCTTCAGGCCGGCCTCCTTCGGCAGAAACCAGAACGGCATCTGCAGTTCGGCCGAAGCGCCCCAGTACTTGGTGCCGCCGAGCGCGTCATTCGTCGTTCCGATCGTCAGGTCACGAGGTCCGATACCCATCGGAGCGAAGCCGCGCACGAGGTTCGGCCCCATCTGGAAATTGTCCAGCATTCGGACATCGCCGTTGGGGTTACCAACGTTCGCAGCACCGCCACCACCCCAGCCATTGAGGATACCGCCCTGCACGTGGATCAAACCGACGATATCGGAGACGATCGGCGTATAGAGCTTCACGTCGGCGGTGGACTTCACATAGCGCACGTCACCGCCGAGGCCCGCGAAATCTTCAGACCAAGCTGCCAAGATACCGGAGGTCGGGTTCTTGTTGTTGTCGAGGGTGTTGTAGGTCAGCGTCGCGCCTGCTGCCGAGGTCAGGACCGCGCCGAATCCCAAACCGGCCTTGACTGGAATGGAAGCTTCGCCATCAGAATAGCAGTTATTTACAGACGTAAACGGATTGCTCGGATCACTCGGGTTAGTGACGCTTCCTCCGTTAGCAGCAACATAAGCCGGTGTCGGGAAGAACGGCAGATTCGAGTTACCCCCATTATTACAGTTGGTATACTGATAAGGCAGCTCGATCTTCTGCTGCGAGATCGAGTAACGCACCTGCAATGACAGGTCTTCACGCAGCTGGAAGCCGAGACGCGGGCTGAAGCCGAACGTCTTCGACGTGTACGAAATGTAGCTGTTGGGCAGTTGCTCGCGCTGATAGAGGTCGAGACCCAGCGCAACACGGTAGCCGAGCAGATATGGCTCGACGAACGACAGCGTGTAGCCACGTGCATACTGGCCGTACTGCACCGACGCCTTCGCGTAGAGACCGCGGCCCAAGAGGTTGCGCTCGGAGATGCTGACTTCGGCGAGTGCGCCGTCGGCGGTCGAGTAACCACCCGAGACCGAGAAGTCGCCGGTCGATTTCTCTTCAACGTCAACGTTGACGATGACGCGGTCCGGCGAGGAGCCCGGCTCCTGCGTGATCTTCACTTCCTTGAAGTAGTCGAGATTCTTCAGGCGGCGCTCGGCGCGGTCGATCAGCGCGCGGTTGTAGGCGTCGCCTTCACCAATGTCGAACTCGCGGCGCAGCACGTAATCGCGCGTGCGCGTATTGCCACGGATGTTGATGCGCTCGATGTAGACGCGCGGCCCTTCCGTCACGTCGAAGACGATCGAGACGGTGTGGTTCTCGAAGTTGCGGTCGCCACGCGGCTTGACCTGGGCGAAGGCATAACCACGGCGGGACGTGTCGACAGTCATGTCCTCGACGGACTTCTCGACCGCCTCGACGTTATAGACGGAGCCGACGCTCACACGTGACAAAGGCCGCAGAGCATTCGCATCGAACGAGGGAATCGTCGAGGCGAAGCTGATCGAGCTGACGCGATACTTCTGACCTTCCTCGATCTTGAAGGTGACGATGAAGCCCTTCACCGAGGGATCGTATTCGGTCAACGCCGCGATGACCTGCACGTCGGCATAGCCGTTCTTCAGATAGAAGCGGCGAATCAGATCGCGGTCGGCTTCAACGCGATCCGGATCGTAGACGTCGCCGGAGGTGAGGAACGACAGGATGTTGGATTCGCGGGTCTTGATGATGTCACGCAGGCGATAGGCGGAGAACGCGTGGTTGCCGACGAAATTGATGGCCTGCACGCCGGTCTTCTTGCCTTCCTGAATCACGAAGATCAGGTCAACGCGGTTGTTCGGCTGCTCGATGTATTCGGGCGTCACCGTCACGTCGTAACGGCCGGCATGGCGATAGATTTCGATGATCCGCTGGGTATCGGACTGCACCATCGCCCGCGACAACGTGCCGCGCGGCTTCGACTGCACCTCGGCGGAGAGCTGCTCGTCCTTGATCTTCTTGTTGCCCTCGAAGACGACGCGGCCAAGCACGGAGTTTTCGGACACGACAACAACGACGCGGCCGCCGCGATGCTCGATTCGGACATCGGAGAACAGGCCGGTGTTGATCAGCGCCTTGAGGCCGTCATCGATCGCGACGTTGTCGAGGCGACCGCTCGGGCCCGGCTTGAAATAGGAGCGGATCGTATCGGCTTCGATACGGCGGTTCCCCTCAACCCCAATGGAAGCAACCGTTTGGGCATAAGCCGCGGTCACACCAAAACCGACCGTAGCCACCGTTGCGGCGGGCGCAGCAAACATAACCAGGGCGGCCGCCAAGCCTCCCCGCAAACCCCGCAAACCAACCATCATGCGCCAGGCGCCCTTATCATTCCAAAGCCGACCCGAAGAGAGAGTCGGGAGATTCCCCAAAAGATTGCCCGCTTGTAGCCAATTTTAACACTCGGGCAAACGTCCTTTCGCATCGAAAACCTAAAATCCCACCAAGACGTTGCCTATCGGCCACGGGTGGTAAAACCGTTACGATCCAGCGAGATGCAGGATGTCGTTGTAGGTAGCGAACACCATCAGCATCAGCACCAGCGCAAGGCCTACACGGAAGCCCATTTCCTGCGACCTTTCGGACAGTGGCCGGCCTCGGATAGCCTCCACCGCATAGAACAAAAGGTGACCACCATCGAGCATGGGTACCGGAAACAGGTTCAACAGGCCGATAGAGACCGACAGCACGGCCGTCAGGTGGACCAGCGCCGCGAGGCCGATGGTCGCCACCTGCCCCGAAATCTGGGCGATTCGGATCGGTCCGCCGAGCTGATCGGTGCTCGCGCGGCGGGTGAAGATGTCGCCGATATAGAGGATCGTGCTCTTGGCGACGAACCAGGTCTCCTTGACGCCGAGCCAGAGGCCCGTCGCCGGATCGACGCGTTCGACCGCATGCTCTCCGGGCGTCGAGGACCGGCTGATGCCGAGAACGCCGATCTTGTGGACGTTGTTGAAGCTGTCCTTCACCTCGCGCAGCTCAGGCGTTGCGGTGAGGTTCTCGACGCGGTCGCCGCGCTTCACCGTGAAGTGCAGCTCCTCGCCTGCACGCGTGGAGACAATGCGCTGCATGTCCACGAAGGTTTCGATGGTCTGCCCATCGATCTTGGTGACGACGTCACCTGGCTTGAAACCGGCGGCAGCAGCGGCGCTGCTGGGCTGCACCGTGTCGACCCGTGCGCTGGTGTTGGGCTTACCGTAGAACGTGAAAAGACCGGCGAAAATCACAATCGCCAGGATGAAGTTCGCAATCGGACCTGCCGCCACGATGGCGGCGCGACGCGCCACGCTCTTGTGGTGGAAGCTGTCCTGCCGCTCCTTCTCCGACATCGCGGCAAGCACACTCGACGCAGGCGTGCTGGCTTCGCTCGCATCGCCGAAGAACTTCACATAGCCGCCAAGCGGGATCGCGGAGAGCTTCCAGCGGGTACCGGTGCGGTCGTTGAACCCGAACAGTTCGGGACCGAAACCGAGCGAGAACGTGAGCACGCGCACGCCGGCCCAGCGCGCAACCAGGAAATGGCCGAGTTCATGGAAGAAAACGACAATCGTCAGGACGAAGAGAAAAGGAACGAGATAGCCAATCAGACCATGGCTTAACGTATGGAAAATATTGAACAAAAAATCCACGTCCGTCCCTCGCGTGCGAGCCGTACAGGCCCGCTTCCCCAATCGTCTAGGATGCCTTTAAGGCAATTTGAGGCAAGAGCCCCGCAGCGATTTTTCGCGCAGTATGGTCAACGGCGAGGGCCTCGTCGGCGCTTTGTGGTGCCTTCGCCGTTCCCTTGGCCACCAGAGCCTCAAGTGTCGCCTCGACCAGCCGTGCGATGCCGCCGAATGGAATCTTGCGGTCGAGGAATGAGGCGACCGCGACCTCATTGGCTGCGTTGAGCACGGTCGGCGCCGCTCCGCCCGTCCGCAGCGCCTCCTGAACCAGCCGCAGCGCCGGGAACCGCACCGGATCCGGCGCCTCGAAGGTCAGTTGTCCTAATTTGGCAAGATCGAGGCGCTGCGCCGGACCATCGATCCGGTGCGGCCAGCCAAGGCAATGCGCGATCGGCGTGCGCATGTCGGGCGTGCCCATCTGCGCCACCACCGAGCAGTCGGTGAATTCCACGAGGCCATGGATGATCGACTGCGGATGCACCAGCACATCGATCTGGTCGGCCGTGAGCTCGAACAGATGAAATGCCTCGATGATCTCCAGCGCTTTGTTGAACATGGTCGCAGAGTCGATGGTGATCTTGCGGCCCATGCTCCAGTTCGGATGCTTGAGCGCCTGCTCTACGGTGGCGTTCTCGATCTGCTCGCGCGTCGCCGAGCGGAACGGACCGCCGGACGCAGTCAGGATGATACGAACGAGATCCTCGCGGCGGCCCGCGCCGAGCGCCTGGAAGATCGCATTATGTTCAGAATCAACCGGCAGCACGGTCGCCTTGCTCGCGGCGGCGTGGTTCATGAAGGCTTCGCCGGCGCAGACAAGGCATTCCTTGTTGGCGAGTGCGACGATCTCACCGCGCCCGGCCGCCGCCATCGCCGGCTTGAGGCCCGCCGCGCCGCTCATCGCGGCCATCACCCAGTTGGCAGGCCGAAGAGCAGCTTCGACCAGCGCCCCCTCGCCCGCGCCCGCCTCGATGCCCGAGCCTGCGAGCGCGTCTTTCAATTCGCCATACTTCGCCTCGTCGGCAATCGCGGCGTAGCGTGCGCCGAGTTCGCGCGCGAGCTTCGCAAGCTCGGCGACATTGCTGTGCGCGGTCAGCGCCTCGACGCGATAACGCTCCGGCGCGCGGCGCACCAGATCGACGGTGCTTTGGCCGATCGAACCTGTCGCGCCGAGAATCGTGACGACACGATCGGCATGCAGCATCGGCTCGCTTTGACGTAAAGGCACAACACTCATCAGATCACCAAATCATGAAACCACGGCCGATGCCATCAGCACCGGCCCGTAAAAACCCGATCAAAGCCACGAAAACGATCGCGGCGACAAACCCGTCAAGCCGATCCATCAGGCCACCATGGCCCGGAATGATCTGGCTCGAATCCTTGACCCCGAAGCGGCGCTTCACTGCCGACTCGAACAGGTCGCCGAGCTGCGCCACCACCGACATCGCGAGCGCGAGCACGATCAACGGCACGAGCCGTCCCCAGCCCAGCCACGCCACGACGACCGCTACCAGCGCGCTCAGAATCAGCGCACCGATTGAGCCCGCCCATGTCTTGTTCGGGCTGACGCGCGGCCAGAGTTTCGGGCCGCCAATGGCACGGCCTGCAAAGTAACCGCCGATGTCACTCGCCCAGACGACGAGCAGCGTGAACATCAACGCGTAGAACCCCATCGCACCATCGAGCCGCACCATCGCGGAGGCGATGAGCGCCGCCGCCGCGTACATGAAGCCGCCCGTGATCCAGCATTTCTGCTCCGTCGCCAGAAAGGCGATCAGCGTTGTGCCGAGAATGAGCGCGGCCCACGCCACGCCACCCCACCCGAACCACAACGCCAGGCCGATCAGTTCGAGCGCGATCACGCCAGCCGCGAAGGTGCGCGGATTGCGCACCGGATTGACGATCTCGTGCCACTCGTAGAACAGGCCGACGGCAATCGCGGTGACGAGCAGTACCCAGAGCCAGCCGCCCGCGAACACGAACATCAGCGCCAACGGCACCATCAATGCGGCAGCGGCGACACGCATCAGCAAGTTGCGCGAATTCTTCACCGCAGCAGTCGGTGCCGAGGATTCCGGCATCGCGCCGTTCACGATCCCGTCTTCGCGATCAGACCGCCGAAACGGCGTTCGCGGGTCGCATATTCGGCAATCGCTCCTTCAAGTGCGGCCTTGTCGAAATCTGGCCAATGGATCGGCACAAACACGAGCTCGCTATAGGCCGCCTGCCACATCAGGAAGTTCGACAGCCGCTGTTCACCGCTGGTCCGGATAATGAGATCGGGATCTGGAATATCCGGCGCGTCGAGGTAGCTGCCGAGCGTCTCGGCCGTAATCGTAGCCGGGTCGCGCTTGCCTTCAGCCACTTCGACCGCGAGCCGCTGCGCGGCATGCGCAATCTCGTGTCGCGAACCGTAATTGAACGCGACGACAAGCGTGAGCCGCGTGTTGTTACGCGTCAAATCCTCGGCTTCCCCGAGCAGCGCCTTGATGTCCGGCTCGAGCCCTTCGCGCTCGCCGATCACGCGCACGCAGACGCCGTCGCTGTGCAACGAGGCGAGGTCATTACGGATGAAGCGGCGCAAGAGGCCAAACAGATCGCCAATCTCGCTCGCCGGACGCGACCAGTTCTCCGAACTGAAAGAGAAGATCGTCAGATAGGAGATACCGAGTTCGTGCGCGGCGCGCAGAACCTTGCGCAGCGCCTCGACGCCACGCCGGTGCCCTTCCGCACGCGGCAATCCCCGCGCAGCCGCCCAGCGGCCGTTGCCGTCCATGATGATAGCGACGTGCCGCGGCGATCCGGTGTTTTCCGGCTCTCCGTTCTGTGGCGTGTCGCCCTTCAACATCGGTTTCTCTCAGACGGTGAGAATTTCTTTTTCCTTGGTGGCGAGCAGCTTGTCGATATCGCCGATGACCGCGTCGGTCGCCTTCTGGATTTCGCCAGACGCCCGCTCGTGCTCGTCCTCGGAGATCTTGTGATCCTTCTCCAGCTTCTTGACGATGTCGAGGCCGTCGCGGCGAACATGGCGCACCGCGACGCGGGCCGCCTCTGCGTATTTGTGCGCGACCTTCACCAGTTCCTTGCGGCGTTCCTCGTTCAGCTCCGGAATCCGCAGCCGGATCACCTGCCCTTCGGTCGCGGGCGACAATCCGAGATTGGAATTCACGATCGCGGTCTCGACGGCCTTCACCATCGACTTGTCCCAGACCTGCACCGACAGAAGGCGCGGCTCAGGCACGCTGACGGTCGCCACCTGATTAAGCGGCATGTAGCTGCCATAGGCTTCGACCTGCACCGGCTCGACCATCGAGATCGCCGCACGCCCGGTGCGCAAGCCGCCAAGTTCATGCTTCAGCGAATCCTTCGCGCCATCCATGCGGCGTTTCAGATCGTTGATGTCGAAACCGTTCGTCGTCATGAACTTCCGCTCCTTGTCAGCCGGCGACGATCGTGCCGTTGCCGGTGCCGTCCAGAATTGCGCCGATCGACCCGGATTCGGCGATTGAAAACACGATGATAGGCAATGAGTTCTCGCGGGCAAGCGCGAAGGCAGTGGCGTCCATCACCTTGTAGCCGCCCTGGATGGCCTGCGAGTGCGACAGCCGCTCGAAGCGCTTGGCGGTTTTGTCCACTTTCGGATCGGCGCTGTAGACGCCGTCCACGTTGGTGGCTTTCAGCACCGCCTGCGCACCGATCTCGCTCGCGCGCAGCACGGCGGTGGTGTCGGTGGTGAAGAATGGATTGCCGGTGCCGCCCGCGAACAGCACGATGCGGCCGTCGGCGAGATAACGCAGCGCCGCCTTGCGAGTGAACAGTTCGCACACCTGCGGCATTGCCAGCGCACAGAGCGTGCGCGCGGATTTGCCTTTGCGCTCCAGCGCTGATTCGAGCGCGAGGCAGTTCATCACGGTAGCAAGCATGCCCATGGTGTCGCCGGTCGGTCGCGACACGCCGCGCGAGGACACGTCCACCCCACGGAAGATGTTGCCGCCGCCCACGACGACGGCAACTTCGATGCCCCGCTCCGTCGCCTCGATGAGGTCGGACGCAACACGGTCCAGTGTCGGTTGATCGATACCGAAAGGCTGGTGGCCGGCGAGATACTCGCCGGACAGCTTCACCACGACGCGACGATAGAGCGGCTCACCCATGACGCGTTGTCCCTTCCAGAATGGTTGAGCGGAAGTCTCCGCTCAGCCCTGTCCGGCAGCGGCGGCAACTTCGGCGGCGAAATCGGATTCTTCTTTCTCGATTCCCTCGCCGAGAGCATAGCGCACAAATCCAGCAACCTTGATAGGCGCGCCGACCTTGCCTTCGGCTTCCTTCACGGCCTGGGCTACGCTCTTGCCGCTGTCGTGAATGAAGGCCTGCTCCAGCAGGGTGACTTCCTTGTAGTAGGTCTTGAGACCGGATTCGACGATCTTCTCGATGACGTTGTCCGGCTTGCCCTGCTGGCGGTACTTGTCGGCCAGCACGTCCTTCTCGCGGGCGACGACCTGCGGGTCGAGGCCGGTGGCGTCCAGCGCCTGCGGATTGGCGGCGGCGACGTGCATTGCGAGCTGACGGCCGAGCGCGGCCAGTTCATCGGCCTTGCCGGCCGATTCGAGCGCGACGATCACGCCCATCTTGCCGAGACCGTCGGTGACGGCGTTGTGGACATAGCTCGCAACCACACCGCTATTGACGGAAAGCGTAGCCGCGCGGCGCAGCGTCATGTTCTCGCCGATGGTGGCGATCGCGTCGTTGATTGCGGCTTCCACGGTGACAGCGCCAACCTTGGCGGCCTTGATCTTCTCGACCTCGGCACCCGCGTCGAGCGCGACCTGACCGATCATCTTGACGAGACCCTGGAACTGCTCGTTGCGGGCAACGAAGTCGGTTTCCGAGTTGACCTCGACGATAACGCCCTTGGTGCCGGAGACGACCGCACCGATCAGACCTTCGGCGGCAACGCGTCCGGCCTTCTTCGCGGCCTTCGACAGGCCCTTCTTGCGCAGCCAATCCACCGCCGCGTCGATATCGCCGCCGTTCTCGTTGAGCGCCTGCTTGCAGTCCATCATGCCCGCGCCGGTCTTGTCGCGCAGATCCTTGACCATCGCTGCTGAGATCGTTGCCATTGTCCAATACCCTTTCGCCTGCAGTGTCGCGGCTGCGGGGCCGCATGCCATCGTCTTACAGGGCGTTTCTTGCCTGATAATGATGCGGCCGGCAGAGCCGGCCGCGAAGGTGGTCTTGAATTATTCCGCGTCGGCGGTGAGCGCCTTCGACTGGGCGACCCAGCCATCGGCACGAGCCGGAAGACCGACTTCTTCGCCGATCTTGTGGGCCGTGTCGTGGTCGAGTTCGGCGATCTGCCAGTAGTGGAAAACGCCGAGATCGTTGAGCTTCTTCTCGATCGCGCCGGAAACGCCCGACAGCTTCTTGAGGTCGTCAGCAACGCCACGCGGACCTGCGAGGCCCTGGAAGCCGTCCGTCTTCGGAGCCACCGCGTCTTCCTTCGGCGGGTTGGCCATGGCGCCGATATCGATGCCGGCATCGCCCTGACCGCGCGAGATGCCGTCAATCGCGGCACGCGCAATAAGGTCGCAATACAGCGCGATGGCGCGGCCCGCGTCGTCGTTACCAGGGACAACGTAGGTGATGCCCTTCGGGTCGCAGTTGGTGTCGACGACCGCCGCGACCGGAATGCCGAGGCGCTGGGCTTCCTGGATCGCGATGCCTTCCTTGTTGGTGTCGATCACGAAGATCAGATCGGGCAGACCGCCCATGTCCTTGATGCCACCGAGCGAGCGGTCGAGCTTGTCGCGCTCGCGCTGAAGCGTCAGGCGCTCTTTCTTGGTGTACTGGTTGCCCTCGGCCGAGCCGAGCATCTCTTCGAGCTGGCGCAGACGCTTGATCGAGCCCGACACCGTCTTCCAGTTGGTCAGCGTGCCACCGAGCCAGCGGGAGTTGACGAAGTACTGCGCCGAGCGCTTCGCCGCTTCAGCAACGCCGTCCTGTGCCGAACGCTTGGTACCAACGAACAGGATGCGGCCGCCCTTGGCGACGGTATCGCTCACCGCCTGCAGCGCACGATGCAGCAGTGGAACGGTCTGAGCGAGATCGATGATGTGAATGTTATTGCGGGCACCGAAGATGTAATCCGCCATTTTCGGATTCCACCGGTGGGACTGGTGACCAAAGTGAACGCCAGCTTCGAGGAGCTGACGCATCGAGAAATCGGGAAGCGCCATTGTTGTATTCTCCGGTTGGTTCCTCCGGAAACGTGTGAGCAATGAGCCTTACGGATGCGTCCGAAATGGACAGATCGTGCGGCCCGGTTGCCACCGGACGGCCTGTGACAGCCATGTTTCCGTGTGAGATGGCGCGGCTTATACCCACAGACTCGGCATAAGGCAAGGATTTGGGGGCGTTATTTGGTCCCCTGCCCGCCGGGTTCCAGCCCGGGAGATCTTAAAAAGAAAGAGGACCGGTGGAATGCCCGCCGGTCCTCAAATCTTTCAGCACCGCGGCACGTTCGGCGGGCAGCGCTTGGCTGGTGCAGCCGGCCGTGGCGGCGGAGCAGCTCTTGGCGGGGCCATCCGCGGCGGCGGTGCAGGCCGCGCCATCGGGGCCTGTCGCGGAGGTGCGGCGGGCCGGGCCATCGGCGGCGGACGTTGAGGAGCCATCCGGGGCGGCGGTGCCATGCGCTGCGGCGGAGCGGCCTGCCGTGGCGGAGGCGCCATCCGGGGCTGTACCTGCGGACGAATCTGCGGCGCGGGCCGAGACGGCATGGGCCGCTGGACCTGCGGCGCAGGACGCATCGCGGCGGGCGGTTGCGAAGGTCGGGCCGATGAAGGCGGCCTCATCGCGTCCGGCCTCGGACCTCCCATACCGGGACGATTCGTGCCCGGACGGTTCACGTCAGGCCGGTTGATGGCAGGCCTGTTGGCATCAGGTCCACGCTGGCCGGGGCCCGGTCCCATATGGCCCGGTCCGCCGGGACCGGGGCGACCGGCATTAGGTCCACCGGCATTCGGAACACCGGGACCACCCGGACGCGCCTGCGGTCCGGCCGGGTTTGGCTGCGGTCCCCGCATGGTAGGTGCATTCGGCACATTGCCACGACCCGGGACGGGCAACGCATTGCGATTTGGCATCGTGGCCGGCGCCATCGGGCGCGCACCAGGCGCAACCGGAGGCGTGGTCGCACCGGGGCCGAACTTGCGAGGGCCCGGCAACGGTGCGCGGCGGTCGACATTGCCGATATTGGCGCGCGGATTGATGAACGAACTCGCGGGGCGCTGCGCCTTGCCTTCAGAGATGAGCGTGGCGCGACGCTGCACCGCGCCGGGCAGCGCCGGTCCTGCATTGAACGGACGCTGAATCATCGGCCCCTTCGCTCCCGGAGGGAGCCCCGGACCGCCCGGCCTATTGAAGCCGCCCGGCCCACGCCGGTTGATCTGGCTGTCGATCACCGCGCGGTTGTGGATGTTAGCAAAGAGGAAGTCATGCTGCGGCGGCCGCACATAGATCGGCGGACGCACGAAGATCGGAATCGGCACGAACACCGGCTGCGGCAGGATGAACAGGTCATCCGAATAATAATACGGCGGCGGCAGATCGATGAAGTCCTCCGGCGGCGGCGGCAGGTAATAAACCGGCGGCGATGGCGGCGGCGCGAAATCGAAATCCGGGTCGGAGAACATCAGCACCGGCCGGTCGACATAGACGATCTCGTCGGGCGGCGGCGGCGGCACGTCGTAATCGATCATCGCAAACGACTGCGGCGGCTCCAGCGCTGCTGACAAAACCGCAAGGCGACGGCGCGCATCGGCAGCGTGAGGGCCTTGCGGATAGCGGCGCAGATACGACCAGTAGGCATCCGGTGTATCGGTACGATAGGTACGCCGCCATGTGATCGCCTCGCGCCGCGCGGCGACGATGACGCGCACGCGCTTGGCCATCGGATCGCTCGCATAGGCATTGAGGAAATCCTCGTAGCCCTGCAGCGTGTCGCGCTCGAGCGCGGCGGCGTAGGCATCGGTCGCACCCATATCCTTGATCGGCTTGTTGCGCGCGGCTTCCGCCTGCGCGGGCGTCGCCTGCGGCGGTGCATCGGGGGCGCGGTCGAAGAACACGAACGGCGCGTCGACCTTCTGCGCATCCCACGGCACTTGCGCGCCCTTGGTGGTTTCGTTGACGCGCAGCCGCACGCGATCGAACAATTCCGGCAGCGGCAGGCCGCCCGCGCGGATCATCTCGGCGAGCGCCTGCGCGTAAGCGCCGTAAGCGCCCTGCTCGTCCGGTGCGACAGTGCCCGGCGCCGAGTTGAATGCGATCAGCATCTTCGGCTCGGGGTCGACCAGCGCGAGGCCGCTTGCGATCTGCGCGTTGCCTTCAATGAAAGGCTGCTGGCGCGCGATGTCGAGCACGACAATGCCGGCCTTCAACGGCAGCGCAGCGAGCTGACGCATGTAGTCGCTGAGGCGAAGTCCTTCGGTCGGGATGTCGGTATCCCGCTCGATCTTGGAATCGACCGGAATGAAATAGTTCTCGCCCGCAAGCTGCACGCCGTAGCCCGAGAGGTAGACCATTGCCACCGTATCGGGGCCGGATGCTTCCGCCTTCTGGATGAAATCGCGGAAGCTGCTGCGCAGCGTATCGCCGTCGAGATCGCGCGCACCTATCACATCGAAGCCCGCGGCCTGCAATGTCTGCGCAACAAGGCCCGCGTCGTTGGCGGCGGTCGCGAGCGGTGCCTTGGTATAGGCGCCGTTGCCAATCACCAGAGCAATACGCTTTTCCTGCGGTTGCTGTGCCTGCTGCTGAGGCTGTTGCGCCTCACTTACCCCCGGCAGCGCCGTCACAACCAGCAGTGCGGCAGCAGCAAACAATCCCACGATACGAAACGCCATAACAGCCTCCGATGCGATACGTCGCAATGATGGCACATTCGGCGCGGGCGTGTCTGAATATTCTTTGAACGCTCTCTAAAGCGTCTGTACATCGACTACGCCGGTGACAGCCTTCAACGCACCGGCAATCTGCGGCGATACCTTGAAGCGTCCGGGCAGCTTCAAGTCCACCTCCGCTTCGAGATCGAGCATCATCACCACCGTGACTTCACCCGCGCTCCCCGAGCGCGCGCCTGCTCCCTGCGCATGATCCTCGAGGCGGCGACGGATCGATTCGATCGGCTTGGCGTCGCGGAGAAAAATCTTTAGCGCCATCGATGTTTTCGCAGCCGCCTGATCGAGCAATTCGACATTGGCAATGCGCGCGCGCACGTCCTCGCCCTGCAGTTCGGCGCTGAGTTGCAACAGCACGACGAGCCCCGGCTCCAGCATGTCGCGGAATTGACCGAGCGCTTCGGAAAACAGCACAGCCTCGA
Organism: Afipia felis ATCC 53690; assembly: GCF_000314735.2. Taxonomy (NCBI): domain Bacteria; kingdom Pseudomonadati; phylum Pseudomonadota; class Alphaproteobacteria; order Hyphomicrobiales; family Nitrobacteraceae; genus Afipia; species Afipia felis. The sequence continues at coordinate 565,136 of NZ_KB375270.1, read as the reverse complement.
AATGTCCGGTCGGATCGGACAGGCCGATGATACCCATCTTGTTGCCGGTCTTGGTGCGCCGTTCCATGCGCGACACCACGGTGGCTGCGACCTTGCCCGCGGTACGGCCGTTCTTCACCGCGTTGGAGAACTCCGCCCACGACTGCACGTTGAGGCGCTGAAGCACGACCTTGTAATCGTCGAGCGGATGACCGGAGAGGAAGAAGCCAACCGCGCCGTATTCGCGCTGCAGGCGCTCCGCCGGAAGCCACGGCTCGACATTCGGCAGGATCAGCGACGGCGCGCCGCTCTGGCCGCCGAACATGTCGCTCTGCCCCAGCGTGACCGCATCGTTGGCACGTTGGCAGGCGGCCAGGATCGCGTCCGCACCCGCAAACACCGCGGCGCGGTTGGGGTTGAACTCATCGAACGCACCTGCGGCGGCGAGACTTTCCAGGACGCGCTTATTGATCGCGCGCGGCGGCACACGCGACGCGAAATCCGCCAGCGAGGTGAACGGTCCGCCGTCCTTGCGTGCCTCGACGATCATCTCGACCGCCTGCGCGCCGACGCCCTTGAGAGCGGCGAGCGCATAATAGATCGTGTTGCCGTTGACCGTGAACGTGCTTTCCGAGCGATTGATCGACGGCGGCTCGACCTTGATGCCTAGCCGTTGCGCCTCGGCGCGGAATTCCGACAACTTGTCGGTGTTGTTCATGTCGAGCGTCATCGACGCCGCGATGAACTCCACCGGATAATGCGCCTTCATATAGGCGGTCTGGTACGACACCAGCGCGTAGGCGGCGGCGTGGCTCTTGTTGAAGCCGTAGTCAGCAAATTTCGCCAGCAGCTCGAAAATCTGCTCGGCCTGCCCCTTCGCCACGCTGTTCTTGGTCGCGCCCGCCACGAAGATCGTGCGCTGCTTGTCCATCTCGGCGCGGATCTTTTTGCCCATCGCGCGGCGCAGCAGGTCGGCGTCACCGAGCGAATAGCCCGCCATCACCTGCGCGATCTGCATCACCTGTTCCTGATAGATGATGACGCCGAAGGTCTCCTTCAGGATCGGCTCGAGCATGGCATGCATGTATTCCGACTCTTCGTCGCCATGCTTGCGCGCACAATAGGTCGGAATGTTCGCCATCGGACCCGGACGATAGAGCGCGACGAGCGCGATCAGGTCTTCCAGACGGTCAGGCCGCATGTCCACAAGCGCGCGCCGCATGCCCTGACTTTCAACCTGGAACACGCCGACCACTTCGCCGCGCGTGAGCATGTCGTAGGTCGTCTTGTCATCGAGCGGCAGCTTGGCGAGATCGACCTCCCGCCCGCGCTGCTTCAGAAGCTTCACCGCGACATCGAGGACAGTCAGCGTCTTCAGGCCAAGAAAGTCGAATTTCACGAGGCCTGCGGGCTCGACCCACTTCATGTTGAACTGGGTGACCGGCATGTCCGATTTCGGATCGCGATACATCGGCACCAGTTCGGAGAGCGGCCGGTCGCCGATCACGATGCCCGCGGCGTGGGTCGATGCGTGGCGCGTCAGGCCTTCGAGACGCATGGCGATGTCGAATGCCCGCGCGACGATCGGGTCTTCATCGCGGAAGGCCTGCAATTTCGGCTCGCCCGCGATCGCCGCCGACAGCGTCACCGGCGCGGCTGGATTTTGCGGCACAAGCTTGGTCAGCTTGTCGACCTGCCCGTACGGCATCTGCAGCACGCGGCCGACGTCGCGCAGCACGCCGCGCGCCTGCAGCGTACCGAAGGTGATGATCTGGCCGACCTGTTCGCGCCCGTAGCGCTGCTGGACGTACTGGATCACTTCGCCGCGACGGTCCTGACAGAAGTCGATGTCGAAGTCCGGCATCGAGACGCGTTCCGGATTGAGGAAGCGTTCGAACAGCAGACCAAAGCGCAGCGGATCGAGATCGGTGATCGTCAGCGCATAAGCGACGAGCGAACCTGCGCCCGAACCGCGTCCCGGTCCAACCGGGATGCCCTGCGACTTCGCCCACTTGATGAAGTCGGACACGATCAGAAAGTAACCCGAATAGTTCATTCGGGTGATGACGCCGAGTTCGAAGTCGAGACGCTTGCTGTAGTCCTCTTCCGTAAAGCCCGGAGACAATCCATGCGCGGCGATGCGGCGGGCGAGGCCTTCTTGCGCCTGACGCCGCAACTCTTCGCCCTCCTCCTTTTCCGCGTCGGCTGTGTTGTCGCTGCCGACGGTGAAGCGCGGCAGGATCGGTTTGCGGGTCCGCGGCCGGTACGAACAGCGCTGCGCGATTTCAACCGTCGACGACAGCGCCTCGGGAATATCCGCGAACAGCACCGCCATCTCCGCCCGCGTCTTGAAGCGATGCTCGGGCGTGAGCTGCGGGCGATCCGTCTCCGCGATCAACCGGCCGCCTGCGATGCAGAGGAGAGCGTCGTGCGATTCATAATCGTCGGCGCTCGCGAAATAAGGTTCGTTGGTCGCAACCAGCGGCAGGCTCTTGGCGTACGCGATGTCGATCAGCGCGGCCTCGACGCGACGCTCGACGTCGAGCCCGTGTCGCTGCAGTTCGAGATAAAGCCGGTCGCCGAACACCTCCATGAGCTGTTCGGTGCGCGATAAGGCGACCGCAGGCTGGTCCGTCGCCAGAGCCATCGACACCGGACCATTCGGGCCACCGGTCAGCGCGATCAGTCCGGCACTTTCGTCCTTCAGCCAGTCGATCTTGATATGCGGGGACTGGTGGACGGGCGTCTCGAGGAACGCGCGCGAATTCAGCCGCATCAGGCTGCGGTAGCCTTCCTCGCGCGCGGCGAGCAGAACGATGTGCGAAGGCGCCACAAGCGCATTGCGGGCGTTGGGGTCGATATCGCCGAAATCGATGGCGAGTGCGCAACCGACGATCGGCTGGATGCCTGCGCCGGCGAGCTTGTCGGAAAACTCCAGCGCGCCGAACATGTTGTCACGGTCGGTCAGCGCCAGCGCGGGCTGATGGTCGGCCTTCGCAAGCTCGGCGAGCTTGGGAATCTTCATCGCACCCTGCAGCAGCGAATAGGCAGAGTGGACGTGAAGATGGATAAATCCGGCAGAGGCCATCCGGGCAGTCTCTCGCGCTGGGGGATGAAAGCCGCATCGGGCGACTCACTGTCTCAACGGTGCCGCCCGCGCCCCGCCCTGTCCATGCGTAACAGCATCCGGCGCGGCGCTATCATCCCTTTCCCCAGCCTGTGGCGGCTGGCCGTCCTCAGAGCTGCGGAATGAGGTGCGCCCACACCGCCACGGTTCCCACGAACAGCACCAGAGAGGCCAGTGCGGCGGCTTCTTCAAAGAACATCTTCAGCATGATCGGCTCCTTGATCCCCGGAAACGCCCGGAAAGCTTGGTTGGAACATATGGAGAACAATGTTCTATATCTGTTCTTTCGTCAAGACGCCCGGGAGCGCGACCGAATAAACAGCCTTAACGAATGTTTTACGGGAGAGACCGCGCCTGAAATGAACCGCCGGCCTTGAAGTGTATTGACCATGGAACTGGACGCGTTCACGAACAGTCCAGACGATTCAGGAGAGATCGATGCGCAAATTGCTTTTCGCGGTCCTCGCGCTCAGCGCGTACGCCAGCCTCGACATCACGCCGGCCGCCGCGCATGAGCAGCCCTATTGCATCCGCGGCCGCGACTACACCGGCTATGGCGAATGCAGCTATCCGAGCTACGCCGCCTGTGCGGCCGCCGCGTCGGGACGTTTCGCCTATTGCGACCGGAATCCCTTCTACCACAGCGCGCCTGACGCGCCGCGCCGGGGCCGCCGCGTCTACCGCGAGATTTACTGAGCATGAACGCGCCGCGCGCATCAGGTAAAGGCGGCTTACGCGCCTCTCTTGCGGCGCTCGCTTTGGTCGTGGGGGCTGGCGCCCTGATGCCGTCGCCGGCGCAGGCACTGATCCGCTATCCTTACTGCATGAAGGTCTACACCCGCGACCAGTATGAGGATTGCAGTTACTCGACGCTCGCCCAGTGCCAGTTCAGTGCCTCGGGCCGCTCGGCGATGTGCTACCGCGACCCGTTCTACGAAGGACGGCCGGGCAGCCCCTATGTAATCACGCAGCCGCGCGTGCCCTATTCACCGTTCGGCAACATCGATCCGAATTACGATCCCTACCGCGTGGCGCCCGCACCGGGTCCGCAGCGGTCCGTTCGCCACAAGCACAAGCGCAAGATTCATCAAGCGCGCTGAGGCGAAAGCTCAGTCGAGCTCCACCACCTGCCCCTCGGACAGCGAGACGCGGCGGTCCATCTGATTGGCCAACTGCATGTTGTGGGTCGCGATCAGCATCGCGACCTGCGTCGCCTTCACGAGTTGCATCAGTGCGTTGAAGACGTGATCGGCTGTGTGCGGATCAAGATTGCCGGTCGGCTCGTCCGCGAACAGCACACGCGGCGCGTTGGCGACTGCGCGCGCGATCGCAACTCGCTGCTGCTCGCCACCCGACAATTCGGCCGGCCGATGGGTGATGCGGTCCCCGAGGCCGAGATAGGCCAGGATTTCCTTCGAACGCTGCACCGTTTCCTTGCGCGGAAGGCCGCGGATCATCTGCGGCATCATGACGTTTTCCAGTGCCGAGAATTCCGGCAGCAGGCGGTGCGACTGGTAGACGAAGCCGATGTCGGTGCGCCGGATCTGGGTACGGTCACCATCCGACAGCGTCGAGGTCGGCGCACCATTGACATAGACCTCGCCGGAATCCGGCTGCTCCAAAAGGCCCGCGATATGGAGCAGCGTCGACTTGCCGGTGCCCGACGGCGCCACCAACGCCACCGACTGCCCCGCCCACAGCGCGAGCTTGGCGCCGTTGAGAATGGTCAGCGTGGTTTCACCCTGCCGATACTGGCGGTGAATGTCGTGGAGGAACACCACCGGCGCGTCGTTGTCTCCGTCTTGCATCGCCGCGCTCATTCGTATCTCAGGGCTTCAATGGGATCGAGCCGCGCCGCGCGCCAGGACGGGTACAGCGTCGCGAGGAACGACAGCGTCAACGCCATGATCACGACGGCCGCCGTCTCGCCGACACTAATCTCCGCCGGTAGCTTGGACAGGAAGTAAAGCTCCGGCGAAAACAGTTCGGTGTTGGTCAGCCAGGAGATGAACTGGCGGATGTTCTCGATGTTGAGACAGATGATGACGCCGAGCAGGAAGCCGACCAGCGTGCCGACCACGCCGATCGCAGCGCCCGTAATCAGGAAAATGCGCATGATCGAACCCTGCGTTGCGCCCATGGTGCGCAGGATCGCAATGTCGCTGCCCTTGTCCTTCACCAGCATGATGAGGCCGGAAATGATGTTGAGCGATGCCACCAGCACGATCAGCGTCAAGATCAGGAACATGACGTTGCGTTCGACCTGCAGCGCGTTGAAGAAGGTCGAGTTGCGCTGCCGCCAGTCCACCATGAAGACCGGGCGCTGCGCCGCGTCCGTCACCGCCTTGCGGTACTCGTCCACCTTGTCGGGATTGTCGGTGTAGATCTCGATGGCGGTGACATCATTGGGACGGTTGAAATAGGCCTGCGCTTCCTTCAGCGGCATGAACACGAAGGAGGAGTCGTATTCCGACATGCCGATCTCGAACACGGCAGCGACCTTGTAGGGCTTGATGCGCGGTGTCGTGCCCATCGGCGTCACTGCGCCGCGCGGCGCGACCAGCGTCACGGTATCGCCCGCATGCAGCGACAACTGATCGGCGAGACGGCGGCCGATGGCGACGCCCTGCCCGTCGTCGAAGCCTTCCAGCGTGCCCTGCTTGATATTCTTGGAAATCGAGGTGAGCTTTTCGAGATCTGCGGCGCGGATCCCGCGCACCAGCACGCCCGAAGCATTGAACGGCGAGGACGCCAGCGCCTGCCCTTCCACGATCGGCGCCGCGAGGCGGATACCCTGCACGCCATTGATGCGGTCGGCGACTTCCTTCCAGTCGGTCAGCGGCGATTCCAGCGGCTGCACCAGAAGATGGCCGTTGAGGCCGAGAATCTTGTCGAGCAGTTCCTTGCGGAAGCCGTTCATCACCGCCATCACGATAATCAGTGTGGCGACGCCCAGCATAATGCCGAGAAACGAGAAGCCCGCGATGACCGAGATGAATCCTTCCTTGCGTCGCGCCCGCAGATAGCGGGCCGAGATCAGCCACTCGAAAGGAGCAAAGGGGGCAGTTCGAACCGGCTCACTCATCAAATCTGTCCATCGCCCCGAATTTCATGCGAATCAGGCGAATTGTAGTCCACACACGCGCCCGCGCCGCCCCCGCAGCGCAATGATTCACCGCTCAATCGCACCATTACCGACGATGCGACCTTAAATATCGGTCATGTCAGTTGGCGGGCTTCCATTTCGTCTGGAAATGGTGAGACGCCTCGTCGACGCTCATCATCTCGCGGCTGCCGTCGGCGCGCTTCTTGATCTCGACCTTGCCCTCGGCAAGCCCCTTGGGCCCGACGAGGATCTGCCACGGAATGCCGATCAGGTCGGCGGTCGCGAACTTGCCGCCGGGCCGCTGGTCGGTGTCGTCGTAGAGCACGTCCACGCCTGCTGCCGTCAGCTCGCGATAGAGCTTTTCGCAGGCGGCGTCTGTCTCCGCAGCACCCTGCTTGAGGTTGAGGACGGCAACGCGAAACGGCGCAACCTCCTCGGGCCACTGGATGCCGTTCTCGTCGTGGCAGGCCTCGATAATCGCGCCGACAAGGCGCGAGACACCGACGCCATAGGAGCCGCCGTGGATCGGCTTTTCCGCACCATCCGAGCCGACGACCAGCGCCTTCATCGAATCCGCGTATTTTGTGCCGAAGTAGAAAATCTGGCCAACTTCGATGCCGCGGGTGTTGACGCGCTTGTCGGCAGGCACCTCGCTCTCGTAGCGGGCTTCGTCGTGCACGTCCTCGGTCGCGGCGTAAAGCTCGGTCCACTGTTTGATGATCGGCGTGAGGTCGCCGTCGTAATCGACGTCCGCGCCCGGCACCGGCAGGTCGAGCACGTCCTTGTTGCAGAACACGCCGGATTCGCCGGTCTCGGCCAGCACGATGAACTCGTGGGAAAGATCGCCACCGATCGGGCCAGTCTCCGCGCGCATCGGGATCGCCTTCAGTCCCATGCGGGCGAAGGTGCGCAGATAGGCGACGAACATCTTGTTGTAGGACAGACGCGCCGCCGCCTCGTCGATGTCGAACGAATAGGCATCCTTCATCAGGAATTCGCGGCCGCGCATCACGCCGAAACGCGGACGCTGCTCGTCGCGGAACTTCCACTGGATGTGATAGAGGTTGAGCGGCAGGCTGCGGTACGACTTCACGTAGGCCCGGAAAATTTCCGTGATCATTTCCTCGTTGGTCGGCCCGTAAAGAAGCTCACGCTTGTGGCGATCCTGAATACGCAGCATCTCCGGGCCGTAGGCGTCATAGCGGCCGCTCTCGCGCCACAGGTCGGCGAGTTGCAGCGTCGGCATCAGAAGCTCAATGGCGCCGGCGCGGTCCTGCTCCTCGCGCACGATCCGCTCGATGTTCTTCAGCACCCGGAAGCCGAGCGGCAGCCAGGCATAGATACCCGCCGCCTCCTGCCGCATCATGCCCGCGCGCAGCATCAGCCGGTGCGAGACAATTTCGGCCTCTTTCGGTGTTTCCTTGAGGATGGGGAGAAAAAAGCGCGTCAGCCGCATGGGAAAACACTCTGGAATCGGGAGGATGAGGAGCCGTCACTGAAAGCGGATTGGCGGGCAAAAGACAAGGCTTCTGGCGCGGCCCGCGGCCCCCTCAATGACGGCCTGCGCCCTGCCCCTGCGCCCATTTTTCCAGATCAGCGGACGCAGCCGACCCCTCGATGGTCCTGACCGAGCCATCCTTGCCGATCAGCACGCTGCGCGGGATGTCGCCCTGCCATTTGGGATCGACCTCGTAACGCAGCCGCTCGGTGAAGGTATCGCCGAACGCCCAGTTCTCGGCCGAGGCAAGCCCCGCCTGCGACACCGTCGCCCGCACCGCGGCGGGCGTGTTCGGAACCAGATCGGCGTCGATCATCACCACGTCCACGCCGGGATGCGATTTGGCGAATTGGCCGAGTTCCGGCAGTTCGACCTTGCAAGGCCCGCATGTGACGCCCCAGAAATGCACCAGCGTCGGCCGCCCGGCATGGGCCTGCCGGATCGCCTGCCAGCTTCCGCGTTCGAATGGCTTGATCTCGATGGTCGCGTCAGCCATCGCAACACCCGCGAACAGGATCGTCATAAGGGCAAGCAGGCCGCGCGTCAGATGATGTGTCATGTACCGTTTCATGTCCCCTGCCCGACCGGCTGGAAACGATAGCCGTCCTTCTTTGTCATCCATGACAGAAACACCGCACGGCCAAAGCTGACCAGCAACGGATGATCCGAGGAGTCTGCAGTCTCCATCACCGTCTTCGGCTCCGACCATGTCTTGCCGTCGTCGGCGGACTGCATCATCCGCACGGCGGTCTTTTCGCCATCGAACTCCTTCCACGCCAGATAGGTGCCCTGGGCGGTCGCGAGCACGAAGGCCCGCGAAGGATTATGCGCAGGGTCGCCGATCGGCACCGGCTTGGAGAACGTCGCGCCGCCATCCAATGAGCGCGCATAGAACAGGCCCTGCCGGTTCTTGCCGTTGGTGTACCATGTCGCGTGATAAGTGCCGGTCGGCGCAATCGACAGGCTCGGCCCCTGATGTGGGCAAGCCGAGATTTTCCAGTCGTCATTGCTGACGCGATGAATGGGTCCGGGCGTGTCCAGGTCGCTGAAGGTCGTGATGGCATGATCGCGCACGCCGTCCTCGAAGATATTGCGGAAGATCACGACTGGGCGACCATGACCGGCAAACGCCACGCCGAGGCGGCAACACTCGCAGGTGTTGTTGTGAACGAGTTGTGCCTGCGAATACGCCACACCGTTCCGTGACGTCGCGAAGAACAGGCCCGCGCCGTCATAGGCCTCGCCCTTTTTCTTCGCGGGCGCGCGGTTGCGCTTGTCGAGCCACGCCGCGAACACCGTGCCGTCGGTATCGAGCGCGAGCGTCTCGAACCGCTGGCTGACATTATTGGACGTGATCGGCCTGATCGGCGCGAAGGTCGCCCCGCCATCTGTCGAACGCGTGGTGAAGACCTCGCCGTTAAATGCCGTGTCGCGGAACGTCGAGAACGCCACGATCAGGTCACCGTGCTTGTCGATTACGATCTTCGGCCGCGCATCCGGGCCCCAGTCCATGTCGAGCTTCTGATCGGTGACGGCGACAGGCTTGGTGAAATTCCGCCCACCATCGGTCGAGTTCGCCACCGCGACCTTGCCGCCAGCGAGCATCGCGATCCACAGCTTGCCGTCGGGTCCGAACGCGGGCGTTACCTTGGTCGCACAGGACAGCGCGACGTCAGTGCAACCGGCCTCCGCTGCGGGCTTGTGCATGTCATGCGCCGATGCCGGCAACTGACAAAGCAGCAGCGCGGCAGCGGCGATCCATTTGTTCATGAATGTCTGTTTCATCGGAACGCCACCTTCATGCCGGCAATGAATGCACGCGGCGATCCGGCGTAGATCGAGCCGGTCTTGTTCGCCAGGACGCTTGCTTGATCTTGAACGCCCGCACTTGTCACGCTGTTGCCGATATTGTTGGCCGACGCAATGTAGGTCTTATCGAACAGATTGCGGACCTCAAAGTAAACATTGAGTGTCTTGAAATAGTCCGACTTCAGATCGGTTGTGTAGTGCACGTTGAGGTTCACGAGCTCGTAACCCGGCGCCTTCAACAGATTGGCGTTGTCCATGTAGAAGGCATCCTTCCACTGGAATTCGACGAACGCGCCGAGGCCCGCATAGATCCCGGCGAATTCGTCGTAGCCGAGACGCGCGGTCAACTCATTGGGGGAAATGCCGGGGATTTTGTTGCCGGCGCGGTTGAAGCTGAAGCTCGTGCCGCCACCATTCAGTATCTCGGTATAGTCGGTGTAGATTTCATCGAGATAGGTATAGGCCAGCGTCGCGCGCCAGCCCGGATGAAACCGCCAGTCGGCCGCGAGTTCGATACCGCGATGCTCTGAGCGCGGCGCGTTGAACATGAAGCTTGAATTCGGCGCCCCCACAGGTGTCGCCTGCGACACCAGTTCATTGCGGAAGAATTCGTAGAAGCCGGTGAGACTGACCTTCACGGCCTTGTTCGGAGTCCAGTCGACGCCAAGGTCGTAGCCGACATTCTGCTGCGGCACGAGGTTGGTATTGTTGCCGTTCTGGCCATTGGCGAGGACAAACAGATTGCCGACCTGCGGCGTGCCGTAACCGGTGCCGACGCGAGCCCGCCCCTGCCATTCATTACTGAACTTGTAGAGCAGCGCGAATTCCGGCGCGACATTGGTGAACTGCTTGTCGGCGCTCGTCAGCGTGGGGGTTGCAGTCGGAACATTTGGCACCGAATACGTATAAGCAGTATTCACGCCCTTGAGCTGGGTATTCTCCCAGCCGATGCCGGCGATGGCTGTCAGCGCGTCGGTCAACCGCAATTCCTCGCGTGCGCGCAAACCGAAATTGGTATGCGTGCCCGTAACGTTCGACGACAACTGCCCCAGCGTCGCATCGCCGCCCGGCATCACGTTGCGTGTGTCGCCCGACCAGCTCAGCGTGTTGTAGAAGCCGCCGAAATAAGTCGTGGAATCGAAGCCGAACAACTGACCCTTATGGGTGAGATCGCTCATGAAATTGTAGGACGGATAGTCGCCGATCGCGCTGGTCGCGCCCGTGGGCTGGTTGATGTTGCGATCGTCGAACACCAGCTGGTTGCGCCACGTGGTCTGGTTGTCGAAATCGTGCTCCCAGCGCGCGCCGACGATGGTGCGCCGGTCAGTGCGGCCAAGGCCCGCCTGCTCCGCCGTTTGCGGAATGCGTGCTCCGTTGAAGCCGTTCTCGAACAACGAAACTGTCGCACAACCCGGCGCGGCGCCTGCGGCCGTCGAGCAGCCGCGCTGGAACGGATTTATCCCAAACTGATTGAGCGACAGCCGGATCGGCAACCGCGCATCGACATTGTTGTTGATGATCTTCAGCGTGAAGCGATCATCCGGCGTCGCCTGATAGGTGCCGAGGAAGTTCACCGTCTGGGTGTTGAACCAGCTGTTGCCGATGAAGCCGTCGCCGCGTGCATCGCTCGCGAACAGTGAGGCTTCGAAGTTGCCGACTTTCTTTCCCACGGTGAAATAGTTGTTGAGATAACCGAAGCTGCCGCCGTCAATGCCGTATTCGACGCCGTCGATGCTGCCGCCCGGGCGGGTGCGGAAGTTGAGCGCGCCGCCGGTCGCGTAATTGCCGTAAAGCGCGGACGACGGCCCACGGATCACGTCGATGGCGCCATAGGCATGCGGATCGATCAAGTCGCTGCGCGACAGGCCGTCCGGCTGCGTGACCGGAAAGCCGTCGTCGAAGATCACCATGTTGCGGATGCCGAAGCCGTTGCGCGCGTTCGAGCCGCGAATCGAGATGCCGAAATCGCGTGGACCGTTGCCCTGCTTCACCGAGATGCCGGGACTGTCGCGCAACACATCGCTCACGGAGAACGACGGTCGATTGTCGAACTGGCCGCGATCGATCGTCGTCGCGGTCTGGCCAGTCGGCGCTTGTGAAAGCCCGGCAAGCGCCGCCGCCGGGGTGAGGCTTCCGCCGGTGACGACAACCCGCGGGGGCGTTGTCGCCGGTGTGCCGGGGGAGCGCGAGGATCGTCTTGCCGCAACCGCACGCGCTTTCGGCTTGCGGGTGGGTTTGGCGCGCACCGCGTTCGGCGCGGTTACCGTGACTTCAGGAAGAACGTGACCTTCGATGTGATCGGCAAGACTCGATGAAGACGCAGCAGCGAGCGCGCCGCAAGCGGCGAGAATCGTGGCGCCACCGAATGTGTGTGGCTTGAGCATTGGAATATTCCCGATAACTGCCGGTGGCAGTCATTTCGAACAGGAGAACAGCAGGCAGAACCCGCCATCCGTGCGAACTGTCACTCAGGAATAAACAGGAGGGCCACGTGCATGCGGCCGATCATCAATCCCGCCGCTGACGAACGGTGTCCGGCTCTCGAGCCAGGCCACGCGCTGATAGATGCGCTGGATGGCAACATGAAGTGCAACAGGATGATCGAGCGGCGGCACGACATGCGCGAGAGCGCAGAGCGGGCAGCAGGCCGCGTGTGTTGCGGCTGGCGCGGCGTCGGAAGCGCCGTCACCATGCTCCGAGCAGATCACAATACCGCTCAGCGGATCAGAGGCTGCGGCGGCAGCCGCGCGCATCATCGCAATCGGTGCAAAAAGCTGCACCAGAACCGCGATCATCACGATGGGAACCAGACGTCCCAGCCGCTTGCGCATTGCCACCCCCACCGGATGAAATCCGGATGTCCCTGATTAAGCACGGCAATATCGAAATGTCGATATCGCCTGCTCCTCGATTAAAAACCCCGCGGCGCAACAAAAATTCAAAGCCGGACTCCAATATGAATTTTGTTTCCAAAAAAGATGACAGGCCGAAAGTCTTGCGCTACACAGGCCCGTCAGTCAGGCTAGGCGTATCGCCAGACCTGCTGTGGTCTAGGTCTTGGGAGGAGGCCCGACGCGCACAACGCAGCGTCATCCCCGTCTAAACAACGATAGATCCAACGTTTCGGGGACACAGGGTCGCGACGTTTAAACAGCAGGGCTTCCGGCCCTGCTCTTTTTTTGCCTGCAAGCCTTTGTCCAGCAGGTTCTGTGCCGCAGCTCTCATCTGTTTTCCTGCTGTGTTCATCTCATCTGGTTTTGCCCGTCGTATCCTGAGGTCGCGCAGGACCGCACGCATTGCGTTGGATCAAGCGCGATGACGACGAGGAGCCAAAATGTGGTGATTGGATCGCAAGACGATCCAATGTCGGAGGTCAGAACGGCAGGCCGATCGCCTTGCTGATGCGGCCCAGATCAAAGTATCCGGCACGATATGCCACAAATCCGCAGCCATAAATGATTGCCGAGATCAGCGTGGTCCACAGCAGCTTGCGGCCCATCCTCGCCAGCACCGGAGCGCCAGGGTCGGTTCCCAAACTCACTTCGCCGTTCTCGTGCTGGCTGTGAATACCGAATGGCAGCACCGCAAACAAAACGACCCACCAGACCACGAAGTAGACCGCAAATGCGGAAGCGATTGACTGGGCCATTTATGCCTCCTCGATCTCGATCAGCGTTCCCGAAAAATCCTTCGGGTGGAAAAACAACACCGGCTTGCCATGCGCACCAATCCGCGGCCTGCCGTCGCCGAGCACTCGACGACCATCGGCAATCAGGGCGTCTCGCGCCGCGATGATATCATCAACCTCGAAGCAAAGATGGTGAATGCCACCATCCGGGCTGCGCTCAAGGAATTTTGAGATCGGCGACGCATCGCCCAGAGGTTCGATGAATTCGAGCTTGGTGTTCGGCAGCGTCACGAACACCGTCGTGACGCCATGTTCCGGCTGCGCTGCCGGTGCGGACACTTCTGCACCTATCCCGGCATAGACGGACGCCGCCGCACGCGCGTCTCGCACCGCGATCGCCACATGGTTGAGCCGGCCCAGCATCGCGCCCGCCCCTCAAACTTCCAGGACGTGGACGACGCAGATCGTCTTCTTGCCCCACTGCTCGGCAATGGCCGAACGTACCGCGCGCCGCACCGCTTCGCCGACCGCGTCAGAATCGCGCCGCTTGGCGCGCGGCAGATTCTCAAAGGTCGCGACCGCGACGTCGTAGATCAGTTCGTCCATCAGTTCGCCGGCCGCATTGCGCTCCGGGATGCCAACGAGATCGATCTGCGGATCGTCCGCCAGTTCGCCCTGCTCTGTCAGCGCAAGCGCCACGAACGCACTGCCTGCGAACGCCAGCCGCCGTCGCGCCACCACGGCGCGCGCGTTCTGGTCTTCCAGGATCTTGCCATCCTTGTAGAGGCGACCGGACGGCACCTGCTCGACAATGGCAGGCTCGCCCGGCGCAAGCCGCACCTGATCGCCATTCTTGCACACCAGCACCTTCGGTACGCCGCAGGAGCGCGCAAGCGCCGCATGTTCGGACAAATGTAGTGCCTCACCATGCGCAGGGACCAGCAATTGCGGGCGCACCCATGAGATCATGTCGCGCAGCTCATCGCGGCGCGGATGGCCGGAGACGTGAACCATGTGCGTGCGGTCGGTGATGACCTTGATACCCTGACTGACAAGGCCGTTGATGATCGAGCCGACCGCCTTCTCGTTGCCCGGAATGGTGCGCGATGAAAAGATCACGGTGTCGCCCTTGTTCAGCGTCACCTCGGGGTGGTCGTCATTGGCAATGCGCGCCAGCGCCGCGCGCGGCTCACCCTGGCTGCCGGTGCACAATGCCAGCACCTTGTTCGGCGGGAAGTGGCCGTAGAGGTCTGCGCCGCGGAACGGCGCAATACCATCGAGATAGCCCGTCTCGCGCGCGACCTGCGCCACGCGCTCCATCGCGCGACCGATCAGTACGACCTCGCGCTCCGCCTCGCGCGCGGCTTCCGCCACGGCGCGCATCCGAGAAACGTTGGAGGCGAACGTCGTCACTGCCACACGGCCCTTCGCGGCTTTGATGATCTCCGTCAAACCATGCGCGACTTCACGCTCCGATGGCGAGCGGCCCTCGCGCACCGCATTCGTGGAATCACCGATCAGCGCCAGCACGCCCTCGTCGCCGAGTTCACGCAGCCGCTTCTCGTTGGTCGGCTCACCGATCAGCGGCGTCGGATCGAGCTTCCAGTCGCCGGTATGCAGCACCAGCCCTTCGGAGGTGCGGATCGCCAGCGCGTGTGATTCTGGGATCGAATGCTGCATGGCGACGAATTCGACATTGAACGGGCCTATATCGATCCGCCCACCGGATTCGATCACCGTGACGGGGATGTTCGGCGGGTTGCGCTCGCTCGCGCATTTGGCTTCGAACAACGCCGCGGAAAATTTCGTGGCATAGATCGGGCACTGCAGGCGCGGCCACAGATCGATGATCGCGCCGAAATGATCCTCATGGGCATGGGTCAGCACGAGGCCGACGAGATTCTTCTTCTCAGATTCGAGGAAGCGGATATCCGGCATCACGACTTCGATGCCGGGCAGATGCTCCTCGTTGCCGAACGATACGCCAAGATCGACCGCGAGCCAGGAGCGCTGCCTGCCCTTGCCAAGGCCATATAGCGACAGGTTCATGCCGATTTCGCCGATGCCACCAAGCGGCACAAAACTCAGTTCATCAGCCCGTGCCATCACGCCGCTCCCGCGGACATCGCCGCACCGAAATAAACATCGCCCGCTGCGACCTTCGTCGACTCGCCGTTGCGAGACACGATAAGTCGCCCCGCCTCGTCGATCGTTTCGAACACACCGTCAATCACGCGATCACCCTGCCTAACCTGAATTGGTGCTCCCAGCCCGGCCGCGCGTATGAGCCATTGGGTGCGGATCGCCTCAAACCCCCGGCCGTGATCCCAAACCTCAAACCACTCGGCCCATGCATCCGTCAGCGCGGTGAACAATGTCTCCGCATCGGTGGCAATACCCAATGCCTGGAGAGAGATCGCGGGATATGGCGTGCCCTCCGGCGCAGCGACGACATTGACGCCCATGCCGACAACCGCAGCAAGGCCGTCCGGTGTCGCCTCTGCCTCGATCAGAATGCCCCCGAGCTTGGCCCCGTTCGCGAGCACATCGTTCGGCCATTTTAGACTGAATGAGGCCGCCCCGCCGCTCACCTGCCGCAGCGCCGTCTCCAGCGCGAGCCCGGCCGCGAATCCCAGTGTCGCCGCCCCTGCATGGTCGGTTTTGAGCGCCTCGATGATGCTGCAGGCGAGATTGCCGGGCGGAGAAATCCAGGCCCGCTGCCGCCGTCCGTGCCCCGCGGTCTGGTGAGCGGTCGCGAGCCAGAGCGGCCCGCGCTCGTCCATACGCATACGCTTCAACGCCTCAGCGTTGGTCGAGCCTGCACTTTCGAAGCTGACAAGGCGGTATTCCGCCGCTCGTGCCCGGAGACCGAGCGCGAAGCCCATCAGAACAGCGACTTCGCCGCAGCCGTGGCCGCGCTGACCAGCGGACCGGGATAGGCGAAGTACAGAAGGTTGAAGATACCCGCGAGCGTCAGCACGGTGCGTAGTTCGCCCGCCATCGGATCGACCGCGCCCTTCGGCTCGTCGAAGTACATCGTCTTGATGATCGCGAGATAGTAGAACGCACCCACCACGCTCGTCAGCACGCCGATCACCGCCAGCGGATAGAGCCCCGCCTGGATCGCGGCGAGGAAGACGTAAAACTTCGCGAAAAAGCCTGCGAGCGGCGGGATGCCGGCGAGCGAGAACAGCAACATCGCGAACATGAAGGCGAGATACGGATTGGTCCGCGACAGGCCTGCGAAATCGCTGATCTGTTCGAACTGCTGGCCGTTGCGCTTCAGCGAGAGAATGAACGAGAAGCTGCCGAACGTCATCACCACGTAGATCGCGGCGTAGATCAGCACGCCCTGCGCGCCCTGCGCTGTGCCCGCCGCGAGACCGACCAGCGCGAAGCCCATGTGACCGATCGAGGAATAGGCCATCAGACGTTTAATGTTCTTCTGGCCG
The DNA here is from genome assembly GCF_000314735.2 of Afipia felis ATCC 53690. NCBI lineage: Bacteria > Pseudomonadati > Pseudomonadota > Alphaproteobacteria > Hyphomicrobiales > Nitrobacteraceae > Afipia > Afipia felis. The sequence continues at coordinate 548,537 of NZ_KB375270.1, read as the reverse complement.
ATCGCGGCGAAGGAACCGAGCGCCATAGACGCGATAGAGACGAAAGTGACGATCTGCTGCCAGTCATGCGTCACGTTGGGGAACGCGGTAAGCAGCACGCGCACAAGCACTGCGAGTGCGGCGACCTTTGGAGCGGAGGCGAAGAATGCCGTGACCGGCGTCGGCGCGCCCTCGTAGACGTCCGGCGTCCACATGTGGAACGGCACGATCGAGATCTTGAAGCACAGTCCGACCAGCAGGAAGACGATGCCGAAGATCACACCGATGCTGCCAACCTTGGCCGCGGCGGCGATGCCGGCGAATTCCACCGTGCCGGTGAAACCGTAGATCAGCGAGGCGCCGTACAGCATCATGCCCGACGACAGCGCGCCGAGGACGAAATACTTCAGGCCCGCTTCCGTCGACCTCAGATTGTCACGATGGCTCGCGGCGACGACGTAGAGCGCGAGGCTCATCAGTTCGTAGCCGAGATAAAGCGTGATGAGATCGGTCGCTGAGATGAGCACCATCATGCCGACGCTCGAAAGCAGCACGAGGATGGAATACTCGAAAATCTTCGCCTCGTTAGTCAGGTAGCCGCGCGAGATGACGAGCGTCGCTGCGGACGCGACCAGCATCACGGTCTTGAGGAAGCGCGCATAGTCATCCACGACGAAGCTGCCGCCGAAGGTCGTCAGGCGTCCGGCCGGAAGGCACAGTTCCAGCACCAGCGTGACGGCGAGAAGCACGACAGCCAGCACCGTGACGATGCGCACCGTGCGCTCACCGCGATATGCGCCCAGCATCAGGAGCGCCATGGCACCCAGCGCGAGCACGATCTCGGGCAGGACCGGAAGCAGCGAATAATCTGCGACGTGGAAGTTCATTCGTGCGCCCTGCCCTTAAGGTAATGCCGCGGCTTTGACGGCATGGATCGCCGCGCCGTAATTCTCGACAAGGTGTTGGATGGAGGCCGCCGACATGTCCAGCACCGGCTTCGGATACACGCCGAACAGGATCGTGAGAACGATGAACGGCACGAAGATCATGACCTCGCGGCCGGTCATATCCTTGATGCTGGCCAGCGACGGCTTGGTGAGTTCACCGAACACGATCTTGCGGTAAAGCCACAGCGCATAGCCCGCCGACAGGATCACACCCGTAGTAGCGAAGATCGCCGTCGGGATCGAAGCCTTGAAGGTGCCGATCAGCGTCAGGAATTCGCCAACGAAACCGGACGTTCCTGGCAGGCCGACATTGGCCATGGTGAACAGCAGGAACGTGAAGGCATAAAGGGGCATACGATTGACGAGGCCGCCATAGGCCGCGATCTCGCGGGTGTGCATGCGGTCGTAGATCACGCCGACGCAGAGGAACAGCGCGCCGGACACGATGCCGTGCGAGATCATCTGGAACACGCCGCCCGCGACGCCCTGCACATTACCTGCGAAGATGCCCATGGTGACGAAGCCCATGTGCGCGACGGACGAATAAGCGATCAGCTTCTTCATATCCTCCTGCATCAGGGCGACCAGCGAGGTGTAGATGATCGCGATCGCCGACAGCGTCCACACCAGCGGCGCGAAGTCATGGGAGGCCAGCGGGAACATCGGCAGCGAGAAGCGCAGGAAGCCGTAGCCGCCCATCTTCAGCAAGATCGCCGCCAGCACCACGGAACCCGCGGTCGGTGCCTCGACGTGCGCGTCCGGCAACCAGGTGTGGACCGGCCACATCGGCATCTTCACCGCGAAGGATGCAAAGAACGCCAGCCACGCCCACCTCTGGAGCTCGTGCGGCAAATTCGTCGTCATCAGCGTCGGGATGTCGGTGGTGCCCGCCTGCGCATACAGCGCCATGATGGCAAGCAGCATCAGCACCGAGCCGAGCAGCGTGTAGAGGAAGAACTTGAAGCTCGCATAGACGCGGCGCGGACCGCCCCAGACGCCGATGATCAGGAACATCGGAATCAGGCCGCCTTCGAAGAACAGATAGAACAGCACGAGATCGAGCGAGGAGAAGGTGCCGACCATCAGCGTTTCCAGAACAAGGAACGCCATCATGTATTCGCGCACACGGACCTGGATCGACTTCCAGCTCGCCAGAATGCAGAACGGCATCAGCGCCGTGGTCAGGATCACGAACGGCAGCGAAATGCCGTCCACACCCATGTGGTAGTTGATCGCCGCGCCCAGCCAGTGCGCGCGCTCCTCAAACTGGAAGCCAGATTGCGAGGAGTCGAAATGCACCAGCAGCACCAGCGACACAGCGAAGGTAACGATGGTGGTCCACAGCGCGATCCAGCGCGCATTGCGGGCGGCACTAGCCTCGTTGCCGCGCGCCAGCAAGTAGAGCAAGGCCGCGCCGACGAGCGGCAGGAATGTGGTGACGGAAAGAACAGGCCAGGTGGTCATTATTGCTGGCCCCCGAGACCGAACATGAACCAGGTGATGAGCCCCGCCGCGCCGATCAACATGGCGAAGGCGTAGTGATAAAGGTATCCGGTCTGCAGCTTGACGACGCCGCGCGTCACATCCAGCACCCGCTTCGACACGCCGTCAGGCCCAAGCCCGTCGATCAGCATGCCGTCGCCCTTCTTCCAGAGCGTGTAGCCGAGCCACTTCGCCGGACGCACGAAGATCACGTCGTACAGCTCGTCGAAGTACCACTTGTTGAGCAGGAACTTGTAAAGCAGCGGCTGCTGGTGCGCGAGTTCGACCGGCAGATACGGCTTGGCGATGTAGAACAGATACGCCATCGCAAGGCCCGCGAGCATCATCAGCGTCGGCAGGAAGCCGATCCAGTGCGGAATGTGGTGCATCCCCTCCATCACATGCTCGTCGACCTTCAGCGCCGAGCCAAAAAACTCCCCGACCCCGTGGCCCGCGAACAACTCCTTGAACGGGAACCCAGCCGCGAATGAACCGATCGAAAGCACCGCGAGCGGGATCAGCATCACCAGTGGGCTTTCATGCGCCGCCTCGTAATGATGCTCGTCATGCGGCTTGCCGTGGAAGGTCATGAAGATCAGGCGCCACGAGTAGAACGAAGTCAGGCCCGCCGCGATAACGGTGCAGAGGAAACCGTAGAACGCGAACGGATTGCTGCTGTTTGCGGCAAACGCAGCCTCGATGATCGCGTCCTTCGAAAAGTAGCCTGCCGTAAGCGGGAAGCCGGTCAGCGCCAGCGTGCCGATCACCATGGTGGCGTAGGTGAAAGGAATTTTCCGCCACAGGCCGCCCATGTTGCGCATGTCCTGCTCGTGATGCATCGCGAGGATGACCGAACCGGAGCCCAGGAACAGCAACGCCTTGAAGAAGGCGTGGGTGAACAGATGGAAGATGCCGACGGAGTAAGCCCCCGCCCCCATCGCCACGAACATGTAGCCGAGCTGCGAACAGGTCGAATACGCGACGACACGCTTGATGTCGTTCTGCACGAGGCCGACAGTCGCGGCGAACAACGCCGTGGTGCCGCCGATCAGCATGACGAAGGCCTTGGCGTGCGGCGCGAGTTCAAACAGCGGCGACAGGCGCGCCACCATGAACACACCCGCGGTCACCATGGTCGCGGCGTGGATGAGCGCGGAGACTGGCGTCGGGCCTTCCATCGCGTCCGGCAGCCAGGTGTGCAGCAGGAACTGCGCGGACTTGCCCATCGCGCCCATGAACAGCAGCAGGCAGGTCAGCGTGAGTGCATCGACGTCCCAGTGGAACAGATGGATGGTCTTGCCGACGAGGCCGGGCGCGCCCGCGAAGATGGTCTCGAAATCGGTGGAGCCGACCAGCGCGAAGATCGCGAAGATGCCGAGCGCGAAACCGAAATCGCCGACGCGGTTGACGACGAACGCCTTGATCGCGGCCGCGTTCGCCGACGGCTTCTGGTACCAGAACCCAATCAGCAAGTAGCTCGCGAGGCCCACACCTTCCCAACCGAAGAACAGCTGCACCAGGTTGTCGGATGTCACCAGCATCAGCATCGCGAAGGTGAACAGCGATAGATAAGCCATGAAGCGCGGACGGTTCGGATCCTCGTTCATGTAGCCGATCGAATACAGATGCACGAGCGAGGACACGGTCGTGACCACGACCAACATCACCGCCGTCAGTGTATCGACGCGCAATGCCCAGTTGATCCTGAGGTCACCGGAATCGATCCAGCTCGTCAACACCACGCGCAGATCGTGATGCATCAGCGCGACATCGACGAACATCACCCAGGCGAGCGCCGCCGAAGTCAGCAACAGCGCGGTTGTGATGACTTCCGCGAGGCGCGAGCCCGCGGCGGCGGGTTCGACCGGGCCGTGATGATCGTCATGGCCATGGTCCGCCTCGTGATGGGCGTCATGTGCATGCGCCGCGCCATGGCCGTGATCGTCATGCCCGTGCGCATGATCCATCTCGTCGCCGCTGGGGTTGCGGCCATGTGCACCGATGAGCGTGATGACGCCTGCAATCAGCGCGCCGATCAGGGGCAGGAAAACAATCGCCTGAATCATAACCTTGTCAGCCCTTCATCAGGTTGATGTCTTCGACTGCAATGGAGCCGCGGTTGCGGAAGTAAACGACGAGAATCGCCAGCCCGATCGCGGCTTCCGCCGCAGCCACGGTGAGCACCAGCAGCGCGAACACCTGACCGACGATGTCGTGGAGGAAGCTTGAGAACGACACCAGGTTGATGTTGACCGACAACAGGATCAACTCGACCGACATCAGGATGATGATGACGTTCTTGCGGTTGAGAAAGATGCCCAGAATGCCAAGCGTGAACAGGATCGCTGCGACGGCGAGGTAGTGCCCGAGACCGATCGTCATTTCACCCACTCCCCTGCATCGGCGTCCTGCAGCCCCTGCCCCGACGGCACCTGGCGCACCGTCATTGCACTCGCCTTGCCGCGCGCGTTCTGGACGCTGATGTTCTGTCGCTTGACGTTCGGCTTGTGGCGCAGCGTCAGCACGATGGCGCCGATCATCGCCACCAGCAGCACGAGGCCCGCGAGTTGGAAATAATGGATATAGCGCGTGTAAAGCACGAGGCCGATCGCCTCGGTGTTGGTCACGGTTGTCGGGATCGGCGCGGTGATCGAATGCGCCACATCCGGGCTCAGCACCCAGCCGCCCGCGACCAGCAGCAGTTCGGCGAGGAAGATCGCGCCAATCAGCAGGCCGACCGGCAGATATTCGATGAAGCCTTGCCGCAGTTCGGCGAAGTCCACGTCCAGCATCATGATGACGAACAGGAACAGCACCGCGACCGCGCCGACGTACACCACGATCAGGATCATCGCCAGGAATTCGGCGTTGAGCAGCACGAACAGCCCCGCCGCGTTGACGAAGGTCAGGATCAGGAACAGCACCGAGTGCACGGGGTTGCGCGCGGTCACGACCATCACGGCCGAGGCGACGCAGACGCCGGCGAAGAGATAAAAGAACAGCGCGGGAAGGATCATGAGGCGTTACCTGTACGGCGCGTCTTGTTCGATGTTCTTGGCAATCTCACGCTCCCAGCGGTCGCCGTTCGCGAGCAATCGGGCCTTGTCGTAGTAGAGTTCTTCGCGTGTCTCGGTCGCGAATTCGAAGTTCGGTCCTTCGACGATGGCGTCCACTGGGCAGGCTTCCTGGCACAGGCCGCAATAGATGCACTTCACCATGTCGATGTCGTAGCGCACAGTACGGCGCGTGCCGTCGTTACGGCGCGGGCCTGCCTCGATGGTGATGGCCTGCGCCGGGCAGATCGCCTCACACAGCTTGCAGGCGATGCAGCGTTCCTCGCCGTTCGGGTAACGGCGCAGCGCGTGCTCGCCACGGAAGCGCGGCGAAAGCGGATTCTTCTCGAACGGATAGTTCACGGTCGGCTTCGGCTTGAAGAAATAGCGCATCGTCAGCACGAAGGCTGACGCGAATTCCTTGAGCAGAAGCGAGTTGACGGCTGATGCTATTCCCATGATGCCCTCACTTCGGCGCCCATTGGGCAAACTGCAGGACGCCCGCAACAATGACCACCATCGCCAGCGACAGCGGCAGGAACACCTTCCAGCCGAGCCGCATCAACTGATCGTAGCGGTAGCGCGGCACGATCGCCTTCGCCATCGCGATCAGGAAGAAGAAGGCGAACGCCTTCAGCACGAACCAGATCACGCCCGGCACCCAGTTGAACGGCGGCAGGTCGACCGGCGGCAGCCAGCCGCCCATGAACAGGATCGCCGCCATCGCGCACATCGTGCAAATCGCGACGTATTCGCCGAGCATGAACAGCAGATACGGCGTCGAGCCGTATTCGACCATGAAGCCCGCGACGAGTTCTGATTCCGCTTCCACGAGATCGAACGGCGGGCGGTTGGTTTCCGCGAGCGCCGAAACGTAGAAGATCACGAACATCGGCAGCAGCGGCAGCCAGTACCAGTTCAGGATGGTGAGCCACGGCACGCCGAGCATGGTGGCAAGGCCGCGATGATGCTGAGCTTCGACGATGGCGGTGAGGTTCAGCGAACCGACGCACAAGAGTACGGTGATGACGACGAAGCCGATCGAGACCTCGTAGGACACCATCTGCGCGGCGGAACGCAGCGCGGCCATGAACGGATATTTCGAGTTCGACGACCAGCCCGCCATGATGATGCCGTAGATCGACAGCGAGGAGATCGCGAGAATGTAGAGAATGCCGACGTTGATGTCGGCGATCACCCAGTTGAGGTTGACCGGGATCACCGCCCACGCCGCCAGCGCCAGCACGCAGGAGACGAGCGGCGCGAGCAGGAAGATGCCCTTGTTGGCGCCTGCCGGGATCGTCGGCTCCTTCAACACGAACTTCAGAAGGTCAGCGAACGATTGGAACAGGCCCCAAGGACCGACCACGTTCGGGCCGCGGCGGATCTGCACCGCCGCCCAGATCTTTCGGTCGGCAAGCAGTATGTAGGCGATCGCGACCAGCAGTACGACGAGCAGCAGCAGGCTTTGCGCCAGCATCACGATGAGCGGCCAGAGAAAGTCGGTCCAGACAGAGCTTGCGAAGAATTCGGACATCAGCTCACTACTCCGCTGCGCTCAGGATTTGCCCGGAAGCAAGGCGCGAACATTCGGCCATCACCGCCGAGGCGCGGGCGATCGGGTTGGTCAGATAGAAGTCGGCGACCGGGCTCTTGAAGGCGGCCTTGTCGACGTTGCCGCCACGCGCGGCGAGCGCCTTGAGCGCAACCGCTCCGTCCGACGCCTCGATCTGGTCGATACGCATCAGATGCGGCACGGTCTTGAACATCGCCTGCCGCAACTGCTGCAGCGAGTCATAAGGCAGCCGCTCGCCGAGCGTGTCCGACAGCGCACGCAGCACTGCCCAATCCTCGCGGGCATCGCCCGGCGGGAAGCCCGCTCGGTTGCCCATCTGCACGCGGCCTTCGGTGTTGACGTAGATGCCGCTCTTTTCGGTGTAGGCCGCACCCGGCAGGATAACGTCAGCGCGATGCGCGCCACGGTCGCCATGCGTGCCGATGTAAACGACGAATGCACCTGCCGGCACGTCGACCTCGTCGGCGCCGAGCAGGAACAGCACGTCCAACGCGCCGGGAGCGAGCATCTTCTCTGCGTCCAGTCCGCCCTCGCCCGGCACGAAACCGACATCGAGCGCACCGACCGCAGACGCCGCGGTGTGCAGCACGGCGAAACCGTTCCAGCCGTCCTTCACCGCGCCGACGCCGGAGGCCAGCGAGACCGCCTGCGCGAGCAGCGCCGCGCCGTCCTTACGGCCGAAAGCGCCCGCGCCGACCAGCACGATCGGCTTCTTCGCACCCTTCAGCACGTCGGCGAAGGAATGCTTGCCGGCAGCGATCTCCGCGACTGTGTCCGCGCCTGCGCCGAGATGGTCGTAACGATAGGTCAGATCGGCCTTCTCGCCGATCACGCCGACCTTGATCTGACCCGTGCGCCAGCGCTTGCGGATGCGCGCGTTGACGATCGGCGCTTCCTTGCGCGGATTGGCGCCGATGATGAGAAGCGCGTCGGCTTCCTCGATGCCCGCAATGGTCGGGTTGAAGGTATAGGACGCGCGGCCAAACTTCGGATCGAAGGCAGCAATATTCTGCGCGGCGATATTGTTCGAGCCGAGCCGAGTCAGCAGATCCTTCAGCGCGAACATCTCTTCGACAGCCGCGAGATCGCCCGCGATGGCGCCGACACGATTGCCCTTTGCCTTCTTCGCGGCGATGGCGGCAAACGCCTCGCTCCAGGATGCCGCGCGCAGTCTGCCATTCTCGCGAATATAAGGACGATCAAGGCGCTGGGTGCGCAGGCCATCGACGATGTGACGGGTCTTGTCGGAAATCCACTCCTCGTTCACCGCCTCGTTGACGCGCGGCAGAATGCGCATCACTTCGCGGCCACGGGTGTCGACGCGGATCGCGGAGCCGACCGCATCCATCACGTCGACGGACTGGGTCTTGCCGAGTTCCCACGGGCGCGCAGCGAACGCATAAGGCTTCGAGGTCAGCGCACCTACTGGGCAGATGTCGACGAGGTTGCCCTGCAACTCGGAGGTCAGCGCGCTTTCGAGATAGGTGGTGATCTCGACATCTTCACCACGGCCGATCAGGCCCATCTCCGGCACGCCGCACACCTCGTTGGCGAAGCGAACGCAGCGGGTGCACTGGATGCAGCGTGTCATCGAGGTCTTCACCAGCACGCCGAGATACTTGTCCTCGACGGCACGCTTGTTCTCGGCGAAACGACTGGTGTCGATGCCGTAACCCATCGCCTGGTCCTGCAGATCGCACTCGCCGCCCTGATCGCAAATCGGGCAATCGAGCGGATGATTGATGAGCAGAAACTCCATCACGCCTTCGCGTGCCTTCTTCACCATCGGCGACTTGGTTTTCACCGACGGCAGTTCGCCGTTCGGACCCGGACGACAATCGCGCACGCCCCAAGCGCAGCTTGCGACCGGCTTCGGCGAACCCGCGACCTCGACGAGGCACATGCGGCAGTTGCCGGCGATCGATAAACGCTCGTGATAGCAGAAGCGCGGAATCTCGGCGCCCGCCGCTTCGCATGCCTGCAGCAGCGTGTATTCGGCGGGAACGTCGATCTCTTTGCCGTCGATGAGGATCTTGGTCATCGCATTCACTCCGCCGCGACCATGTGATCGGGGTCGAGAATGCCCTGATCGTCGAGTGTTGCCTTGCGCGTGAAGTCGTTGATGCGCCGTTCGATCTCCGGCCGGAAGGCGCGGATCAGGCCCTGGATCGGCCATGCCGCCGCGTCGCCGAGCGCGCAGATGGTGTGACCTTCGACCTGCTTGGTCACTTCCAGCAGCATGTCGATCTCACGCTTGTGGGCGCGGCCTTCGACCATGCGCGTCAGCACGCGCCACATCCAGCCGGTGCCCTCACGGCACGGCGTGCACTGGCCGCAACTCTCATGCTTGAAGAAATAGGAAATGCGCGCGATCGCCGCTATCACGTCGGTGGACTTGTCCATCACAATGACGCCAGCGGTGCCGAAGCTCGACTTCACTGCGCGCGTGCCGTCGAAATCCATGATGAGGTCTTCGCAATCCGCCGCCGGGATCAGCGGGCACGATGCGCCGCCTGGAATAATCGCAAGCAGATTGTCCCACCCGCCACGAATGCCGCCGCCGTGCTTGTCGATCAACTCACGGAACGGAATGCTCATCGCCTCTTCGACCACGCAGGGCGTGTTGACGTGGCCCGAGATGCCGTAAAGCTTGGTACCGACATTGTTCGCCCGGCCAATGGCCGCGAACCACGCGGCGCCACGGCGCAGGATGTCCGGCGCGACCGCGATCGACTCGACGTTATTCACCGTGGTCGGGCAGCCGTAGAGGCCGACATTCGCCGGGAACGGCGGCTTCAGGCGCGGTTGGCCCTTCTTGCCCTCAAGGCTTTCGAGCAGCGCGGTTTCCTCGCCACAAATGTATGCGCCGGCGCCGTGCGTGACATAGAGATCGAATGGCCAGCCATGGACGTTGTCCTTGCCGATCAGCTTGGCCTCATAGGCCTGATCGACGGCAGCCTGCAGATTCTCGCGCTCGCGGATGAACTCGCCGCGGATATAGATGTAGGCCGCATGTGCGCCCATCGCGAAGCTCGCAAGCAGGCAGCCTTCGACGAGCAGATGCGGATCGTGCCGCATGATCTCGCGATCCTTACAGGTGCCTGGCTCGGACTCGTCGGCGTTGACCACGAGATAGCTCGGGCGGCCGTCGGTCGATTCCTTCGGCATGAACGACCATTTCATGCCAGTCGGGAAGCCCGCGCCACCACGGCCGCGCAGACCCGATGCCTTCATTTCGCTGACGATCCAGTCGCGGCCCTTGTCGATGATGGCCTTGGTGCCATCCCATGCACCTCGACGGCGCGCGCCTTCCAGCCCCCAGTCCTGAAGGCCGTACAGATTCTTGAAGATGCGATCCTTGTCGTCGAGCATCACTTCTTGCCCTTCTTGGTCGCGTCGTCACCGACTTCTTGCAAAACGCGCGGTCCACCCTCAGGCGCCGAGAACTGGCGTCCGTTCTGCGGTCCCGGCTTCGGCGGATTGCCGGCGGCAAAACCGTCCAGCACCTTGTTGAAGCTCTCGGGCGTCAGATCCTCGTAGGTATCCTTCCAGATCATCACCATCGGCGCGTTCACGCAGGCACCGAGACATTCGACCTCTTCCCACGAGAAGTCGCCGTCGGCCGACACATGGAATGGATCGTGATGGATGCGGTGCTTGCAGACCTCGATCAGGTCCTTCGAACCGCGCAGCATGCACGGCGTGGTGCCGCAGACCTGCACGTGCGCCTTCTTGCCGACCGGCGAGAGCTGGAACATCGTGTAGAAGGTCGCGATCTCCATAACGCGGATATGCATCATGCCGAGCATGTCTGCGACCGCACGGATCGCCGCCTCGGAAATCCAGCCTTCGTTCTGCTCCTGCGCGCGCCACAGAATCGCGATGACGGCCGACTGCTGCCGTCCTTCCGGATACTTCGCGATCTGCTGCTTTGCCCACGCCAGATTTTCGTCCGTGAAGACGAAGCTCTCGGGCTGCTGCTCTTTCGGTGCCAAACGCCGAACAGACATTACATTCTCTCGATCGTCATGGAGCCGCGCGATGCGGGGCTCGTGTCCAAATTGCGGATGCGCGCAGCCATCACCGGTCCACCTCGCCAAACACGATGTCGAGGGAGCCGAGAATGGCGGAGACGTCGGCCAGCAGATGGCCCTTGCAGATGAAGTCCATCGCCTGCAGGTGAGCAAAACCCGGAGCGCGGATCTTGCACTTGTAAGGCTTGTTGGTGCCGTCGGCGACGAGATAGACGCCGAACTCACCCTTCGGCGCTTCCACGGCGGCATAGACTTCGCCCGCCGGAACGCGAACGCCTTCGGTGTAGAGCTTGAAGTGATGGATTAGCGCTTCCATCGAGCGCTTCATCTCACCACGGCGCGGCGGGGTGATCTTGTTGTCCTCGATCACGACAGGCCCCTGCCCGTCCGGTGAACGCAGCTTGGCGATGCACTGCTTCATGATGCGCACCGACTGGCGCATTTCCTCGACGCGGATGCAGTAGCGGTCGTAGCAGTCGCCGTTCTTGCCGATCGGAATGTCGAATTCCATCTCGTCGTAGCATTCGTAAGGCTGCGCCTTGCGCAGATCCCACGCCGCGCCCGAACCGCGCACCATGACGCCGGAGAAACCCCACTCCCAAGCCTGATCCAGCGTCACCACGCCGATATCGACGTTGCGCTGCTTGAAGATGCGGTTGTCGGTGAGAAGCGTCTCGAGATCGTCAACGACCTGCAGGAACGGATCGCACCACGCATCGATGTCGTCGATCAGCTTCGGCGGCAGATCCTGATGCACTCCGCCGATGCGGAAGAAGGCCGCATGCATGCGCGAGCCGGAGGCGCGCTCGTAGAACATCATCAGCTTTTCGCGTTCCTCGAAGCCCCACAGCGGAGGCGTCAGCGCACCGACGTCCATTGCCTGCGTGGTGACATTGAGGAGATGCGAGAGAATGCGGCCGATCTCGGAATAGAGAACGCGGATCAACTGCCCGCGACGCGGCACGGTGATGCCGAGCAACTTTTCCGCCGCGAGGCAGAAGGCGTGCTCCTGATTCATTGGCGCAACGTAGTCGAGCCGGTCGAAATACGGAATCGCCTGCAGATAGGTCTTCTGCTCGATCAGCTTTTCGGTGCCGCGGTGAAGCAGGCCGATATGCGGATCGACGCGCTCGACCACTTCGCCGTCGAGTTCGAGCACAAGACGCAGCACACCGTGCGCCGCCGGATGCTGCGGGCCGAAATTGATGGTGAAATTGCGCGTGCCGGGGGTGTCGCGCAGCGCGTCGGCTTCAGTGATGCTCATGCGGCTACTCCCGCTTTCGCGGCCTTTTCGGAAACCCGCGCCGTGAACTTGTCCCACATCACCGCATAACGCTCGTGACGTCCCTTGCCGATCACATCGACGCCATCATGCGCCTTGACGTTGAAGCGCAACAGTTTGCCCTTCACCTCAGTGCATTCGACATCGACATTGATCGTAAGGCCCGGCGGCGTCGCCGCGGTATGATCGACATCAATCAAAGTGCCGAGCGTGCCCTCGCCGTCCTCAAGATGAGGGCGGATCATGTCGATGCAGGCCCACTCCATCAGACCGACCATATAGCCGGTGGCAAAAACGTGCGGCATGACCTGAAAGTCCCGCGCTTCGGGAAACAGGTGCGGCACGGTCTTGTTCTCCGGCACGCGGTAAGTGAAGCGATGGGTCGATCCGACGGTGAGTGAAGGCTTCATGGCGTGGACGCCTTCTTCTCTTCGCCCGGAGGCTTCGACACGCCCGACGCCTTCTCGTCGCCCGGCAGCAGATAGTCCGCGCCTTCCCACGGCGAGAGGAAATCGAACTTGCGGAATTCCTGATTAAGACGGACCGGGTCGTAGACGACGCGCTTTTCCTGGTCGTCGTAGCGAACCTCGACGAAGCCGGTCAGCGGGAAGTCCTTGCGCAGCGGATGGCCTTCGAAGCCGTAATCGGTCAGCAGCCGGCGCATGTCAGGATGGCCGGTGAAGATCACGCCATAAAGGTCGTAGGTTTCGCGCTCGAACCAGTCGGCACCCGGAAACACATTGATCAGCGACGGCACCTGCGTCGCTTCGTTCGCCTGCCCGCGCAGCCGCAGCCGCGCATTCAGGGTTGGTGACATGAAGTGATAAACCACGTCGAAGCGGTTTTCACGGCCGGGATAATCCACCGCCGTCACGTCGATGATGTTGACGAAGCGGCAGCGCGGATCGGTCTTGAGGAAGCGAGCGACCTCGACGATCCGGGAAAGATCGACCGAGATGTTGAGCTCGCCCACCTCGACCGCATGGCCGAGCGCTGCGCCTGGCAGCGCACCAACAATCGTCTGACCGAGAGCGTCGAGTCTGGCGTCGTCCATCTTGCAGCCTTAGCGTTCAATCGTTCCGGTACGGCGGATCTTCTTCTGCAGGAGCAGGACGCCATAAAGCAGCGCCTCCGCGGTCGGCGGACAGCCCGGCACGTAGATATCCACCGGGACGATGCGGTCGCAGCCGCGAACCACCGAATAGGAATAGTGGTAGTAGCCGCCACCGTTCGCACACGATCCCATCGAGATCACATAGCGCGGCTCGGGCATCTGGTCGTAGACCTTGCGCAAAGCGGGGGCCATTTTGTTCGTCAGCGTGCCCGCGACGATCATGACGTCGGACTGGCGCGGCGAAGCACGCGGCGCAAAGCCGAAACGCTCGACGTCGTAGCGCGGCATCGACACCTGCATCATCTCGACCGCGCAGCAGGCAAGACCGAAGGTCATCCACATCAGCGAGCCGGTGCGCGCCCAGGTAATGAGATCGTCGGCGGCGGCGACGAAGAAGCCCTTGTCGGACAACTCGTGGTTGATCTCGAGAAAATAACGGTCATCCGCGCCGACCGGCTGGCCGGTGCGCGGATCGAGCACGCCCATCGCCGGTCTTGAAACCTGCGGCGAGCCGGACGTCGAGACAGGGGTTGGGTTCAATCCCATTCAAGCGCACCCTTCTTCCACTCATAGGCGAACCCGATGGTCAGGACGCCGAGGAACACCATCATCGACCAGAACCCGACCGCGCCGAGCTTGCCGAACGCCACCGCCCACGGGAACAGGAAGGCGACCTCCAGATCGAAGATGATGAAGAGAATCGCCACCAGATAGAAGCGGACGTCGAATTTCATGCGGGCGTCGTCGAAAGCGTTGAAGCCGCATTCGTAGGCCGACAGCTTTTCCGGATCGGGCTGCTGATAGGCGACCAGAAACGGCGCAACCAGCAGCGCCAGACCGATGATGGCCGCTACTCCAATAAACACCACAAGTGGCAGATAGTTCTGCAAGATTCCGCCCATCGGAGACCCTCGGCTGTGGCGATCAATGTCCACGGATTCGCGGACATTGGAATAATTCGAAGGGGGAATAGCGCAGCCCATCCGTAAGGGCAAGACAGGCATACCGCCTACCAGATGAGCTACTCACACCGGAAATCGGCTCTAAAGAGGAAGCCGATTTCATGTTTCCCCGAAGGCCGGCGGCTCAGCCAAGCGTCGCCGCAACAGCCTTGCCACAGGCTTCCGTATTGGCGTGGCCGCCAAGGTCACGGGTGCGCAGCTTTTCCTCTGAAAGCACCCGCTCGATCGCCGCAATCACGGCCTTGGAAGCCTCCGCCTCACCGAGATGGTCGAGCATCAGGGCTGCCGACCAGATCTGTGCGATCGGATTTGCCACGCCCTGCCCCGCGATGTCGGGCGCGGAGCCATGAACCGGCTCGAACAGTGACGGAAACTTGCGTTCCGGATTGAGGCTGCCCGAGGGCGCAATACCGATGGTGCCGGTGCAGGCCGGGCCGAGATCGGAGAGAATGTCGCCGAACAGGTTCGAGGCGACCACCACGTTGAAGCGGTCCGGGTTCAGCACGAAATGGGCCGCCAGGATATCGATGTGATATTGGTCCCATTTCACGTCGGGATAGGATTTTGCCATCGCTTTCACCCGCTCGTCCCAATACGGCATCGTGATCGAAATGCCGTTGGACTTGGTCGCCGAGGTCAGGTGCTTCTTCGGGCTCTTCTGGGCGAGTTCGAAGGCGTATTTCAAAATGCGGTCGACGCCGGTCCGCGACATCACCGTTTGCTGGGTGACGATCTCACGATCGGTGCCAGGATACATCCGCCCACCGATGGACGAATACTCGCCCTCGGTATTCTCGCGCACCACGAAGAAATCGATATCGCCCGGCTTGCGGCCCACCAGCGGCGATTTCACGCCCGGCATCAGGCGCACCGGACGGACATTGGCGTACTGATCGAATTCGCGGCGGAACTTGATGAGCGAGCCCCACAGAGAAACGTGGTCAGGCACGATAGCGGGCATGCCGACCGCGCCGAAGAAGATCGCGTCGTGGTGGATGACCTGCTCCTTCCAGTCTTCCGGCATCATTCGGCCGTGCTTCTGGTAGTAGTCGCAGGAGGCAAAATCGAAGTCGTCGAGCTGCAGTTCGAAGCCGAACTTCTTCGCCGCCGCCTCCAGCACTCGTACACCTTCCGGGACGACCTCCTTGCCGATGCCGTCACCGGGAATGATGGCGAGGCGGTACTTGCGATTGGTGCCGGGACGGGACTGGGTCATATGGATTCCTGCAATCGGAAAGCGGGGTCGGAAATGTTTTCGCTGCGGGTATAGCCTTGAATCCCGCCCCTTCGCGATAACCATAAGGTGCTAGCGGCTATGCACCTTCGCCATTCTCTCACTCTCTCCGGGTGACCCGAATCCGGTGCCGGAATCAAAAACCCCGGCGCAAGGCCGGGGTTCTCTCAGTTCAGCTTATGGGCAGAACCAGACCGGTCCGACCATCACGCAGCGCCGGGCGCGCCAGTCATGAGGGCGCGCGCCGTAGCGGCGATAGCCACGCGGAGCCGACGAATAGCGACCGCCGGGCCGGTAGGCCGGACGATGCGCACCGTGGCGGTGTCCGTGGCCATGATACTGCACCTGCACGATGGATGCGGCATCTGCCCTGTCCAGTCCCGTCGTTGAGGCGCCCGGCATAGCCGAGGCCGGCGCAATGGCGAAAAACGACGCAAAGATCGCGGGGGCAAGATACTTCATCATCTTCATGCTTGTTTCCTGACTTTGGTTTCGGTGGTCATCCCGATGAGGGAATCAATGGCAGAAATACCACATGCATAACGTGGCACGGCGGTATCGGTTCCCCTCGCGGGAACAAATATGCCGCACCGCAAAGCCAGGAATTGCTTGATCTATGAAAGGCCCCAGAACTCTCTGGGATCATGCCCCTTTTCAGACTTTGCCAAGTCCCTTGAAAAGGTGGCGCGAGAGACGGGGCTCGAACCCGCGACCTCCGGCGTGACAGGCCGGCACTCTAACCAACTGAGCTACTCCCGCAGCGGGCCGATTGGATCGATCCGCAAGTGGGCGGGACTTAAAGGAGCGCACAATGCAAGTCAAGGACATTACAAATGTCCCTCTCCAACGGAGCTTTTTCCACCATTGATGCAAAAAAGACCCTGTTTACGGGGCGAACATCATGGTCAGATCACCGTCGAATCAACTAACCCTTGCAGGATAGTCAGTTCCTAAAGCCAAAGTACCACCAGGAGGGTCATTATGGCGAAGAAAGCAGCTACCCCAGCTACCGTGACGCTCAAGCACCTTGCCGCCGCTCTCGCGGAAGAACACGAACTGTCGAAGAAGACCGCTGAAGCGATTCTCACCGACATGGTCACCAAGATCACCAAGCACCTCAAGAAGGGCGAGCGCATCCGCATCGTCGGCCTCGGCATTCTCCAGGTCCGCAAGCGCGCTGCCCGCATGGGCCGCAACCCGGCCACTGGCGAAGCCATCCACATCAAGGCTAGCAAGAAGGTCGCCTTCCGCGCTGCCAAGGAACTGAAGGAAGCCGTCTAAGCGCTCTTACGCTTTTTCGCCGAACGCCATCCCGAAGCCGCTGATGCGGTTTCGGGGTGGCGTTTTTCTTTGTGGGCACGTCACGGAGGCGTGCAACGAGCTGCCAGCGTGAAAACACGCAGCACGCCGCCTTGACCCCGCCCCGCTTCTTCTCAAGATGGATATCATCGATACGCGCGGATCGAATGCCGTGCCTTTGAGTTCAGAGATCCGGCACCCATGACCGTCACGACATTCTCCCACACCGTTCTCGAACGCTTCCTGCGCTATGTGCGCATCGACACGCAGTCCGATCCGGAATCGCCGACGACGCCATCCACCGAAAAGCAGAAGGATCTGGGCCGCGTGCTTGCGCAGGAATTGCGCGACCTCGGCCTTGCCGACGCTCATCTCGACGAGCACGGCTATGTCTACGCGACGCTGCCGGCAAACACCGGGAAAAAGGTGCCCGTGGTGTGCTTCTGCTCGCACATGGATACCTCGCCCGATTGCAGCGGCAAGGACGTGAAGCCGCAGATCGTCAAGAACTACCAGGGCGGCGACATCGTACTGCCGGCGGATTCCTCGCAGGTGATCCGCTTCAGCGAGCACCCCGCCCTCGCCAATCAGATCGGCCACGACATTGTCACCACCGACGGCACCACACTGCTCGGGGCCGACAATAAGGCCGGCGTCGCTGAGATCATGGACGCGGTGCAGGTTCTGCTCGCCAATCCGCAGATCAAGCACGGCACAATCAAGATCCTGTTCACACCCGACGAGGAAATCGGCCGAGGCGTCGACAAAATCGATCTGAGGAAGCTCGGCGCCGACGTGGCCTACACCATCGACGGTGAAAGCGCGGGCTCGATCGAGGATGAGAGCTTTTCCGCCGATGCCGCGACGATTCGCATTCAGGGTGTCAGCGCCCATCCCGGCATGGCGAAGGGCAAGATGGAGCACGCGATCAAGATCGCCGCGCGCATCATTGATGCCCTCCCGAAGGATACGCTGACGCCGGAGACGACCGAGGGCCGCGAGGGCTTTCTTCACCCGGTCGGCATCACCGGCGCGCTTGAGGAGACGACGCTGCACTACATCGTGCGCGACTTCACCGAGGCAGGCCTGAAGAAGAAGGAGGCGCTGCTGGAGCACACCGTCGCCGAGGTCATGAAGGACTTTCCGCGCTCAACTTGTCGCATCGAGATCCGCGAGCAGTATCGCAACATGAAGGAGATCGTGGACCGGCAGCCGGAGATCGTGGATTACGCCGTGGAGGCGATCCGCCGCGCCGGCCTCAAGCCGGAGCGCGGCAGCATCCGCGGCGGCACCGACGGCTCGCGCCTGTCCTTCATGGGCCTGCCCTGCCCCAACATCTTCGCCGGCGAGCACGCATTCCATTCGCGGCTCGAATGGGTGAGTGTGCAGGACATGGAGGCGGCGGTCCGCACCATCGTGCACCTCGCCGCGATCTGGGAAGAGCGGGCTTAGAGGCTGTGAAATCCCGAGGCTACAGCGCGCCGAACTTGTACGACGCCTGCAGGAAGGTGCCGTAGCGCTCCACGCGGATCGGCAGTGCTTCGGTCGGCGTCGCGTTGCCAAACCCAGCAGTCAATATCTTGCTCGACCACATCGCCCAATAGCGCCCGCCCACGCCGATATTCCATCGCGGCGTGATATCGTAGCCAAGGATCGCCTCGAGCTGCACACCCTGCCCCGCGCCCCATGCCGGAGAATTCGGCGAAGGCATTTCGGTGCGTTGATGATGGATATCGACTGCCGAAACATGCGCATACGGCAGATACGCAGCATCAAGGTTGAGCTTCAGGCCCGGCGCGACCGACAATGTGCCGTTCACGCCGAGACGCAACGACTGCCAATCCTCGTATTGCGAGATCGCAATCACGCTCGGAGGGATCGGTGTTCCGCAAACCGAGCGGGGGTCTCCCGGCAATGCAATCTGTGCGCAGCCGAAAGAGTTCTTGCGGTCGCGATAGAAATTGTAGCCAACGAACACGCCGATCTTGTTGGCGGCATCGCCGAACAGATCGACGCCCGCATCGAACGTCACATAGCCGATTTTGCCGGTGACCTTGCTGTGAGTCGTATTCGAGTAGGCCATCCCGCGGCCCGGGTCCGTCGGAAACCAGTCCTCATCGTTCATGTGACCTGAGGTCAGCTCTCCACCGCCGGCAAAGCCCTTCAAGAAAACTCGGCGGGGGCCATCCGCCCGCCAGAAGATTTCGCCGGAATGGCCCGTGGTCTCATAGGTCAGACGCGAGATCAGATGGTTCTGCTGCGCCATGTTCGTATTCATGGCGAGGTCGTTCTGATAGCGGCCATGGCTGTACCAGTAGCGCGTGCCGACCTCGAGGTGCCATCCGGCGGGCCGCGTCTGCACCGGCGCGGAAAAAACCAGCCCCTCGCCCGCCCCCGCGTTGCGTCCGAAATGATAGTTCAGCCCGAGCTTGACCAGGTGGGTGTCCAGGCTCGCACGGGTCGACGCTCCCGTTGTATTCACGAGCGAGGCCGGATCAAACGGCGTCATCAGGAATCCACCGCCCGGCGCCATCACATCCCGATGGCCGAAATTCGCATAGGCATATTCGGCCTTCACCGACCACGCCTGTGTCAGAGCATGCTCCACACCAGCGCCCAACGTCCAGCCCCAGCGCGTATCCCGCCTCTCGCTCGATGGCTGCGCGATATAATCGGGGGCGTTGGTCGTGATCGACAGATCGCCTCTCATGAACGCGGCACCGCCCTTGACGTAGGCGAGCGTGCGCCCGTCCGGCGTAATTGTGTGGCCAATGCGCCCGGTGAGGCTGCCCATCGCCTGCTGGCGTGCGCGGCAGTTCGCGGAGACGAACTGACCGGAATAAGCAAGGCAGGTGTTGGTGCCGTCGGAATCCATTGCCGAGATATCGGCTTCTGCGCCGAACACCCAGCGCGAGCCCGCACCCTGCCAGTTGTAGCCTGCTTGCAGGCCCGCAAATCCGCTCGGCAGCCGGATCGTATCGCCGTAGATCGACGGACCGTACGGATTGCTTACCTTCGAGGAGCCGTGTCCCGCGCCGACATGCGCACCGAGATAGAACCCGGTCCAATTCCACAATGCTAGATTTGTACCCGCAGGGGCACCGCGCATGTCCGCTGCCTGCACGCCCATGGAGGAGAAAGCCGAAACTGTGAAACAGGCAATCGCTGTTTTTATTTTAAAAGTCGTTTTTGTTTTGAAAACCACGTCCCCGCCCGCCGGAAATCACGTCAAGAATCATTATTCGAAAACTTGAGGCAAACGGCTCAGCGTCACCAGTCCGCCGAGGCGCGACTCTATGACACCGAAAGATCGGCTTGCCGCCGCTGTGGCGAGGATGCGCGATTCGTGTCCATGACGCCGTGCAATTTACGCGTCGCCGCCGCTCCGGCGTTCCGACACGATAGCGTGAATCGGACGTTAAATTCGCACGCGCAATTGCGAACTTGCCTCTCGTCATCCGGTTAGCTTGACGAACGGACTTTCTTGCGCCGCCGCAAATCACGGCTAAATCTTGGCGCAAATAAGAAGGAATGAAGAGGATGAAACCGTCCTTCCAGGCCGCTCTGACGGTCACCGCGATTACTGTAATCGGCATCCCGCTGGCGATGGCGGCGATCGTCGCCGCCTCGATCATCAGCCTTTAACGCACGATCGATCAGATTGGCGGATCTGCTTCGATGATTTTCTGACGATCGATCCGAAAGGTCCGCTTCGCGATCGAATTCCAATGCTTGCTAAGAGTAGCAGCCAAGTGGATGGAGCGATAAAAGCGCTTCTGTCGTTCGATCCGCTCCGAAGTCTTGACATGTAAAAGCGCAAAATCCTTCGTGTGCGGAAATTTGTACGCCCTTTTGATGCCGGCCAGCAGCTCATCCACGCGCCTGACAAACCTGAGGTGCGGAAGATTGCGTAAAATCCGGATCTGATCTTCCCAGTTCGAGAACTGAATATTGTCGTCTGCAATCAAGGACGGATCGGTCAGATTGCCACCGGGCACCACGACATTCAGCCGCGGCAGATAGCACGCATCGATCTCGTGGCTTTCCATCCATTCGAGCAGCTTCGGCAATCCCATCAATGTCCGCTTGCTGGGAAGTTCGTCGGCGTCCGGAAATAGGATCAGGCGCCCCTGGCACTGGGCCATTGCAAAGTTGCGCTGCGCGGCAAAGTTCTTGTTGAGGCGACGCTGAAAGAATTTGATCGGCCAGTCCTTCTCGAACGACCTGATCGCCTCGACAAAATCATCGTCGGAAAAATCATCGACAACGACAATTTCATCGATGATCGAGCGGACCGGTTCAAGCGCTCTCATCAGCCACTTGAACTCCTGCGTCTCATTGTGCGTCATCACAGCGACTGAAATCGACACAGGCCGATTGGCTGTTGACCGGCTATCGTTCGGCACGCCCTTGGACCTCGATCAAAACCGGCTTGCCAACTATCCCAATCCTGACCATTCGACATGGCAGGAGTACGATGTTCGGCGAACGCGCAAAAAATCGGTTTAATAACGTCGCGATGTCGATGGTAGGCGGTGAGAGATTCGAACTCCCGACCCTCTCGGTGTAAACGAGATGCTCTAACCAGCTGAGCTAACCGCCCTCAATCGCGCAGAGGCGTCTCATATTCCGACGAATAAAGCAACGCTTCCAACAAAAACGGCGCCCTTTGGGGCGCCGTTTGTCGTTGTGTTCGCTCAGTGGGCCCGGAGGCCGCCGGGTTCGTCAGCCGCGTCCTGTGGAGGCGGTACCGCGGTATCCTCCTCCCAGACGATCGGGGTCGGCGCCCGTACCAGCGCCTTGGCCAGCACTTCGTCCATCCGGCTCACCGGAATGATCTCCATGCCGCCCTTGATGGCATCGGAAATCTCGGTGAGATCCTTGGCGTTGTCTTCCGGAATGAAGACCGTCTTGATGCCGCCGCGGCCCGCCGCGAGCAGCTTCTCCTTCAGGCCACCGATGGGGAGCACCCGCCCGCGCAGCGTGATCTCGCCGGTCATGGCGACATCGTGCCGGATCGGAATGCCGGTCAGCACCGAGACGATGGACGTCACCATCGCCACGCCTGCGGACGGACCGTCCTTCGGCGTCGCGCCCTCGGGCACGTGGACGTGGATGTCCCGCTTCTCGAACAGCGGCGGCTCGATGCCGAAATTGATCGCGCGCGAACGAACGTAAGACGCCGCCGCCGAGATCGATTCCTTCATCACGTCGCGCAGGTTGCCGGTCACGGTCATGCGGCCCTTGCCGGGCATCATGACGCTTTCGATGGTGAGCAGCTCGCCGCCGACATCCGTCCAGGCAAGGCCTGTGACGACACCAACCTGATCCTCGCTTTCGATCTCGCCGTAACGGAACTTCGGAACGCCGAGCATTTCCTCGACGACCGCAGCCGTCACCTTGACGGTGGTCTTCTTCGAGATCGTCAGTTCCTTGACCGCCTTGCGTGCCAGCGTGGACAGCTCGCGCTCAAGGTTACGCACACCCGCCTCGCGGGTGTAGCGGCGGATCACGAGCAGCAGCGCCTCGTCATCGATGGAGAACTCCTTCGACGACAGGCCATGCTTGGAGATCGCAGTCGGGATGAGATGCTTGCGGGCGATCTCGACCTTCTCGTTCTCGGTGTAACCGGCGATGCGGATCACCTCCATGCGGTCCATCAGCGGGCCGGGAATATTCAGCGTATTCGCGGTCGTGATGAACATCACGTTGGACAGATCGTAATCAACCTCGAGATAGTGGTCGTTGAACGTACCGTTCTGCTCGGGGTCGAGCACCTCAAGCAAAGCCGATGACGGATCGCCGCGGAAGTCTGCGCCCATCTTGTCGATCTCGTCGAGCAGGAACAGCGGGTTCGAAGTCTTCGCCTTCCGCATCGACTGGATGATCTTGCCGGGCATCGAGCCGATATAGGTACGGCGGTGACCGCGGATTTCCGCTTCGTCCCGCACGCCGCCGAGCGACACGCGCACGAACTCACGGCCGGTCGCTTTCGCGATCGACTTACCGAGCGAGGTCTTGCCGACGCCCGGAGGGCCGACGAGGCACAGGATCGGGCCGGTCAACTTGTTGGCGCGCGACTGCACGGCGAGATACTCGACGATGCGGTCCTTGACCTTCTCAAGTCCGTAATGATCGGTGTCGAGAACTTCCTGCGCGGCACCGAGGTCTTTCTTGACCTTGGACTTCTTGCCCCACGGAATCGACAGCAGCCAGTCGAGATAGTTGCGCACGACGGTTGCTTCGGCGGACATCGGAGACATCTGCCGCAGCTTCTTCAGTTCGTGCTGCGCCTTCTCGCGAGCTTCCTTCGAGAGCTTGGTCTTGGCGATCTTCTCTTCCAGATCGGCCAGCTCGTCGCGACCTTCGTCGTCGCCGAGCTCCTTCTGGATCGCCTTCATCTGCTCGTTCAGGTAGTACTCGCGCTGGGTCTTCTCCATCTGGCGCTTGACGCGCGAGCGGATCTTCTTCTCGACCTGCAGCACCGAGATTTCGCTCTCCATCAGGCCGAGCACCTTCTCCAGGCGCTGCGAGACGGACAACGTTTCCAGAATGTCCTGCCGGTCCGCGATCTTCACCGCGAGATGCGAGGCGACCGTGTCGGCGAGTTTGGCGAAATCAGTGATCTGCTGAACGACGCCCACCACCTCGGCGGAAATCTTCTTGTTCAGCTTCACATAGCTTTCGAAATCGGACACGACCGAACGGCCAAGCGCTTCCGCCTCGACGCTCGTAGCATCGGTGTCGGCAAGCGCGACGGCTTCCGCTTCGTAATAATCGGTACGGTCGGTGTATTTGGTGACGCGCGCGCGATCCAATCCCTCGACCAGCACCTTCACGGTGCCATCGGGCAGCTTGAGAAGCTGCAGCACGCTTGCAAGCGTGCCGATCTCATAGATCGAATCCGCCGCCGGATCGTCATCGGAGGCATTCTTCTGCGTCGCCAGCAAAATCAGCGCGTCGTTCTTCATCACGTCTTCGAGCGCGCGAATGGATTTCTCGCGGCCGACAAAGAGCGGCACGATCATGTGCGGGAAGACAACGATGTCGCGCAGCGGCAAAACCGGATACTGGTGGCTTTCACCGGCGACGATGGTCGGACGAGGCTTGGTCGAGGCAGTCATGCCCTTACTTCCTTTTCATTGCGCCCCCTTGCGCGCAGTCCATCGAGCGATGCAACCGCAACAAGGTGCAGAGGTGCCGGAAAGCCAAGGGCTCGAATGAGCCATCCGCGCATGGCGGCCTTTCCTTCCGGGCATTGTTTACGGCGAATCTGCCATTCGACAGACCTCGCCGCAAACCATTAGGTGGCTATCCCCCATAGGGGTGTCAAGCGGCTGACAAACACCGATAACAGAAGGTGTTTTTGCGCTCCGCACGAATCAAAAACGGCCGCCGGAAAACCGGCGGCCGCCTGAATAGATGGGTTCCAGAGACGAAACTTACGCGCTTGCGCTGTTCTCGCCTGCCCGATCGGTACGATCGGCGTAGATGTAGAGCGGCCGCGCGGTCGCCTCCACCACTTCGCGCGAGATCACGACCTCCTCGACGCCTTCGAGACCCGGCAGATCGAACATCGTCTCGAGCAGAATGCTCTCCAGAATGGAGCGCAACCCGCGCGCACCGGTCTTGCGCTCGATCGCCTTGCGCGCGACTGCGCCCAAAGCCTCATCGGCGAAGGTCAGCTCGATGTTCTCCATCTCGAACAGACGCTGGTATTGTTTCACCAGCGCGTTCTTCGGCTCGACCAGAATCTTCTTGAGCGAGGCCTCGTCGAGATCCTCCAGCGTCGCCACGACGGGCAGACGGCCGACGAACTCGGGGATGAGACCGTACTTCAACAGATCCTCAGGCTCGACCTCACGGAAGATTTCACCGGTACGGCGATCCTCTGGCGCGAGCACGCTGGCCGCGAACCCGATCGAGGTGGTGCGCCCGCGCGAGGAGATGATCTTCTCGAGTCCGGAGAACGCACCGCCGCAGATGAAGAGGATGTTGGTCGTATCCACCTGCAGGAACTCCTGCTGCGGATGCTTTCTTCCGCCTTGCGGAGGGACGCTGGCGACCGTGCCTTCCATAATCTTCAGCAGCGCCTGCTGCACACCCTCGCCCGACACATCGCGGGTGATCGAGGGATTATCGGACTTGCGCGAGATCTTGTCGATTTCGTCGATGTAGACGATGCCGCGCTGCGCGCGCTCGACGTTGTAGTCGGCGGCCTGCAACAGCTTCAGGATGATATTCTCGACATCCTCACCGACATAGCCGGCTTCGGTCAGCGTCGTAGCATCCGCCATCGTGAACGGCACGTCGAGGATACGGGCGAGCGTCTGCGCGAGCAGCGTCTTGCCCGAGCCCGTGGGGCCGATCAGGAGAATGTTCGACTTCGCGAGTTCGACATCGTTGTGCTTGGTCTGATGGTTCAGCCGCTTGTAGTGGTTGTGCACCGCGACCGAGAGCACCTTCTTCGCATGGTTCTGCCCGATGACGTAGTCGTCGAGCACCTTGCAGATTTCCTTCGGCGTCGGGATTCCGTCACGCGACTTCACGAGTGAGGACTTGTTCTCCTCACGGATGATATCCATGCACAGTTCGACGCACTCATCGCAGATAAACACGGTCGGGCCCGCGATCAGCTTGCGGACCTCGTGCTGGCTCTTTCCGCAGAATGAGCAATAGAGAGTGTTCTTCGAGTCGCCTGTACCGACCTTGCTCATTCCTGTCTCCGTCTTCCGCTTTCCGTCCGGCTGCCCCGCCCTCGACTGGAGATAGGAGCAAAACCCGTACCAGAAAGACGTTGCATTCGAGATATGCCCGAATCGTGACCCTCACCGAATCCTGATCCGAACCTGACTCAACCCTGCCAGCGAACCATGCTGACATCCGAGGATCAAGAATTCACTAACCCCCGGAAGGGTGATTTCCCGAGTCTAGCCTGATTTGTCGCGATTTCACGACCATCAAACCGTGATTTCACCCCGGCGTTGCGGGAATGACACGAGAAATCTGGAACACCCGCCATTTGGAAACGGGGCTACCGCCCCGGTTGCAAATGAGAGGCAGAATCGCCTCAAGGAGCCCCTATCAACTAGCCCTTTATCAAGCAGCCTTGGCCACCGGATCTTCCGGCCGCCTGTCGATTACCTTGTCGACGATGCCGAAATCGCGGGCCTTGTCGGCGGTGAGGAAGTTGTCGCGTTCCAGCGCATCCTCGATCGTCTTGTAATCCTGCCCGGTGTGCTTGACGTAAATCTCGTTCAACCGCTTCTTCAGATTCAGGATTTCCTGCGCGTGAAGCATGATGTCGGTCGCCTGCCCCTGGAAACCGCCCGACGGCTGGTGAACCATGATGCGCGAATTCGGCAACGAGAAGCGCATGTCCTTCTCGCCAGCGGCGAGCAGCAGCGAGCCCATCGAGGCCGCCTGCCCGGTGCAGAGCGTCGAGACCGGCGGACGGATAAATTGCATGGTGTCGTAGATCGCAAGGCCCGACGTCACCACGCCGCCCGGCGAATTGATGTACATTGAGATTTCCTTCTTCGGGTTCTCGGCTTCGAGGAACAGAAGCTGGGCGACGACAAGGGTCGCCATGCCGTCCTCGACCGGCCCGGTCAGGAAAATGATGCGCTCCTTCAGAAGGCGCGAGAAGATGTCGTAGGCCCGCTCGCCGCGATTGGTCTGCTCGACCACCATCGGCACAAGGTTCATGTAGGTTTCAACCGGATCGCGCATTCGTCACCTGAAGGTTTTCGGGAAATTCGTGAAAGGGCTCAGCGCCCGTCCCGGCCAAGATAAGCGAGGATTGCTCTCCGGCAAGGGATGTTCAAGCCGATTCGGCGGGCGAAACGAAGCACTCACCGGGAGTGAGGTTAACAAAAGAGCCGGATCGGGGTCCATAAAATGGGATCGCCCCCACTTGCGCGGGGGCGATCCGGAATTGCCTTCAAAAGACGCGCGATCAGGCAGCGGTCTTGTCGTCTTCTTCCTTGAGCAGTTCCTCGCGGGACACCTTCTTCTCGGTGACCTGCGCAAGCTCGAGGATGAAATCGACGACCTTGTCCTCGAAGATCGGCGCGCGGAGCTGCGCGACGGCGCCCGGATTGCTGCGATAGTAATCCCAGACTTCCTTCTCCCGACCCGGCATCTGGCGGGCGCGATCGATCACGGCGCGGCTCACCTCGTCGTCGGTGACAGTGATCTTGTTCTTGTCGCCGATCTCGGAGAGCACGAGGCCAAGCCGCACGCGGCGGTCGGCGATCTTGCGATAATCTTCCTTCGCCTTCTCCTCGGTGGTGTCCTCATCAGCAAACGTCTTGCCGGAGGAATCCATTTCCGACTTGATCGAGTTCCACATCAGCTCGAACTCGTCGTTGACGAGCGATTCCGGCGGATCGAACTTGTGGGTTTCGTCGAGACGATCGAGCAGTTCGCGCTTCAGCCGCTGGCGCGTCGCACCGGCGAACTCCTGCGTCAGGCGCTCGCGCATCGCTTCCTTGAGCTTGTCGAGCGACTCCAGACCGAGGGTCTTGGCGAATTCGTCGTCGATCTTGGCTTCCTGCGGGGACTCGATCAGCGTCGCAGTGGTCTCGAACTCGGCATCCTTGCCAGCAAGATTTGCCGCACCATAGTTCTTGGGGAACTGCACCTTCAGGGTGCGGGTTTCGCCAGTGCCGATGCCGGCGAGCTGATCCTCAAATCCCGGAATGAAGGTGTTGGAGCCGAGCACGACAGGAATATCGCTGCCGGTGCCGCCATCGAATGCCACGCCGTCGATGGTTCCCTTGAAGGACACGGTGACGCGGTCATCCTTCTCAGCCTTTGCGCCTTCCGCCTTGGCCGCATACGGGCGGCTCTGGTCGGCGACGCGCTTGAGTGCCTCGTCGAGATCGGCGTCGGTGACTTCGGCAACGTGCTTCTCAACCTTGAAGGTCTTGAAATCGGCCAGCGTGATCGGCGGGACTACTTCAATGGCGACCGAGTAGTTCAGGTCCTTTTTGCCATCGAGAATGCCCTCGATCTCGGCCTGATCGGTCGGCATCGTCACCTTGGCCTCGTTGGCGAGGCGGAAGCCACGATCGGTGAAGATCTTCTGGTTGGTCTCGCGGATCGTCTCCTCGAGGGTCTCGGCCGCAACCGACTTGCCGTAAACCTTCTTGAGATGCGCGACCGGCACCTTGCCGGGGCGGAAGCCGTTGATGCGGACCTTGTCCTTCATGCCAATGAGGCGCTCGTTCACCTTGGCATCGATTTCCGCGGCCGGAATGCTGATCTGGAATTCGTGCTTAAGTCCCTCGGAAAGGGTTTCATTCACCTGCATAGCGTCAATCTTCTTCCGGCTTGCCGATCCAATATCGGCTGTTGTCGTTGTTGGGATGCCGCGCGAGGCCGCATCGTGGAAAGTCCAAATACCTCAGTACCGCGTCTCTCAGCTGCCAAGTCCAGTCATGGCGGGCGTGAACGTCTTTGCCGAAACCGGGGGCGCGAATAATGGTGGTGCGCTCGGAGGGACTCGAACCCCCACATCTTTCGACACTGGAACCTAAACCCAGCGCGTCTACCAGTTCCGCCACGAGCGCGCAGCACACATCGTTTAGTGTCCCGGCACAGCCGCGAGCGGCGGGCTTATAACATGGTGCCGGCCAATCGCGGCAAGAAAAAAAGCACCGTCCGTCGCAGCCGGACGGCCCGCTCAGCGGCCGGGACGGCCGGGATTTCCACCCGCCTCGCCCACTCGGCTCCGGCCTGGAACCTGCGGTTCGGGTGCTATTTGCTGAAGCGAAAAACCGGCTGCACCGTGAGATGGCCGAAAGCCGGAGCATGGTGGAACTCAACAACGCTCCGCGAAAAACCGGCCGAGGTCGCCATTTCGAGAATGTCCCACCCAAAATCATAGAAAACGAGCGACCCCTCCGCTGACATGGGATTGCCGTGATAAACAGCCGGAAGATGGTGCTGGATGCCGTTTTCCCCGATGGCAGCGCGACAAATGCTCTGGTCGTTTTTCCAGAAAAACGGCGTCGTCATGATCATCTCGCCGCCGGTCCTCAGAACCCTGTGGCATTCCTTGAACGCCAGTGGTGGCGAGGGGATGTGTTCGAACACATCGTTGCTCACGATCAGATCGAACGACGCGTCGCGATAGCTCAGATTGTGGACGTCCTCGTGATGCACACCCTTCACGAACTCGCCGGGCCCAAACTCAGGACCGAGATATTCGCTGCCGACGATCGAGTTGACGTTCTTGAGGCTACTTCGGGCCCAATTGTAAATCGGCGTGATTTCTTCCATAAAATATATATCGATCAATCGCTTAGCTCTATAAACCTGATCCTGAATGAGAGCTGCGATAAGCCTCTGGCGGTTATTCAGTCGGGTTTTCGGACAGGCGAGCTGTTCTCTCAGATTAGGAGCGTAACTTCCCTCCTCACCTTGCCCTCCCCAGTTCAGATCGACGCTGAACTCGACCTTTCGCTCTGCCGGTTTCGAATAGCCGGTGAAGGTCCACTCTTTTTCACGGCAATGCTGTCTGACGACATTTGCATCGTGGCCGACGGCTTCCAGATATTTGGGCGAAGTAAGGAATTTCTCCCACTGACTGCGTTCCTGAACAACCTCCAAAGGCTGGGGGCAATTTGGCCTCGACAGACCGAACCAATTCCAGGTGAACGCCATCAATACATTCCAGTTCGCGATAAACCGTAGCTCATGTGCTCGACGCCTGCCTGTCAAGCAAACGCCCGTGCGGAGGAAGAGACCGCCAATCGGTCCCAGCGACAGCGAAAACGCCAAGACGATCTTGGCGGAAGAAAACTTTTGGCGCTGAAAGCGTCTGCCTATTATCCCTCTCCTCTCGGGATCGAGCAAAAAGCGCTATCCGTCGCAGCCTCGACGGCTTTACTCAGCTCCCCGAAAGTGGTCCCCATCGCTCATGAGGCCGTTATCGTTTTCGTATCCGCGTCGTCGTTTTCTGGGAGCCCTCGCAGGGGCAGCGGTCAGCCCTGCATTGGTGGCGCCCGGTCGGGCGCAAACCCTGCCCGCCCGCAAGCCGGGAAGCCCTATCGCGCTGCGATTCGCTCCCCAATCGCTGTATCTGCACACCGAAGGGACGGCGACGCCGGTCTGGCAACTGGGCGACGGCCTTCCCGCCACACGCTTTTCAGGCAGTCCCCCGCTCCGGATCGCCTTCACAAACGACACGGTCCAGCCGGTGGCCATGACCTTCCATGGCCTCGACGGAGCTGCCAGCATGGAACCGCTGCTGGCGCAGCCACCCCTCGCTCCCCATGGCGGCACGGCCGCATATGACCTGCCTTCCCAGCCCGGGACTTTCCTGATCGATCCGAGACTGTTGTCTGGTGACGACGATCGCCCGGCCCTGCCGCGCGTCCTGGTGATCGAGGGCGGCGAGACGTTCGGCGCCGACCGTGACGACGTGCTGCTGATCGAAGACTGGAAGATTGGCGCGGACGGTGTGGCGCAGGTCGCGGGCCGCGACAGCGGAAACGTGCCCTCGCTTTATACGATCAACCGCAGGATCACCCATGACATCACCGTACGCCCCAACGAGCGCGTACGGCTGCGGCTGGTCAACGGTTGCCAACGCAGCGTCATCGCCCTGAAATTTGTCGATTGCGCCATAACCGTCGTCTCCGTCGACAGTCAGCCGGCCGAGTCGTTCGTGGCCCGTGATGGCCAGATCGTGCTCGCCCCCGGAAGCCGCGTCGATGCCCTGCTTGATGCGACACAGCCGGTTGGCACGCGTAACGACATTCTCCTGCACGACGGCACCAAGCCGATGCCGATCAGCCATGTCGTCACATCCTTTTCTGCGCCCTCGCGTGCGAAGCCGCTTACTCCGCCCGTAGCCTCTCCACCGCCGCCGTCACGGATCGACCTGAAGAATGCGCAGCGCGTTGATCTGTCGCTCGAACGCGGACAATGGCTTCCCGCGATCGCGTTCGATCCGACGCTGCCGCCTGTCTTTCGGACCACCGCCAACCGCACCGTCGTGCTTGCGATCACCAATCCGCCTGGCGCCTCGGCCGCGACGTTCCACCTGCACGGCCATCACTTCCGGCTGCTGGACCGTCTCGACGACGGCTGGAAGCCCTACTGGCTCGACACGCTGGCGTTCAATCCCGGCCAGACCCAGCGCATCGCATTCAACGCCGCGTTTCCCGGCAAGTGGCTGATGCAGTGCATGGGCACGAAGTGGAATTCGCCGCGACGACTCGGCTGGTACGAGGTCGGCTAAAGGTTTACCTCAAACCGGCGATAGAGATCGCGAAACACATTCGGCAGCACGTCCGCGAGATCTTCTGCGATCAGGCCGGGACCGAACATGCGCGCGGCCTCGCCGTGCATCCACACCGCGATGGACGCCGCCTCGAATGCAGGCACGCGCTGCGCCAGCATCCCGCCGATCATCCCCGACAACACGTCGCCTGCCCCTGCTGTCGCAAGCCAGGGCGGCGCATTCTCCGCGATTGATGCCCGCCCGTCGGGAGCGGCGACCACGGTGTCGGCACCCTTGATGAGCACCACAGCATTCGACTCGCGTGCAGCAAGCCGCGCCCGCTCCAGTTTCGAGAGCACGTGATCCTTGTCAGCGAGGGATGAAAACAGCCTCGCGAACTCGCCTTCATGCGGCGTCAGCACGGCCTGCGCGCCAGGCTGCGACGCGATGGCATCGAATAGTGTCTGCGGCTCGTCAGCGAAACTCGTCAACGCGTCAGCATCGAGCACGACGCCGCGCGGTCCCGACAACGCCGTCAGCACCATGTCACGCGTGCGCAGACCAACGCCCGCTCCGGGACCGAGAACGCAGGCATTGAGTCGGCTGTCCTCAAGATATGTCGCGAAATCGACGGCCGTGCCGATCTCGCGCACCATCACGGCGGTCAGCTCGGCCGCATTCACCGCCAGCGCATCGCGCGGCGAGGCAACTGTGACGAGCCCTGCGCCCGCGCGCAACGCCGCCCGCGCCGCGAGCCGCGCTGCGCCGGTTTCCGACATGCCGCCCGACATCACCACCGCATGGCCACGCCCGTATTTATGACCAGCGACGCCGGGCACGGGGAAATGGCCGCGCCACCACGCCGGAATGTTCTCTAATGTCTTCGGATGAATGACGTCCAATACACTCGGCGGAATGCCGATATCGGCGACTTTTACCTCGCCGCAATGCAGCCGGCCGGGCAGCAGCAGATGGCCGGGCTTTCTGCGGAAGAATGTCACGGTGCGGGTGGCCTTCACCGCAACGCCCATCACCGCGCCGCTATCGCCGCTGATGCCGCTCGGCAGATCGACCGCGACGACCAGTGCGCCGCTGGCGTTGATTGCCTCGATCATCACGCGCGGATCACCATTAACTTCGCGATTAAGCCCCGCGCCGAACAACGCATCGATGACGAGCGCAGGCTTGCCGAGCGATTGGGGCGCGAATGGCAGCAGCGGACCGTGCCACTCCTTCGCGGCGCACGCCGCATCGCCCTTCAGCGAGTCCGGCTTGCCGAACAACACAACCGCAACATTGCGCCCCCGCGCAGCGAGATCAGTGGCCGCGATGAAACCATCACCGCCATTGTTGCCGGGGCCGGCCACCACCACGATGTCGCCAGCGGGAGCGAGCATCTGCGCGGCGGCCGCCACCGCCTGCCCCGCGCGTTGCATCAGCGTGAAACTGTCGACGCCCGCCTTCACCGCGAGTGCGTCGGCGCAGGTCATTTCGGCTACGCTCAGGAGTTCCATGGTCGTCCCTCGCCCAATACCGCCCGTCTCGCAGGCACCACCGCCCAAAGCAGCGGCATGATGTCTGCCTTAAAACTGTGCAGTTGCATATTTTAACGCCACGGCCTTTGCCGGAAATCCTGTCGACGTCCTCGCCCCCGACATTAACAGTTTGATAATCCAATACAATCGAGAGCCGCGCCAGTTGGCACGGACTCTGCTTTTAAGGGGCCAGCGAACGAGGCCGCCAAGCGGCCCCGAACTGGTCGTGCCGCATCGCCGGCACTTTGAGTTCTGAAATGCCGGAGACGTGCAGGTGAAAAAAATCGAGGCGATCATCAAGCCTTTCAAGCTCGATGAGGTGAAGGAAGCCCTTCAGGAAGTCGGCCTTCAAGGCATCACCGTGACCGAGGCCAAGGGCTTCGGCCGGCAGAAGGGCCACGCCGAACTGTACCGGGGCGCGGAGTACATCGTCGACTTCCTGCCGAAGGTCAAAATCGAGATCGTGATCGGCGATGACCTCGTCGACAAAGCTATCGACGCCATCCGCCGTGCCGCCCAGACCGGGCGCATCGGCGACGGCAAGATTTTCGTCTCCAACATCGAGGAGGCCATCCGCATCCGCACCGGAGAGTCCGGCGTCGACGCCATCTGACCAAACATCACCCGCCCGGCTCCGCTTGCCGCATCCAGCCGGACGACCTCATCCCAACAATCATCCCATCCAAGTAGCACAAGGGGTTTACATGAAGACCGCCCAAGACGTCCTGAAGGCCATCAAGGACAACGACGTGAAGTACGTCGACCTGCGTTTCACCGATCCGCGCGGCAAGTGGCAGCACGTCACCTTCGACGTCTCGATGATCGACGAAGAAATCTTCTCCGAAGGTACGATGTTCGACGGTTCCTCGATTGCCGGCTGGAAGGCCATCAACGAGTCCGACATGACACTGATGCCCGACCCGGTGACCGCGACGATCGATCCGTTCTTCGCCGAGACCACCATGGTCATCACCTGCGACATTCTCGAGCCGTCGACCGGCCAGCCCTACAACCGCGACCCGCGCGGCATCGCCAAGAAGGCGGAAGCCATGGTGAAGTCGATGGGCGTGGGCGACACCGTTTTCGTCGGCCCGGAAGCCGAGTTCTTCGTGTTCGACGACGTGCGATTCCAGACCACGCCGTACAACACCGGCTTCAAACTCGACTCCTCCGAACTGCCGACCAACTCGGACACCGAGTATGAAGGCGGCAACCTCGGCCACCGCATCCGCACCAAGGCGGGTTACTTCCCGGTGCCGCCGCAGGATTCGATCCAGGACATGCGTTCCGAAATGCTCGGCGCGATGGCGCGCATGGGCGTGAAGGTCGAAAAGCATCACCATGAAGTCGCTTCCGCCCAGCACGAGCTCGGCATGAAGTTCGACACCCTGACGCTGATGGCCGACCAGATGCAGATCTACAAGTACTGCATCCATCAGGTCGCGCACATCTACGGCAAGACCGCCACTTTCATGCCGAAGCCGGTCTATGGCGACAACGGCTCGGGCATGCACGTGCATCAGTCGATCTGGAAGGACGGCAAGCCGACCTTCGCCGGCAACAAGTACGCTGACCTGTCGGACAACTGCCTCCACTACATCGGCGGCATCATCAAGCACGCCAAGGCTATCAACGCCTTCACCAACCCGTCGACCAACTCCTACAAGCGTCTGGTGCCGGGTTATGAAGCGCCGGTACTGCTCGCCTATTCGGCACGCAACCGTTCGGCCTCCTGCCGCATCCCCTACACGACGTCGCCGAAGGCCAAGCGCGTCGAGGTGCGTTTCCCCGATCCGATGGCGAACCCCTACCTCGCCTTCGCTGCGATGCTGATGGCCGGCCTCGATGGCATCAAGAACAAGATCGATCCGGGTCCGGCGATGGACAAGGACCTCTACGATCTGCCGAAGGAAGAGCTGAAGACCATTCCGACCGTGTGCGGTTCGCTGCGCGAAGCGCTGGAAAGCCTCGACAAGGACCGCGCGTTCCTTAAGGCCGGCGGCGTGTTCGACGACGACTTCATCGATAGCTTCATCGAGCTGAAGATGACCGAAGTCGAGCGCTACGAAATGACCCCGCATCCGGTCGAGTTCGAGCTTTACTACTCGCTGTAAGCGGCAGCGGCGTTGGCCCGCATCGTCATCAAAAACAAAGGGCGTCCCTCGGGGCGCCCTTTTCTTTCATCCCGACCTTGCGGGTTCAGCCTGATCAAAACACCAGCGAGCGGTGGATGGTGGCGCCTGCCCATGCGCCGTCCGCAACGGCGAGCGACACGGAGTGAGGAACCCGCGCAACATCGCCGCACGCAAACGCGCCCGGAACATTGGTCTCCTTCATATTGTCGGCACCAATCTGGCTGCCAAAAGGCGTTTCAGCCAACGCACAACCGAGTGACGATGCAATCGGCGTGGACGGCGAATTCCGCGATGCCGTGAACAATCCCGCGAATGCAAGACGACGCCCGTCGGCGAGCACAACGTCCGCCTCGCCGTCGAGACGCTGGATTGGAGTTTCTTCAATTGTCACGCCGCGCGCGATCAGGTCGGCGCGCATCGCCTCATCGAGCGTAAGCGCATCGTTCGTCAGAAACGTCACCGTCCCCCACTCCGGTATCAACTGAGCCTGATGCACCGACATCGGGCCGGTCGCGATCACGCCGATGGCTCCGCGATCGAGTTCGTATCCATGGCAGTACGGACAATGAAAGACGCTTCTGCCCCAGCGGTCTGCCAATCCTTCGATCTCCGGCAACCTATCGCCGACACCGATGGCAAACAGCAGCCTGCGTCCTTCGTGGCGTGCGCCGTCGGCGGTCGTCACAGTGAAAGAATCCTTCTCTCCCGCCGCCGCCTCGACGGTGTTTTCGATCCACGTCAGCGTCGGATAGGCATAAAGCTGCTCCCGCGCCGCGCGCGCGATCTCTGCGGGGCTTGCTCCATCCTGCCCGAGAAATCCGTGCGAATGAGCAGCAAAACGGTTGCGCCGTTTGCCCGCATCGATCACCAGAACGCTTCGCCGCGCACGCAGCAACTGCAAGGCGGCAGCCATCCCGGCATAGCTGCCGCCAATCACGACCACATCGTACTGCACGATCATCCCTTTCTTTTGCGCCACGCCGCATGACGGCGTCCCAAGTCGACAACCAGATCGGCAAGGGTGACGTTGGCGAACCGCTCAAGCAGCAACGCTTCGGTCTCCCTGAATGCCTCGCCCAACGCCGCGTTGACGGCCTGTTCGACAAGACACTCCGGCGTCTCATTGCGGTTGCCGATCGCAAAGATCGCCGGTTCGCCTAGGACATGGTGCAGATCGCGCAGCGTGACGCTTTCCAGATCGGCGCGGATTCGCCATCCGCCTGAGTGTCCTCGCGCCGAGGTCACGATCCCCGCCTTTCGCAACAGGCCCATCGTGCGGCGCACGACCACCGGATTGGTGTCCATGCACTCGGCTAGTTTCTCCGATGTCATCGGCTCCCCGTGCCCGATCATGTGCAGCAGCGCATGAAGGACCGAGGACAGACGGCTGTCCTTTTTCATGTAACTTCGATTATTACAATTTAAGTCACGCCGCAAGCCAAAATCGTTTTCGCTGTTATCCGGCGCCAAGGGAGCACAGCGACCTAAAGGTATTGCAGGCTCCCTTGATCCGCCGCGGCCTTTCAGAAAAAGTGCATCGCAACAGTTCTTCAAAAGGATCGCCCGTGAGCGTTTCAACCGAACGGAAAAACCAGCGTCAGGATCTCGCCTGGGCCATCGCCGTCGGCGGCATTCTGGCCGTCAGCTTCGCCGCGCTCCTGGTCTTCGCCTGGGAATTCGCCGCGACCCTGTTCCTGATCTTCTCCGGCGTGCTGCTTGGCGTGGCGCTGACCGCGATGACGAACCAGCTCAAGAAGGTGATGCCGGGGCCGCATGCGGCGCGCCTCCTCCTGATCTGCCTGCTGCTCGCGGCGATGATGGCCGGTATCTTCACGCTCGGCGGCTCTACCATCGCCCAACAGGCGACCGCGCTGAGCGGTACGATCAAATCGCAGATCGTGAATCTCAAGACGTTCCTGGAATCGCATGGCATCGATGCGAGCTATCTTGATCTCAACACCATTTCGG
Organism: Afipia felis ATCC 53690; assembly: GCF_000314735.2. Taxonomy (NCBI): domain Bacteria; kingdom Pseudomonadati; phylum Pseudomonadota; class Alphaproteobacteria; order Hyphomicrobiales; family Nitrobacteraceae; genus Afipia; species Afipia felis. The sequence continues at coordinate 511,701 of NZ_KB375270.1, read as the reverse complement.
CGAACACGCCCCGCACCACCACAACGCCGGCAAGCACGACCACCCTGCCCAACATGCAGCACAACCTGCCGAGCGCCGGCGCCCTCGCATCAGGCGGCGGTGCGATCGTCAGCCAGACGCTGAAGCTCATCCTCGGTACCGTCGGCGCGGTCGGAAACTTCTTCATCGTGCTGTTTCTCGGGCTCGCCTTCGCCGCGCAGCCCGGAATCTACCGCAAGGGCCTCGTCGCCATGTCTCCGAAGGCGATCCGTTCGCAAATGGAGACCGTCATCGATCGCATCGGATCGACGCTGGAGCGCTGGCTGATCGCGCAGATGATCACAATGACGGTGGTGTTCGTAGTGACCTGGCTCGGCCTGCTGGTTATCGGCATTCCCGGCGCATTCATCCTCGGTGTCCAGGCCGGACTGCTGACCTTCATTCCGACGGTGGGCGCCCTGCTCGGCGGCCTCATCATCGTGCTGGCGAGCATCTCATCAGGCTGGGTCGCGGTCGGCAGCGCGTTCGTGCTGCTGTTCGGCGTGCATGCGCTGGAAAGCTATATCCTCACGCCGATCATCCAGCGCGAGGCGATCGATATCCCGCCGGCGACGCTGTTCGCGTTCCAGATCCTGCTCGGCGTGGTGTTCGGCGTATGGGGCTTGGCCCTGGCGCTGCCGGTGATGGCCGTCGTCAAGGTGATCCTCGTCTATCTGCGCGAGGATCGACCGAACGCCATCGAAGCGTGAGCGGCAACGCCAGACGGCGCGTCAGTACTTGCCCACCGCCGTCATATGTTCGACTTCCGGCGGGGCCGCGAAATGCGGCCCGACCAGCGCGCGCCATTCGGTGAAATTTGGTCCCTCGCGGAAATCCACGGTGTGGTTTTCCAACGTCTCCCACTTGATGAACAGCCGGTAGCGCGATGGCTTTTCGATCGAGCGATGGATTTCGAGGCTCTTCCAGCCCTTGCTGCGCTTGAAGATGGTCTGCGCCATCTCAACCGCCTGCTCGAAATCCTTTTCCTGACCCGGCTTGACGTCGATCTGCACGACTTCGGTAATCATCGGCTCTCCCCTGTGGCTGCAGGAGGCTGTAGCGGACGGACAACCGCTGGATCAAGTCAAAATCGGGGGGATGCGCCTTACAGCGCGACCAGCAGAATGCCGGACAGGATGAACACCCCGCCCAGAAGCAGCAAAGGCTGCCAGTCCCGCGTCTGCTGATAACGGCCTTGCGCGCGACGCTCGTCGATCAGCGCCCGCTCATACTCATCGGAGGTCGAGAACATGCAGGCAAAGCCTGCGCGGGCCGACGTGGCGGCGGCTTCGAGAGCGGAGATATCGTTGCGAGCGCGGTCGATCATGCATCCATGCTAGGGGCTGCATGGTAAACAGACCGTTAGGGTCAGCCGCGAATTATTCGCTCAGGCGTGCGCTTCCGAGACAAAAGCGTGCACCGCCTCTTTCTCCGGACGCGCTGTCTGGCTCATACCGCCACGGCGGGCGTGGTCAAGCACCAGCGGCTCTTCGAGCACGGCCTCGACGCGGTTACGGCCGCCGCGCTTGGCGCGATAGAGTGCAGTGTCGGCCGATGCCATGAGCACGTCGAGTTCGGTGTTCGCAGGCCCGCCCGCGACGCCGATGCTGACGGTGGTGGCGAGCGGAACATCGTCGATCGTCACGCCCGATTGCTCGAACGCCTCGCGAACCCGCTCGGCAGCCACCAGGGCTTCATCCATCGAACACGGCAGGAGTGCTGCGAATTCCTCGCCGCCAACACGGCCGAGCAGATCGGTGATGCGCAGTGCTCCAACCGCGGCGTTCGCGAACACCTTGAGCACGTCGTCGCCCGCGGCATGACCGAAGGTGTCATTGACCGACTTGAAGTGGTCGAGATCGAAAATCATCACCGTAATCGACCGCCCGGCCTTGGCCTCGCGCTCGATCATGCGGGCAGTCGCCTCGCTGAACCCGCGGCGATTGAGCAGCCCCGTGAGCGGATCGACCGAAGCGGCGGTCTTGTGAACCGCCAATGTGCGCTCCGACACCAGCATGAAAATGATGAACACCGTGCCGATGGCATAAAACACCAGTTCGGCGGCGAATATGGCAACCCAGATCGCAGCATGCGGATCGGTGCCCGGCCCATCCATGACGTCGCCGATGATAACCGGCAGGACCAGCACCGCGCCGTGCAGCACCGGCACGAAAATCGCGGGCCAGCGCGAGCGCATCGATTTGCGCCGCTCGCGCCACAACTCCGCTGCCGTGAGCGCGGCATAGACTGCGACGATACCCGCACCGAGAAGGAGACGCGTATGCGCCGACAGCGGATCGGCCAGCACCACGGCGGCAATCCAGACAATGGCGCCGGCGACGACGCCGATGATGCTCGGCGCGCGGCCGTGAAATACCCGCGCGGCATCCCACACCAGGCCGCAGGCGATGAAACCGACCGCGTTGACCGCGAGCAGCAATCCGAAGCCGAGATTCTCGCCGCCTGCGATCCACAGCGCGATCGATGCCGCGCCGAGCAGATAGGCCGCGCCCCACCAGCCGAGCGCCTCGATCTTTTCCTGTCGCCAGAAAAACATCAGCAGCGCGCCAAGCATCGCGGCGACGAACGTTGCAACCAGATAAAGGGTTGAAATATCGAGTGACAGGCTGGTGCCGGGCATACGGGCGGAAGCTCCGCTGGAGAAGCCGGAATAGCCCTCTCAGCAGGATGAAATTACCAGACGGATATTGGCGGTTGGTTTGTCCGTCACAGCAAGTTTTCCCGAAAATTGTTGATAGTTTGCTGAGATTTGGAACCATCCGCCCAGCAAAAAGGGCGCCCGAAGGCGCCCTTTGAGACCGTCTGCGATTGCAGACAAATTGATTGAAGTTTTAGCGCTTCGAGAACTGGAAGGACCGGCGGGCCTTGGCCTTGCCGTACTTCTTACGCTCGACGACACGGGAGTCACGGGTGAGGAAACCACCCTTCTTGAGCACGCCGCGCAGATCAGGCTCGAAGTGCGTCAACGCCTTCGAGATGCCGTGGCGCACAGCGCCCGCCTGTCCCGACAGACCGCCGCCGGCGACGGTGGCGACCACGTCGTACTGGCCCTGGCGGGCAGCGGCGACGATCGGCTGCTGAATCAGCATGCGCAGAACGGGACGTGCGAAATAGGTTTCGACGTCGCGGGTGTTGACGGTGACCTTGCCGGAGCCGGGCTTGATCCAGACGCGGGCAACCGCGTCCTTGCGCTTGCCGGTGGCATAGGCACGGCCCTGCTTGTCGACCTTCTTTTCGCGCTTCGGAGCGTCAGGTGCCGCGGTCTTCAGCGACGACAGCTGATCGAGGGACTGCATGGTATCGGACATTACGCGGCCCTCGTGTTCTTGCGGTTCAGAGAAGCGATATCGACGACTTCCGGGCTCTGGGCCTCATGCGGATGCTCCGCACCGGCGTAGACACGCAGGTTGCCCATCTGGATGCGGCCGAGCGGGCCGCGCGGAATCATGCGCTCCACTGCCTTCTCCACGACGCGCTCGGGGAAGCGCCCTTCGAGAATCGACTTCGCGGTGCGTTCCTTGATGCCGCCGATGAAGCCGGTGTGGTTGTAGTAAACCTTGTTGTCGCGCTTGCGGCCGGTGAGCACGACATGCGCGGCGTTGATGATGATGACATTGTCACCGCAATCAACGTGGGGGGTGTAGGTCGGCAGGTGCTTGCCGCGCAAACGCATCGCGACCAAGGTGGCGAGACGACCGACGACCAGACCCTTGGCGTCGATGATCACCCACTTCTTGTTGACCTCGGCCGGTTTCGCCGAAAACGTCTTCATGTGAGATATCCGTGAAAAATATCGTGCGGCGTTGTCGCCGGACTGGGCGTGTTTCTAGAGAACGCCCCCCCGCCCGTCAACGCCCACCTGTGAAAATAACACCTTATAAAACAATGGTTTATAAATAAGGTGTTATAATACCTTAAAAATCACTGAGAATTTGGAATGGAGTAGGTCGCGCTTGCATGAGCGATCGGATCGGGGGACGTGCCCGACAGCAGGTTCACTTCGCCAAATGCCAGCCGCTTGCCGACTTTGATGAGCCGCGCCGCCGCAACGATGTCCTGCCCCGGCTGGCCCTTGCGCAGGAAGTTGATGGTGAGATTGGTCGTAAGAGCCAGGCCGACCGGGCCGATCGCCGACAGCAGAGCCACGTACATCGCGAAGTCAGCCAGCGCCATCAGCGTCGGTCCCGATACGGTACCGCCGGGACGCAGCATTTGCTCGCTGTAGGGCTGACGCAGCAGACTGCTGGTCCCGTCTGCGCTTTCGATCTGAATTTCGCCCGCGCTGAAGGCCTGAGGAAACTCACGATGCAGGAACGCTTCAAGTTCAGCCACCGTCATCTTCGCATTTGTCATGCGGTCTGTTCCGTTCCCAACTCTCTTTGTGACGGCTGTATCACCGCAGTGCGACAATAAAAACAAGGATGAAATACGTGCATCGAGACTAAAAATGAATATGCCCGTTAGTATTGCCGAAGATCATTCGGCACTGAATGCACCAAATACCGCCACCGTTCCATCGTGTGCGGTCCAATTATCGCGAAGAGGAATGCATGACTGAACAATTGCCGGGCTTCTCCACCCTCGCCGTTCATGCCGGTGCGCAACCCGACCCAACCACCGGCGCACGCGTGACGCCGATCTATCAGACGGCATCCTATGTTTTTAACGATACCGATCATGCCGCCGCGCTGTTCAGCCTGAAGGCTTTCGGCAACATCTACACGCGCCTCGGCAATCCGACGACGGCCGTGCTGGAAGAGCGCGTCGCCGCGCTGGAAGGCGGTACCGCAGCAGTCGCTACGGCCTCCGGCCACGCGGCGCAGATGATGGTATTCCACGCCCTGCTGCAGCCCGGTGACGAGTTCATCGCCTCGCGTCGCCTGTATGGCGGATCAATCAACCAGTTCAACCATGCCTACAAAAGTTTTGGCTGGAACGTGGTCTGGGCCGACGCCGACGACATAAGCACCTTCGAGCGCGCGGTGTCGCCGAAGACCAAAGCGATCTTCGTGGAATCCGTCGCCAATCCCGGCGGCGCGATCACTGATCTCGAAGCGGTGGCGGAAGTCGCGCGCAAGGCCAAGGTGCCCTTCATCGTCGACAACACGCTGGCCACACCCTATCTGCTCAAGCCGATCGAGCATGGCGCGGACATCATCGTGCATTCGCTGACCAAGTTCCTCGGCGGCCACGGTAACTCGCTCGGCGGCATCATCGTCGACGCAGGCACGTTCGACTGGACGGACAGCGGACGCTACCCCATTCTGACCGAGCCACGTCCCGAATATCACGGCCTCAAGATACACGAGACGTTCGGAAATTTTGCATTCGCGGTAGCCATGCGCGCGCTGTCGCTGCGCGATCTCGGCCCAGCGATCTCGCCGTTCAACTCCTTTATGATCCTGACCGGCATTGAAACACTGGCGCTGCGCATGCAACGTCATGTCGACAACACCAAGGTTGTCGCGGAGTGGCTGTCGCAGCATCCCGCAGTGTCGTGGGTCAGCTATGCGAGCCTGCCTGGCGACCGGCATCATAACCTCGCACGCAAATACACGCCGAAAGGTGCGGGCGCGGTGTTCACATTCGGACTGAAGGGCGGATATGAGGCAGGCGTGAGTCTCGTCTCGAACGTCAAGCTGTTCTCGCACCTAGCCAATATCGGCGACACGCGCTCGCTGATCATCCACCCCGCCTCCACGACGCACAGCCAGCTCACCGACGAGCAGAAGACCATGGCGGGCGCAGGCCCCGACGTGGTGCGGCTGTCTATCGGTATCGAGGACAAGGAAGACTTGATCGCCGATCTCGAACAGGCGCTCGGCGTTCCTTACTGAGGATCATCCCACACGACAAAAAGCGGCGCCGGTTATGGCGCCGCTTTCTTTTTGCGCATTGAAATTCAACTATGTCGCGCCGGCGGCCTTGTCGCGGCGAACGAGACGATTGTTGCGCTGGACGACCGCAAAACTCGCCACCGCGAACAGGATCACCAGCAACTGCGCCGAGACCGCCTCAAGCGTCGGATTGAGGCCGATGGTTTCAATCCAGCCAAAACTATGGAGCGGCGTGAACGGCACGATGGCCTGCTCCTGGAATTCCTGCATCGCCTCGCCGATGAATTTGATGCCCATCAGGAACAGGAACGCCGAGGTGACGATGAACAGCGGGCGCATGGGAATCCGCTGCGCCACCAGATTGATGAAGTAGAACAGCACGACGAGCGCCAGCGCCGCGGCTGCAAGCCCGCCGAACAGCCCCGCGTTCCAGCCGCCCTCGGTCGCAGCGAGCGCGGTGATGAACAGAACCGTTTCCGCGCCCTCGCGAAATACCGCAAGGAACGCCAGCAATCCCACTGCCCAGCCGGTATCGCGTGAAAGCGCGTGGCTGGTCTTTTCGGCGAGGTATAGCCTCCAGTCCTTGGGATCCTGCTTGTTCAGCAGCCAGCCGCTCACATAGAGCATCAACACCGCAGCGACGAGAATGACGATCCCCTCGATCAGGTCGCTGTGCTCGCCGGAATTGAGCGCGGCAAACAACCATGCCGCGATCAGACTCGCGCCGACCGCTGCGAACGCGCCGCGATAGAGCGCCCCGACACGATGCCCGCCATCCAACTTGTGCAGGTACGCCGCAAGCGCCGCGATCAGGAGCATGGCCTCAAGGCCCTCGCGCAGCAGAATGACGGCAGCCTGGATGAATGCGTTCGACATCGAAAATGGACTCCGCAAGCGCCCGAATCGTTTTGCGCGCGCATCTTCGAATGTAAAGGCGACGACGTCCGGCTGCGAGAAGCCGCCGCTTTAGAATTCGTCGAGAACTATTGCAGCGCGGGCACGAGCCCCTGCTCCGTCGCACTTTCCGCATGATGAAGGCGATAGGCCTGCAATAGCGTGAATGTCAGCACCACGATCGCGGTCGCCTGATGCAACAGGCCGAGCGAGATCGGGACCTGATGCAGCAACGTGAAAATGCCGATCACAAGCTGAAGGCTCATCGCCGCCATCAGCCATGCGGCACCATTGATGACCGCAGGGGCCGCTTTGCTGCGGATCACATCGATGAGATGCAACAGCGCCACCGCGAACAGCGTGTAGGCGATCATCCGGTGGGTAAACTGAACCGTCAGCGTGCTGTCGAAGAAATTGCGCCACCATGGCTGCTCGAAGAACAATTGATCGAGCGGCGGAATGAACCCGCCGTCGATGTCAGGCCATGTGTTGTAGATTTTCCCTGCGCGAAGGCCCGCGACCAGCGCGCCGAAATACAGCTGAAGGAACACAAGCCCGAGCAGAATCTTGCTGGTCAGCACCGCTCTGGCGCTGGCGATGGCCTTCGTGACGCGCGGCGTAAGGCCGCGCATGGTCCAGACGATTGCGGAGAAGATCAGCAACGCAAGCAGGAAGTGAATCGCAAGCCGGTATTGCGAGACGGAGACGCGCGCCGTCAGCCCCGACTTCACCATCCACCAGCCGACAGCGCCCTGCAGTCCGCCGAGCGCGAACAGAACCCACAGCCGCCGCTTCAAGGCGCTACCGAGCCCGCCGCGCATCAGGAAATACAAAAACGGCAGCAGGAACACCGCGCCGATGCTGCGCGCAAGCAGCCGATGCGCCCACTCCCACCAGAAGATCGTCTTGAATTCGGACAGGCTCATGCCCGCATTCATCTCGCGATATTGCGGAATCTTCTTGTAGGCGTCGAATTCCTGGTCCCACGCCTGCGCGCTCAGCGGCGGCAACATGCCCGAAACCGGCTTCCACTCCGTGATCGACAGGCCGGATTCGGTGAGCCGCGTCGCTCCGCCCACGAGGAGCGTACAGACAATCATCGCGGCAACAACTCCGAGCCAGATGCGGATCGGACGCCGCGACGGCGTCGAGGCGGAACGGGTTTCATCGCGTGTGTGGGTCATGGAGATACGGGGTCCGCAGGGGAAGGCTTGATCGGCCGGACGCGGCCCTTATAGTCCCCCCGCCTTTCGGCGCAAGGCTCTCCACACAGGCTCTCTATTTCGCCATGAAGATCAGAACACGCAAATTCATCGGAACCATAGGCCTGCTCGTTCTCGTCGTGGTGTGGTCGCTGCTCGGCATGGCGATCGCGCAGACGCCGTGGCTGGCCGCCTCCCGGCTCGCGCAAGGCATTTTCTATGTGGTTGCGGGCCTGGGCTGGGTTCTGCCCGCCATGCCATTGATTTCATGGATGGCGCGCCCGGATATACCTACCACCTGAGGCTCACGGCCCGAAACCTTCCGCCGGTTCCCGGCTGCCCGTCATTACCGTTTGTTGACGTTTGTTTGAAAAGGTCGGCCGATCAGGGGCGCATTTTCGTCCCCTGCTCGATCCGCCCTGAAACAAGGTTTGCAATGGCCACGGTCGCTGAGCACGAGAACCAATCCGCCTATGTGCGCATTGGTGCCGTCAGCGCCATCGCTCATGTCGCTATCTATGGCAGCATGGCGGAGGCTGAGACCATCTGGCGCGGAATGGAGACGCCCGATTATCTCCAAACGGCGTTTCAGCGTTTCGATTTCCTCAACGCCTGGCAAACCCATGCCGGCACGCTTCTGAACACCAAGCCGCTCATCGTCGTCGCCTTCGACCGCGAGCGCCGCCCCCTGATGCTGCTTCCGCTCGGATCGGTCCGGGAAAACGGCGTGCGTACCGCGCGCTTCCTCGGCGGCAAGCATACGACATTCAACATGGGCCTGTGGCAGCGCGACTTTGCAGCCTCCGCCAGCAAAGCCGATCTCGACATCATCCTCGCCGCAATTGCAGCCCATCGCGACCAAATCGACATGATGGCACTGTCGCAGCAGCCACTGGCGTGGCACGGCATCCTCAATCCACTGGCGCAGCTTGCGCACCAGCCCTCAGCGAACGGTTGTCCGCTGCTGCGCATGCAGCCGGGTGCGAGTCCGGAAGAAATCATCAGCACCGGTTTCCGCCGCCGCATCCGGGCCAAGGAAAAGAAACTGGGCGCGCTGGCCGGTTATCGTTTTTTCCCGGTCCTCACCGATGAGGACATCACGCGGATTCTCGATGCATTCTTCACCATCAAACCGCTGCGCATGGCGGCGCAGAACCTGCCGAACGTGTTCGCCGATCCCGGCATCGAAGCCTTCATTCGCGAGGCCTGCATGGCCAAGGTCGCCGTCAGCGAACGTGCCATCGTGATTCACGCGATCGAGTGCGACGACGAGATCATCGCGATGTTCGCCGGCGTTGCCGACGGCGAACGCCTGTCGATGATGTTCAACACCTACACCATGTCCGAAAGCGCCAAGCATAGCCCCGGCGTGGTTCTGTTGCGCAACATGATCGATCGCCATGCCGAACTTGGCTATCACGCCTTCGATCTCGGCATCGGCTCGGATGAGTACAAGCTGCAGTTCTGCAAGGACGACGAGCCGATCTTCGATAGCTTCATTCCGCTCAGCGCCTATGGGCGACTGGCGGCGCTTGGCATGTCGTCGCTCAATCATGCCAAGCGGATGGTGAAGCAAAATCCGACTTTGGTGGCGATGGCCCACCGGCTGCGCGCGGCCCTGCACCGCTAAACCAAAACCCACCCTGCTTCCCACTTCAGGCCGCTACGACCTCTTCCGGCGCGGCTTCGTCCAATGTCGTGCGGTTGAGAATGCTCACTGCGACGAAACCCGACGCCAGCAACTGCGCGCGCATGGTCGCCTTCGCGGCATCCGAGATTCCGGGAGCCGGCAGGATCACCGCGTGAGCCTGCGACGCGATCAGCGACGGCGGAAGATCGATCGCTGTGCCGGCATCGAGTACGACGTGATCATATGTCTGCATCAGCGCATCGAGCGCCATGACGACGCGCGGGGATGTCAGCAGCGCGCGATCCGGCTGGATGCCCGCACCGATCATATGCAGCGACGAACGCGTATCGCGATTGATGATCTGCCCGAACGAGGCGACGCCTCGGCCGAGATCGCTGAGGCCCGGTGTCTGCGCCGCGTCCCCGGACGCTGGCGACAGACCGATCAAGAGAGCCTTTGAATTGCGTGCCAGTTGGCGCGCCAGCGCCAGCGCCGTATTCGAAACATCTTCCGCCGCGCCCGCACCGATCAAAGTGATCTTGCGCGACCGCTCGCCACTTGCGCGCAGCGAGTCCGCAAGCCGCTCGATCTGCATCTGCACCGATAGCTTGGGTTGCGGACCGCCGAACGGGTCCGGCACGAACAGGTCATCGTTCGAGGGACCCCAGGGCGCCGTCATTTTCAGAAGCTCCGCAGTCGCGATATAGCCACTGGTGAGCATCATCGTCATCAGAGTCGCGATCAGCACAATCGGCAGCTTCTTCGGATAGGCCGGCGTGTTGGAAACGATGGCGCGGGAAATGATGCGACCGTCCGCAGGCGCGGTATCGATGGTCTCGCGCGTCGTCGCTTCGCGATACTTCGCGAGATAGGCTTCCAGCAGGTCGCGCTGCGCCTTAGCCTCGCGCTCCAGCGCCCGCAACTGCACCTCCTCGCCGTTGCTGGAGGTCGCATGCGCCTTCAACTGATCGAGGCTTGTATTCAGGCTGTCCATCCGCACGCCCGCGATCCGCGCATCGTTCTCGAACGCGCGGGACAGTTTGCCCGCCTCCTCGCGAATCTGCCGGTCGAGATCGGCGATCTGCGCCTTCAATTCCTTGATGCGGGGATGGCGATCGAGCAACGTGGACGATTGTTCGGCGAGTTGCGCACGCAGCGTGACGCGCTGTTCGCTGAGCCGGCGCACCAGATCGGAATTCAAGACCTCGGACGCCTCGATCGGCCGGCCGCTGTTCAGCATGTCGCGGATCGCACGGGCGCGCGCTTCCGCGTCCGCCTTCTGCGCACGCGCATTGTTGAGCTGCGTGTTCAGCTCGCCGAGCTGCTGGTTGGAGAGCGTGGTGTTGTTGGTGCCGATGAACAAATTGGATTTAGAGCGGAACGCTTCGACGCGATCCTCGGCTTCGGCGACCTTCTTGCGGAGACCGTCGATCTCGACGGACAGCCATTGCCCGGCCGCCTTGGCCTGCTCCTGCCGTCCGGCCTGCTGCATTACCAGATATCCATCGGCAATCGAGTTCGCGACCTTCGCGGCAAGCTTCGGATCGTTCGACTGGAATTCGATGACCATGACGCGCGACTTGTCGACCGCATAAGCGGTCAGCCGCGCGTAATAAGCGTTCAGTACCCGCTCTTCCGGCGTCGAGCGGAGCGGATCGCGGCCGATGCCGACCAGCATCAGCAGAGATTTCAGCGGCGAAATGCCGTTCAACACCGGATCGAATTCCGGCAGCTTGTCGAGATGGTTCTTCCTGATGACGTCGAGGGCGAGGTCGCGCGAGAGCAGCAGCTGCACCTGGCTCGTCACCGCCGCATCGTCGAGCGCGCCGCTCGCTTCGTTGCGCTCGCCGTTCGGGCGCAGGAAGATGTTTTCGCGACCGTCGATCAGGATGCGCGCTTCGGACTTGTAGCGCGGGGTTATCATGTTGACAGCGACCATCGACAGCACGAACACGACGGCCGTCGGCACCAGCACCCATTTGCGCCTGTCGACAAGCGCCTGCCAGATGATCCGCAGGTCGAGATCGCCGAGGCCTGTCTTCGGCACCGGCTTCGCGGCAGGGGCGGTCGCGGGAGCCATGAACCGCCAAAAAGCGCTTGCGGCGTCTTTCAGCCGGTCACGCAAATACGCCACACGCATCGACAGCTCCCGCTACGCTCACACAACTAATACAACGCGATTACAATCCATTAAGGTTGCTGTGCGGTTAACGATGCGCACGTCATGCTTTTTAAACGCGGAAGCGCTAAGCAAAACGCATGCCCTTCCCTGACCGCCCTCTCCGTGTCCTGCATGCCGTCCGCGCTCCCGTTGGCGGGATCATCCGCCATATTCTCGATCTCGCCGAAGGACAGGCCGAGCGCGGCCATGAGGTCGGCATTCTGGCCGATAGCCTGACCGGGGGCGAACGCGCCGATACGGCACTGAAAACCATCGCGCCGAAGATGAAGCTCGGTATCTATCGCCTGGCCATCCGCCGCGAACCGCACCCGACTGACCCCATCACAGCGATGCGGTTCCTGCAGCTTGCGCGCATGCTCAAGCTCGACGTGCTGCACGGTCACGGCGCAAAGGCCGGCGCTTTCGTCCGACTCAAAGGCCCATCTGAAAACACCATCCGCATCTACACCCCGCATGGTGGGTCATTGCACTACCGGCCGGAAACGCTGAAAGGCGCGTTCTACACGCGACTCGAGCGCGCTCTGATGAACCGCACAGATCTGTTCCTGTTCGAAAGCGGGTTCGCGCGCGACACCTATGAGCGCGTCGTCGGCAAGCCTGCCGGCCTCGTGCGCTGCGTGTTCAATGGCGTCGGCGCCAATGAATTCGATCCTATACCGCTCGCCGAGGATGCGACCGATCTCGTCTATGTCGGCGAATTCCGCCACATCAAAGGCGCCGATCTTTTGATCGAGGCCGTAGCGCAGCTACGCGCCGGCGGCAGACCCGTGACGCTGACGCTTGCGGGAGATGGTGAAGAAACAGCCAATCTGAAAGCTCTCGTCGCGCGTCACAAACTCGGCGAGGCGGTGCGTTTCATCGGTCACGTAAAGGCGCGCTTCGGCTTCTCGAAAGGTAAACTGCTGATCGTGCCGTCGCGCGGGGACTCAATGCCCTATGTCGTGATCGAGGCGGCCGCTGCGGGCGTCCCGCTGCTCGCAGCCTATGTCGGCGGCATTCCGGAAATTCTCGGCCCCTTCGGTGATGCGCTGTTCGTAGCGGACAACGCTGACGCTATGGCCACCGCTATCAAGGCCGCTCTCGACAACCCCGATGCCGCTCGCGAGCGCGCCAAGGCGCTGCGCGAACGCATCTTCGTTAACTTCTCGCAGAAAGCGATGGTCGACGGCGTGCTCGATGCCTATCGAGATACCTTCAACCTTCGTTAGTATCCAATTGGAATAACGGTTTCTTCTGAATTCTTCGGTATCCGGTCGGCAATCGCGCGACGCGCGAAAAAGCGGATTTCAGGCGTGGAAACGAGCGACGTTCAAGCAAAGGCGGAGATGACCGCGACGAGTGTTGCGCCCGCGATGGCGGGCCGCGCCTATCCGTTCGAGCGCCGCCGCAGACTTTCACCCGCAGCGCTGGCTGTCGCCAACGAGAAAGTTCATTCCGCCTACTCCAGCATCGTCATCAATGGCGTGGTTCGCGTCGCCGATTTCGTCTGCCTCAGCATCGTCGGCATCGTCTCCTATCTCGGCTATGTCGTGCCGATCGACGGCTTTTCCTGGATGCCGATCTGGGCCGTTCTTGCGATGGCATTTGTAGCCATCATCAGCTTTCAGGCCGCCGAACTCTACGACTTAGAAATCTACCGCGGACAGCTCCGCCAGTTCATGCGCCTGATGTCGTCATGGAGTTTCGTGTTTCTGCTGTTCATCGGCGTGTCGTTCTTCGCCAAGTTCGGTGACACGGTATCTCGCGCCTGGCTGGTGATGTTCTACGTCTTCGGCTTCATCGTACTCAGCATTGGGCGCATGATGCTGCGCTCGATGGTGCGGCGGTGGGCGCGCGAAGGCAGGCTCGGCCGGCGCACCATTATCGTCGGCTCCGACAAGAACGGCGAACACCTGATCCAGGCGCTACGCCAGCAGGAAGATTCCGACCTCAAGCTGCTCGGCGTGTTTGACGATCGCAACGACGCGCGCGCTCTCGACACCTGCGCCGGCCTTCCGAAGCTCGGCAAGGTCACAGACATTCTCGAATTTGCCCGCCGCACCCGCGTGGACCTCGTGCTGTTCGCGCTGCCGATCTCGGCCGAAAGCCGCATTCTCGGCATGCTGAAGAAATTATGGGTGCTGCCGGTGGACATCCGCCTGTCCGCCCACACCAACCGACTGCGCTTCCGGCCGCGCTCCTATTCCTACATCGGCTCGGTGCCGACACTCGGCATGTTCGAACAGCCGATCACCGACTGGGACATGGTGATGAAGTGGGTGTTCGACCGCTTCGTCGGCGCCATTCTTCTGTTGCTGCTCGCGCCGGTGATGGCGCTGGTCGCGCTTGCAATCAAGCTCGACAGTCCCGGCCCCGTGCTATTCCGCCAGAAGCGCTTCGGATTCAACAACGAGCGTATCGAGGTCTTCAAATTCCGTTCGCTCTACCACCACCAGGCCGATCCGCTCGCGGCCAAGGTCGTAACCAAGAACGATCCGCGGGTGACGCGCGTCGGCCGCATCATCCGCAAGACCAGCCTCGACGAACTGCCGCAGCTTTTCAACGTGGTGTTCAAGGGCAACCTGTCGATCGTCGGCCCGCGCCCGCATGCGGTGCAGGGCAAGCTGCAAAGCCGCTTGTTCGATGAAACGGTGGACGGCTATTTCGCACGCCATCGCGTCAAACCCGGCATCACCGGCTGGGCGCAGATTAACGGCTGGCGCGGCGAGATCGACAATGAGGAAAAAATCCAGAAGCGCGTCGAGTTCGATCTCTATTACATCGAGAATTGGTCGCCGCTGTTCGACCTGTACATTCTGCTGAAGACGCCATGGGCGTTGGTCAAGGGCGAGAACGCCTACTGAGTGCGCAAACTTAGCGCCGCCGCAGCGACGGTAACTGTATCGACGATAAGCGCTCCCGCAACCGTGCGATCTGAGCTGTGAGATTCGCAGGCGGATCGACCACAACGCCCTTCAGGATCATCCAGATGCTCACCCCGGCGACGGCCGCCAGCATCGCATACTGGAAGATGATCGCATCGGGGCGTGAGACGGCGATGGTCGAACACGCATACCCACCGATACGTACGACAAGGACAAGCAGCACGAGCATGGAGATCGCAAAATTTCGCCCCTGCCGCGTGGTCCGTGGCGGGCCGAGAAATGCGAACGCCAGAATGACGAACACGAATGGATAAAGACCTGCCAGTAAGCGATCATGAAGCTCGGCGCGGAACTGGCCGAGGTTGCTTTGCGCGACGGGATCGTTCTTGGGCGGCGAAATCAGCTCGCCGATAAATCGTTCGCGGGCGTTGTAGTTGTAGGTCTGCGGCGCTTGGGAGAATTGCGACATATCGAAAGCGTAGCTTTTGAAGGCGACGATCAGCGGATCTTTCTTGTCCGCCTCGTAGCGCTGCAGATTGCCGTCGCTGAGCACCAGGAACGAGCCTTTGTCGGTCTTCTGCACGACGCCGTTTTGCGCCGTGATATTGATGCGCTCGGCCGGATTGCGCTGATCGTCGATGAACACGCCGACCAGCACTCCGCCCGGCCGGCGCTCCTGCACGCGCAGCACCAGCTTATCGAGCCGGATGAATTGCCCCGGCTGCAGCACATTCGCCAGCACGTCCGCGCCGATCTCGGTGTGCCAGCGCCGCAGCGCTCGCAGGCATTCCGGCGCGAGGAAGATCGCCAGGAACGAAATCAGACACGCGACGACGACCGTCGAAACCATGAACGGACGCAGGAACCGCCATGGCGACAGACCGGCAGCATTCATCACGATGACTTCGGAATCGGTCGACAGGCGATTGAGCGTGTGCGTCACCGCCAGGAGCATCGCAAGCGGCGCGATGATCAGCGCGAGCACGGGAATTGCGAGGCCGGTGATGCCAATGAACACCAGCACGGTCTGCCCTTGCGCCGTCATCAGGTCGATACCGCGCAATGCCTGCGTCACCCAGATCACGCCGGTCAGCGACACCAGCACGATCAGGAACGATAGCAGCGTCAACCGCACGACGTAGGCGTCGATCGCACCCAGCAGGCGGCGGGGAGATATGAGCGAGAGAACCGTCAGGCTAAAATTCCGTCCGTTAAAGGCACCTGTTTCGCAAAACCGGCCTCCGCCATCAACTCGCGGACCGCCGCCAATACGTCGTCATAGGGAATATCCGCCACACAGGTTGCACAGTGCAATGCCCGATATGGCACGCCCAAAGGATACCATTCCCCTTTCGCGGCGGCGGACGCCATCAGCGTCACCACCGGCTTGTCGAGCGCCGCCGCAATATGCACGATCGAGGTGCCCGCGCTAATAACAAGATCGGCACAGGACAGCGTCGCCGCCGTCTCCGAAATGTCCGTCGCAGGCGGCAACCACTCGACCTCCGCAGCCTTTCCGATCGTTTCCAGCCGCGCCAGATCCCCCGGCGCGGCGATCAGAGCAACGCGGACAGATGGCGATTTAATGTCGCCGACGAGACGGATGAATTTCTCGTCGGTCCAGTATCTTGCCGGGTCGACCGACAGATTGATGACGATCAGCTTGTGCCTGTCACGATCTTCCGCCGGAAAAAGCTTCTCGCGAACTCCCCTGGCGGCAGATTGCGGAAACGCAACCGTGGTACGCACGTCCCCGGGCTTCATCGACACGCCGAGTGGCGCGATCAGCCGCAACATCTGCACCGCCTGATGCTCGGGCTCGGTCGGACGGGCGATGGAAATGTCGTAAAGCCCGGATTTTTTACCATCAAAGCCGATCGTGATGTCCGCACCGGACAACAACGCATAGGTCGCCGCCGTCATCGAGTCGCCGGTGAGCATATCGACGGCCACGTCATAGCGGCGCTCGCGCAACTGCCGGATGAGGCGCATCTGTTCGATCAGATTTTTCTTCACGACGAAAGTCCCGTCGAGATACGACAGCAAGGACGCCGCCACGCCGTTTTTCCGGCCGAGCACAATATCGATCTGCGCATTTGGACATCGGGCGCGCAGCGCCTTGAAGAAGGCAGTGGAGATGACGGCATCGCTGATCTTGTCGGTACGGATCAACAGAATGCGTTCGACGTCCGCAGACGGGTCCAGCGCAACAACCTTCCTTCGCGCAAACGCGCGGCGGGAGAGCAAATAAACCTGTCTGGTCGATCGCCAGATCAGGCGATCAAACAGGGAGGACGCCATGGAACGATATTATCCGAGGAACGCTGTGCCTATAAGGGCATAGGCTAAAAATACAAGATCAATCAAAGCCCTCGGACGCCCTGCTCTGTCTTGCCGAGCGGCGTGACGCCGCCCGGCTGCTTTATGGAAACCCGACGAGCGTCTAGCGCCGCAACGAAATCGCAAGTCCACTCAGATCGGCGTTCACCATCAAGCCGGCCTGATGGCCCTGCATGGTAAGCACCGCACCCTTCTCGTTGGTCAGTACGATGGCGCTGACGCCTCGCACAGCCGCCACGCCCGCGCCCGCTGCGCCATAGACGCCGGCAACATCCGAAGGTCCCCTGATGTTGCTGACTGTGCCGACGAGATCGGTCTTCGAAGCGCCGAAGACAAGGCCCGCACTCAGACCACCGATCGACAGCGGATAACGCCGTCCATGAAACACCAGCGTCCCGCTTCCGCCCGAAGCGCCGATGAACCAGCCGCCCTTGAGCACGGAGATGCGGATTGTGCCGCTGTCGGCATGGGCCGCGGAACTGAAACCCGCGCCCAGAATGACAGCCAACGCAACAACCCATTTTCGCAGCCGGATGGAGAGCATCGCTTTCACCTTCTGTTTTTGCGCGGGGAATCACCGCCCGCCGATGGTGAAGGATAAGACCCCTTCAAGATTCGAGGCAACTGCCGTTGGCAACCCGGGCGAGTGGCCGGAATTACCCCCGCAGGCGGGACCGTTTTGGCCAGTTCTTGCCTTGCCTTATGCTTCCAATTTCCCTAATCAGTCGCTTATCGTCGGAGCGTGGCGCAGCCCGGTTAGCGCACTAGTCTGGGGGACTAGGGGTCGTGGGTTCAAATCCCGCCGCTCCGACCATTTTTCAAAATAAAAATGCCCGAGCTTCGCTCTAAAATCACCTGCCCGCACTGTGGCCACAGCAAGGTCGAGGAAATGCCACCGACGCCTGTCAATTCTTTTACGAGTGCGAGGGCTGCCATACGCTGCTGCGACCGAAACCGGGAGACTGCTGCGTGTTCTGCTCCTACGGCTCTGTCCCGTGCCCACCAATCCAGTTACAACGCAATGGTGGCAATAGCGAAGGCTGCTGTCATTGAACCGTGTAGGATGACTTCTTCAACAAGAAGTTAGAGGCGTTGGTTTCAAATCCTGCTGGTCCGTTTTTTTTGCAGATTGCAACTGGAGCCTGCCGATCTCACCGAGGCGGCTCTCCCTTGCGATACTCAGGCCATATGGCCTTTGCGTTCTTCTCGATAAAGAATTTCGACGCCGCGTCTGTCAGATGACCGTTGTCCCGGGACGTCGGCAGGCCGCCGCTATCGGGAACAGTAATCAGACAGCTATTGCCTTTACAGAATGTCGCGGCCGGCGAAATAAACGTCACGCCTTCCGCTGCAGCAACGCGCTTCACCATGTCCTCCGCCGCGAACGACCACACCTCAAGATAGGTGGAATCCCAGTCCGGAATTTTATCGATCGCAGCGGCACGCTTGAAGATACTGAACTGGAAATCCCGCAGCGGAATCACCGACGGCGCGATCTTCCATTGCGGCATCTGTCCGATGACGACGATGTGCCGTACGCCCGCCGCCTTCAGCCATTCGATGGTCCGCGTCAGCCCCTTGTCGTCGACCAACGCATATTTGCCCGTGCCGTCATAAACGATCCATCGCGCAGCAACGATAACCGTGTCGGGCCGCAACGATTCGATCTTCTGCCGCGCGAATGCATTGGCTTCATTACACCTACGAAAGCGCGCAGCCACAGCATCCGCCATCGGCGCACAGCCAAATGCGATGTAACGCGCGAGACGGAAATCCTGCCGTTCCCGTTGTAGAGCCTGCAAACCGGCGATCAGATGAAAGGCGTATGAATCGCCCCAAACGAGTGTGAGCGGCGAACCAGCCGGCCCGATACCGGCACATTCCGGTAACGGCCGAATATCGACGTCATACCGGCACCCCTGGGCGCTCTCAGCCTCCTTCTCCGTATCTATCACGCGTTTCTGGATCGCGAGCGGAAAGCGATCTGGCAGACCTTCCTTCGCATACACCGTCAATCCCAGCCCGCCGCAGACAGCAAGAAGAACAGCAAGCGAAACGGCTTTAGCTGAGAGACGTCCGCCTGAACGGATCGGACGCTCGATCAGCTTGTAAGTGAGATGCGCAAGAACACCGGCCGCCACGATCAGGCCGAGCGACATGATGACGGTCGGCTC
The DNA here is from genome assembly GCF_000314735.2 of Afipia felis ATCC 53690. Classification (NCBI taxonomy): domain Bacteria; kingdom Pseudomonadati; phylum Pseudomonadota; class Alphaproteobacteria; order Hyphomicrobiales; family Nitrobacteraceae; genus Afipia; species Afipia felis. The sequence continues at coordinate 492,539 of NZ_KB375270.1, read as the reverse complement.
TTTCTGGAAACGGATGATCCGCGCGAACACCAGAAGCGGCCAGTGCCAGAGATAGAGCGGGTAGCTGATCAGCCCGATATAAACGAGCGCGCGGTGGCTCAGGAAAATGCGGTTGGGCCACGCATTCTCGCCCGCTGCGATCAACAGAACCGTACCTGCCACCGGCAACAGCGCCCACCACCCGGGAAACGTGCTGTCGCGGTTGATCATCATCATCGCCGATGCAAGCAGCAGCAACCCCGCCCACCCCATCCATTCTTTGTTTTGAACGGAATGACCAATGCGGGCCTGGAGCAGAGCGAGAACCGCGCCAGCACCCAATTCCCAGAAGCGGGTGAGCGGTAGAAAAAACGCGGCAACGGAATCGTTGGCGGTCTGCACGAGGCTGCCGAGGAACGACAGAATCGTCAGCACGACCGCAGCCGGAATCGCCGCCCGACGGCGTGCGATCACGATCAGGATCAACGGCCAAACCAGATAGAATTGCTCTTCAACGCCCAGCGACCAGATGTGCAGCAGCGGATTGAACTCCGCACTCGGCGCGAAATAGTCCTGTTGCAGCCACAACGCGATGTTGGCGACGAAGCCTGCCGATGCAGCCGTGTTGATGCCCAGCGTGCGGAAGGCATCGGGCAGCATGAACAGAAAACCCATCCCCAGCGAGACAAGCAGGACGAGAACGAGTGCCGGGAAGATGCGCCGGACCCGTCGCCCATAGAATTCCGCGATGCTGAACCGACCGGCGGCGACATCCTGGCGGATCAGGCCGGTGATAAGAAAGCCGGAGATGACGAAAAACACATCGACGCCAACGAAGCCGCCGCGAAATACCGAGTGGAAATAGTGGAAGCCGATGACGAACAGGACGGCAATGGCGCGCAGGCCGTCAATGTCTCGTCGATAAGGCAATGACACGTCGATTGATCCCGCGGGTGTGACTAGATGACGGTCATGCCGTCAACCGCCCATCGCCCGGTCGAGTAGAGCACGCGCGCTCAACAGGTCGTCGAGAACGGAGCGAAGCTTGGCCTGCCCGTCGCCGCGAATTCTGGTCTGCTGGACTCTGGCTTGTTGATGGCCGCTCTGGTGAAGACCATGACGCACTTCCGGCGGCGCATAGGCATCGGCTCCGTTATGACTCACGGATGCCCGCAAGGTCGCAGGCTTCGTCACCGTCGCCACAGGGACGTCCGGAGCACGCTTGGCCGCAGCCGGCGGCAGCGGGCCGATACGCTCCGACATCGAAGGCACGAAGTCCATGGAGGGACGGAGCGGCGGGCTGTCGGTTTCGAGTTCGAGCTCTTCGTCCTCGTCAGCCTCTTCGGCGTCACCCGAGTCTTCAATCTCTTCCTCGTCGATTTCGGCGGTCTCCTCCTCGTCGTCAGAGGAAAATTCGTGGGCCGCGCTTTGCGGCAACGCCTCGAACGCAGGACCCGACAGCGAGGCCGGCGCGAGAGTGGCCTCGTCGAGATTCTGGACCGCCTTGACGCCATGCTCGCGCAAAATGCGCTGCACCCCGCGGATGGTATAGCCCTCGCCGTACAGCAGACGGCGGATTCCACGCAGCAGTTCGACATCGTCGGGCCGGTAGTACCGACGCCCGCCGCTGCGTTTCATCGGCTTGATCTGAACGAAGCGCGTCTCCCAAAACCGCAGCACGTGGGCCGGGATATCGAGATCCTCCGCCACCTCGCTGATGGTCCGAAATGCGTCCGGTGCCTTTTCCAAAAGGCAAGCCCCCTGTCAGAATCACGGCATGAATCATCCCGTGATTGCAAGGGTAACGCTTTTTCGGATTTTCGGAAACGATTCGGTGCTTTGCGGATAGGCGGCGGGAACGCCGCCCGTCCGGCGGGTTTAACCCGCAGCCACGCTGGTCGGGACCGGTGTGCTTTCCGTGGTATCAACACCGTTGTTGATGCGCTGCTTCAGGATCGCAGAGGGCTTGAACACCATGACCCGGCGCGGAGAGATCGGCACCTCGGTCCCGGTCTTGGGGTTGCGGCCGATGCGCTCGCCCTTTTTGCGCACCATGAAAGAGCCGAATGAGGAGAGCTTCACCGTTTCGCCCTTCTCAAGGCAATCGGTGATCTCCTTCAGAACGAGTTCGACAAACGCAGCCGACTCCGTCCGCGACAGGCCGACCTTCTGGTAAACCGCCTCGCACAAATCGACTCGTGTGACTGTTTTTCCGCTCTCGCTCATGATCCGACCCCAGCTACAGCGTGCAAATTATGCTTAAAAATAAGAGGTTAGTTACAACGGGTCAACCGTGCTCATCATGCAACCGCATGATATTCGGACATAATAATCCGCGGCATTCGACCTAAATTTTACCAACGCAACAGCGCCGAACCCCAGGTAAACCCTCCGCCCATTGCTTCCAGCATCACCAGATCGCCCCGTTTGATGCGTCCGTCATCGGCTGCCGTCGCCAATGCGAGCGGAATCGAAGCGGCCGACGTATTGCCGTGCCGGTCCACCGTCAGAACGACCTTTTGCGGCGCGATATCGAGTTTCTTGGCCGATGCGTCGATAATCCGCTTGTTCGCCTGATGTGGAACAAGCCAGTCGATGTCTTCTGCCGTGGTTCCCGTCGCCGCAAAAGCGTCGACGATCACGTCCGTGATCATGCCGACGGCATGTTTGAACACTTCGCGGCCTTCCATACGCAGATGACCGACGGTCTGCGTCGAGGACGGCCCGCCATCGACATAGAGCTTGTCCTTGTGGCGGCCGTCCGAACGCAGATGCGTGGTGAGAATGCCCCGGTCGACGCTGGTGCCTTGCTGCTGTTGCGCCTCGAGGACTACCGCCCCCGCCCCGTCGCCGAACAGCACGCAGGTGCCGCGATCATTCCAGTCGAGAATGCGGGAAAACGTCTCCGCCCCGATCACCAGAGCGCGCTTGTAGGTGCCGGCTTTCAGGAAATTGTCCGCCGTTGCCAGCGCGAAAATGAAGCCGCTGCAAACCGCCTGCAAGTCGAACGCCGCACCGTGATGGATGCCGAGCCCGTTCTGGATCTGCACTGCGGTCGCGGGAAAGGTGTGATCCGGCGTCGAGGTCGCGAGCACGATCAGGTCGATCGACTGCGGATCGATTTTCGCGTCGGCGATCGCCGCCTGCGCCGCCTTGAGGCCGAGGTGGGAGGTGAACTCGCCATCCGCCGCGATATGGCGCTGGCGGATGCCGGTGCGCTGGACGATCCACTCATCCGAGGTATCGACCTTGCCGGCAAGCTCGGCATTGGTCACCACGCGCTCGGGCAGGTACGCGCCATGCCCGATCACAACCGAACGCATCACACTCACGAAACAGCCTCCTGCGCGGCCGGCATAAGGGTCAGCGACCCGCCGTCACGGTTGAGAGTTTGATTGATCTTTGTCAGGAGATCGTAACGGACCATCTCATAGCCAACATCCACGGCGGACGCAAAGCCCTCGGCGTCGGTGCCGCCATGGCTTTTAATCACGACGCCGTTGAGGCCGAGAAACACCCCGCCATTGACCTTGCGCGGGTCCATCTTGTCCCGCAGCGCCTTGAAGGCGCTCTTGGCGAACAGATAGCCGAGCTTGGAGCGCCAGGTGCGGCTCATCGCGCTGCGCAGATATTCCGCGATCTGACGTGCGGTGCCCTCGGCCGTCTTCAGCGCGATGTTGCCGGAAAAGCCTTCGGTGACGATCACGTCGGCGGCTCCCTTGCCGATTCCATCACCCTCGACGAACCCGATGAAGTCGAGCTCCGGCAGGTTCATGGAGCGCAGCAGTTCAGCGGCCTCCTTCACCTCCTCGACGCCCTTGACCTCCTCGACCCCGATATTGAGCAGGCCCACCGTCGGCCGTTCGATGTCGAACAGAACCCGCGCCATCGCGCTGCCCATGATCGCGAGCAAGGCCAGATGGTGTGCGTCGCCGCCGATCGAGGCGCCGACGTCGAGCACGACGGATTCGCTGCGGATCGTCGGCCACACGCAGGCGATCGCCGGCCGGTCGATGCCGGGCAGCATCCGCAGGTTGAATCGCGACATCGCCATCAGTGCGCCGGTGTTGCCAGCGGACACGGCAACGTCGGCCTCACCCTTGCGGACGGCGTCGAGCGCGAGCCACATCGAGGATGACTTCCGGCCACGGCGTAGAGCCTGGCTCGGTTTCTCCTCCATGGTGATGGCAACATCGGTATGGACGACCCTTGAAGCCGCCTTCATGGCCGGATGCACATCGAGTTCCCGATTGATCGCGGCGCTGTCGCCGAACAGGATGAACTCCGTGTCGGGATGCCGGATCAGCGAGATTCCTGCACCCGGAACCACCACGGGTGGGCCGAAATCGCCGCCCATGGCATCGAGCGCAATACGAACCTTCTGGGCCATGGCCGGTGTAAGAACCTGATTGTGCGGCGGCCCGACGAGTTTGCAACTGACGGGAAACGAACCGCGATTGGTAATGCGAGACGGCTAATGGGAGACAGTCATACCGCCGTCCCATGAACAATAGCCAGTTCGGAAGCCGATACAATATCTTGACCGGCCTGTCTCGTTCCTTGAACGGTGTGAATCAGTCCTTTTTCGACCTTTTCGGACTGCCCTTCGGGGCTTGCTGGAGAGCCTTCAGGGCCGCGAACGGATGTTCCGCCGGATCCGAGGTCTCGTCTGTCGCCGCAAAGGCTGCATCCGCCTTCCGAGGATAGGGATCGATCCCGAGGAACAGCATGTCGGTCGCGAGCCGTCCAAGATCGATGCTCCCGTTGACGATGATTTCCGGCGGGTCCGGTTCATCCTCGTCGATATCCACCTTGGGCGTGGCCGCCGCGGCCGTGTCGGGCTCGGCGAAAATAACGTCGACCTCCTCCTCGACCCGGTTTTCGAGGGGCTCAAGCGTCACCACGCAATCCTGGCCGATCAGACCGGTGACATGGCCCCGCGCCTGGATCGCTCCCCTGACATGGGTGAGATGGAAGCTCGCCTGCGCCTCCAAAATCTCCCGCACACCTGCGACCTGCGCCAGCGCGGCTCGCTCGGCCGCATTGGCAGCAAACGTCACCTGCACTCCGGCAGCCGGGATTTTCGCCACCATCATCGGGTGGCTCCAGGGATTATCAGAATGGGGGTGGTGTCCGCTCATCCGGTTATCCCTCCGCCTTCACTGCCGGGAATTGCCACGCGCCGCGCACGAAAGCTGCCCTATCGACCTGGGCAAGTTGCGCCAGCGTCTCCGCAACGTAAACGGCAAGCCTATCGGCGTTGGCGGCATCGGCCTCGTTGAAAATGTTGCGGTTCAGCGCAGCCTCAAGCTCCGCCGGGCCTGCGGCCAGCGCGGCATCGTAGGCCGCCGAGCGGCCGTAAAAGGCCTCGCCGAACTTCCGCATCCGTTTTGGGACGGTGAGGTCGCCTACCCCCATTTCACGCAGATTATCGTCCATATCGGTACAAAAGTGGTCGAACAGCTTTTGTGCCGGTTCCTCCCCTGTCGGGTCCTGCCGCAGCATCCGCAATACCATCCACAAATGCAGCAGCACCATATCGAACCGGCCGCTGACCGTGTCCGGCACCTGAAGAGCGGCATAGAAGGCCGGCTGGCGGGCCTGCGCCACGATCATGCCATAGATGACCTCGATGCTGCGCTGCGTCGGGGGCGACTTCTTGAGAAACGAGAACATCTTCCGATCCATTGACCTGCCCGCTTGTCCGGGCACGCGGTTCTGTGGTTGCAATGAAGCGTGCCGCCGGGTACGTCAACCGCTCCTGCGATGCAAGAACCTCGCGACTGCAAGAAAGGCCTTCGCCTGAGATGACGTTTCGCGCCCTCGCCCCCTCTTTCCGCTCCCGCTCCATGACGGGCACCCTCCGTGGCACCCTTGTTGCCATGGCGTTCGGCCTTGCTCTCGCCGGATGCACCAGCGAGCAATTCCAACGCGGCTACATCCTGCCACCCGGCGCACTGGAGCAGGTTCAGATCGGCGCGAGCCAGGATCAGGTTCTGGTGGTGCTGGGCACACCTTCCACCGTCGCGACGCTGGACGGCGACGTGTTCTATTACATCTCGCAGCGCACGGAGCGGAAGGTCGCCTTCATGCACCAGCAGGTGATCGACCAGCGCGTCATCGCCGTCTATTTCGACAAAAACCGTACCGTCCGCCGCGTCGCGAACTACGGCCTCAAGGACGGCAAGATTTTCGACTTCATCAGCCGCACCACGCCGACCAGCGGCCAGGAGATCAGCTACCTTGCGCCGATCTTCAAACTGGTCAGGTTCCGCGACTGATTTTCGGATGAGGCGCCGGTCGCGTTACACCGCGACCAGCCCACGCGCGACGAAGTCGTAGCCCTGCTCCCAGCGGTCGTGCTGTTCAGTGCCTTCCGGATAGGGATTCTTGCGCGGCTCGTGATTGAAGCGCGCGAGCTTCCCCTGCTCGAACGGATCCTTGTCGTCGCCTGCCATGGCATCGCTCCCTAACGCCGGTCGCTTCCGGCCCTGACCTCCAACGCGAAAGGCATGCTCCGGTTTCCGGCCGCGCGCTGAAATTTATCCGGGGATTGCGAGCCTCCTTGTCTTAAAACTGCCACAACGTGCCGCGCCGACCCGATCAACAGAAAAGCCCGCGGCATGCCGCGGGCTTTTCCATCAATCGTGTGACCTGAGATCAGTGCGCGAGAATCGCGAGCAGCAACAGCGCCACGATGTTGGTGATCTTGATCATCGGGTTCACGGCAGGGCCCGCCGTGTCCTTGTAGGGATCGCCGACAGTATCACCGGTCACGGCCGCCTTATGCGCGTCCGAACCCTTGCCGCCGAAATGACCATCCTCGATGTACTTCTTGGCGTTATCCCATGCGCCGCCGCCCGAAGTCATCGAGATGGCGACGAACAGGCCGGTGACGATCACGCCGAGCAGCATGGCGCCGACTGCGGAGAACGCCGCCGACTTGCCTGCCGCGCCGCCGCCTGCGATCGCGTAGATCACGAAGTAGACAAAGATCGGCGACAGCACCGGCAGCAGCGAAGGAATGATCATTTCCTTGATCGCGGCCTTGGTCAGCAGGTCCACGGCCTTGCCGTAGTCCGGCTTGTCGGTGCCCTGCATAATGCCGGGCTTCTCACGGAACTGACGGCGCACTTCCTCGACGATGGCGCCCGCCGCGCGGCCGACCGCCGTCATGCCCATCGCACCGAACAGATACGGCAGCAGGCCACCGAACAGCAGGCCGACCACGACGTAAGGACTGTTGAGCGAGAAGTCCGGCGATACGCCCGCGAAGTACGGGTGATGCGCCGAGTCGGCGATGAAGAACTTCAGGTCCTGATTGTAGGCCGCGAACAGCACCAGCGCGCCGAGACCGGCGGAGCCGATCGCGTAACCCTTGGTGACAGCCTTGGTGGTGTTACCGACCGCGTCGAGCGCGTCGGTCGCCTTGCGGACTTCCTTGGGCAAGCCCGCCATTTCCGCGATGCCGCCCGCGTTGTCCGTGACCGGACCGAAGGCGTCGAGCGCGACGATCATGCCGGCCAGCGCGAGCATGGTGGTGGTCGCAATCGCGATGCCGAACAGACCGGCGAGGCTGTAGGTGACGAGGATGCCCGCGATGATGACGATGGCGGGAAGCGCCGTCGACTCCATCGAGATCGCAAGGCCCTGGATCACGTTGGTGCCGTGACCGGTGACCGAAGACTGCGCGATCGACTTCACCGGGCGGAAATCGGTGCCGGTGTAGTACTCGGTGATCCAGATGATAAGGCCGGTGACGGCAAGGCCCGCCACGCCGCAGAGGAACAGCGACATGCCGGTGTAGTTCACGCCCGCCAGCGGACCGAAGCCGATCAACTGATGCACCACGATCGCCACGCCCGCGAGCGACAGCACACCGGTCGCGATCAACCCCTTGTAGAGAGCGCCCATGATCGACTGGCTCGGGCCGAGCTTGACGAAGAAGGTGCCGAGGATCGAGGTGATGATGCAGATGCCGCCGATGGCGAGCGGCAGGGTCATCACCTGCGTGAGGATCGGCGTACCCCCAAAGAAGATCGCAGCCAGCACCATCGTCGCGACCGAGGTCACGGCGTAGGTCTCGAACAGGTCCGCCGCCATGCCCGCGCAGTCGCCGACGTTGTCGCCGACGTTGTCGGCGATGGTCGCCGGGTTGCGTGGATCGTCCTCGGGGATGCCCGCTTCCACCTTGCCGACCAGATCGCCGCCGACGTCCGCGCCCTTGGTGAAGATGCCGCCGCCGAGACGGGCGAAGATCGAGATCAGCGACGCGCCGAAGCCGAGCGCCACGAGCGCGTCGATGACGATGCGATCATTGGGCTTCAGCCCGTGGAAGTGAGTGAGGTCGATGAAGTAGAGCGTCACGCCGAGCAGCGCGAGGCCCGCGACCAGAAGGCCGGTGATCGCGCCTGCCTTGAAAGCCAGTTCAAGACCGCCAGCAAGCGACTTGGTTGCAGCCTGCGCCGTGCGGACGTTGGCGCGCACCGAGACGTTCATGCCGATGAAGCCGGCCGCACCGGAGAGCACCGCACCGATCAGGAAGCCAATCGCAACAAGGATACCGAGGAAGTAAGCGAGCAGCGCGAAGATCACGATGCCGACGATTGCGATCGTCATGTACTGACGGCGCAGATAGGCCTGCGCGCCTTCCCGCACTGCCGCCGCGATTTCCTGCATTCGCGCATTACCGGCATCGGCTCCCAAAACCGAGGAGGTCGCCCATACCGCATAGACAATAGAAAGTGCCCCACAAAGCACGATCAACCACAAAGCTGTCATTGAAATGGCCCCTGATGTTTCCGGAAGACGGCCGTGCTCCGCAGCGCGCGGACGGCGCGTCAAAATGAGTGCAGCTCTCGGACGATCGCTTCCCCAATTCGGCGCAAACTCTGCCAAAATCACTTTGCGGGCGCAATGATGCAGCCCACAGCCAAATCGTCTTGCAAGCTAGAACATGCCAAAGGATTAGGTGCAGCGCACCAATTCTAAAAATGGCTGTAGGACAAGCGCTTCAGCGGCATCGGCATCCCCGACGCATCAAGAAAGATCGGGGCTGACATCCCCTTTTGCGTGCGACCGATGGCGGCGACCGCAACGCCCGCACGATCAGCTGCCTCGCGGAAGGAGGTCCAGCGATTCTCGGAAATGGTGCAGAGGACCTCGTAATCGTCGCCGCCGGTAATCAGCGTCTCCATGCCGGCGGTGCCGAACGATAAAATCCGCCGCGCCGGATCTGAGAGCGGTATGGCGGACGCCTCCACCGAGGCCGACACTTTCGAGGCCGCGCAGAGCTTGGCCAGATCGCCCGCGAGCCCGTCCGAAATATCCATCGCCGCGTTTGCATGGGTGCGGATGGCTTCCGCCAGCGCATTGCGCGGCTGCGGCGTGCGATAACGCGCAACCAATGCATCGCAAGCCGATGCATCGTCGAGCAGATGCTTTCCCTTGAGGCAGGCAAGGCCGAGTGCCGCATCGCCGATCGTACCCGTTACGGCAATGACGTCCCCCGGCTTCGCCCCGCTTCGCGGCACCATCGTGCCAGTGGGTACCTTGCCGAAGATCGTCACCGAGATCATCAGCGGTCCCGGCGTCGAGACCGTATCGCCACCGAGCAAGGGACAGCCAAACGCCTCCGCATCCTCACTGAGCGCTTTCACAAAAGGTTCAAGCCACGCTTCGCTGATTGTCCGCAACGCCAGCGTCAGCACGAACCCGGCAGGCGCGGCCCCCTTCGCCGCGAGGTCGGACAGGTTCACTCGCAGCGCCTTCTGCGCGAGCGTGGCGGGCGGATCGTTGGGCAGGAAATGGACACCTTCGACGATGGCGTCGGTGGTGATGACGATATCCTCGCCCGAAGCCGCCAGAATGGCGGCGTCGTCGATCAGTCCCAGCGCACCCGCATGTGTTGCGAGCGGGCGGAAATAACGGGCGATGAGATCGTCTTCCGCCGAGGCCATTCCCTAGCCTTTCGCGAATTCATCCGTACGAAACTGCCGCGCGATCTGGTCGAGTACGGCATTCACCATCCCGGCTTCGTCGGTCTCGACAAAAGCATGGGCGACATCGACATATTCCTTGATGACGACGCGCGCCGGAACATCCCTGCGGTGCCCCAGCTCATACGCGCCCGCGCGCATCGTCGCGCGCAGGATCGCCTCGATCCGCTTCAGCGGCCAGCCGCGGTTGAGCGCATCGTCCAGCATCGGGTCGATCCGACCCTGTTCGCGCACCACGCCGGAGACGATGTCGCGAAAGAACGCAGCTTCCGCCGGAAGGTACTCGTCGCCCTCGACTTCGTTGCCGAGCCAGTGGCTTTCGAACTCTGCGAAGATGTCGTTGATGCCCGCGCCAGCGATGTCCATCTGATAGAGTGCCTGTACGGCTGCGAGCCGCGCAGCACCGCGGCGGTTCGCCTTGGCGGCGGTCGGTTTGGGAGCCATCGTTTTAGGAGTTTCGGCCATCACGGCTTCGCCAGCTTGCGCTTGATGCGGATCATCTGGATAGCGGCGCGGGCAGCATCGCCACCCTTGTTGAGCTTGTTGGCGCGGGCGCGTTCCCAAGCCTGCTCTTCGTTGTTCACGGTGATGATGCCGTTGCCGAGCGGCACGCTGCGCGACACCGACAGGTCCATCAGGCCGCGCGAGGATTCCATCGACACGATCTCGAAATGGATGGTGTCCCCGCGCACCACGCAACCCAGCGCCACCGCGCCGTCATAGGGGCGGCCGTTCTTCTTCGCAGCATCGAGCGCGATCGCAATTGCCGCCGGAATTTCGAGCGCACCCGGCACGCTCAGAATATCGTAGCCGACGCCAGCGGCGTCGAGCTCGGCGCGCGCACCTTCCAGCAGCGCGTCCTGAATATCATCGTAGAACCGCGCTTCGACGATCACCACGCGGGCGTCGCTGATGTCGGTCTTGTCGTCCAATTGTGCCCGGCGGGGGGTGGCCATCGATCAGTCCGTCAAAGTGAATATTTGCAGGGGGTTGTAGTCGCCGCAGCCCATAAAGCAAGCGGCTATCGCATCTCCGAAAGCCGCGCCGCATAGCGGGCCATGACGTCAATTTCGAGATTGATTTCGCTGCCCGCCTGCCAGCCCTGCAACGTCGTCACCTGCAGCGTATGCGGGATGATGAGCACCGAGAAAACGTCATCGACCGCCGTGTTCACGGTCAGCGAGACGCCGTCGAGCGTCACCGATCCCTTGGCGGCGATGAATTTCGCAAGCTCGCGTGGCGCGCGCAGTTCGAACCGCGCCATGTCCGGCAGGTCTTCGCGCGTGACGATGATGGCGATGCCATCGACATGACCGGACACGATATGACCACCGAGTTCGTCGCCGATCTTAAGCGCGCGTTCGAGGTTGAGACGCCCACCCTCGCGCCAGTCTTTCGCGGTCGTCATCCGCAGCGTCTCGGCCGCCGCGTCAACCTCGAACCATGTCCGGTCTTTTTCCACGCCGGAACTCACCACCGTGAGGCATACACCGTTGCAAGCAATCGACGCGCCATCGGCAATGGTTGTCTGATCGTAGTCGCAACCGATCCGCAAACGGTGTAGCTGCCCCTGCGCGGTGGGCCTGAGCGAGAGAATATCGCCGACGTCGGTGATGATGCCTGTGAACATGACCTACTCTTTCAAACGGATGCGACGCGCCGATAAACCGTCAGGCGGTCGTCTCCGAACATTTCCGTTTCATCAGCGCGCCAGCCGGACGCGATAGCCGTTTTCAGTTCCTGCCCTTCGAGTGCAGGCAGCCCGTCGTTGCCGACGTCTTTCGTACCCTGAAACAGCCAGAACTCATCGACCAGACCGGCTTTGAGGAAGGACGATGCCACCCTGGCGCCGCCTTCGACCAGAAGCCGCGTGATCCCCTGCTCCGACAATGTATGCAGCACAGCCTGCAGATCGAGCCCCGGCCGATGATCGTCCGTCGGTAAATGAAACACATGAGCCCCGGCGGCGACGAGCTTCGTCGCGGCAGCGGGCTCCGCCACTTCGGACGCGATGAGCCACAGCGGCGTCTGCCGTGCAGAATGAATAAGACGGCTGTTACCAGACAGCCGCAGCGCACGGTCGAGCACAACGCGCACCGGCGAGCGGCGCTCCATCCCCGGCAGGCGGCAGGTCAGCAGCGGATCATCCGCCATCGCGGTGCCGATGCCGATCAGGATCGCGTCGTTTTGCGCACGCAACAGATGCACCCGCGCATTCGCGTTCTCGCCGGTAATCGCGACCTGCTTGCGGCCTGCAGCAGCGATCCTGCCATCGGCCGAGACGGCGAGCTTGAGCGTCACATAAGGGCGCTGCTCGCGCACGCGCAGAAAGTGTCCCGCATGAGCGCGCGCGGCCTCCATGCGGCACAGCCCGATATCAACCTGAATGCCCGCATCGCGCAGCCGGGCATGGCCCTGCCCCGCCACATCAGGATTAGGGTCTTCGATGGCCGAGACCACGCGTGCAATTCCGGCCGCAATGATCGCATCCGCGCAGGGCGGCGACTTGCCATGATGCGAGCATGGCTCGAGCGTGACATAGAGCGTCGCGCCCTTTGCGGCTTCACCCGCGCGTTGCAAGGCCACCGGCTCGGCATGCGGACGGCCGCCGGGCTGGGTCCAGCCGCGACCGAGAATGATTCCGTCTTTCACCACGACCGCGCCGACGGCCGGATTGGGCCACGTCCGGCCCTGCCCGCGCCGCCCGAGCGCAAGCGCAAGCTGCATGAATCGATGGTCGTGGGAAGAAAACGAATCCGCCGCAGCCTTGGCGGTCATTTTTGCACGTTCGTCGGCAGGCCTTCGTCCGACAACTCGCCGAGCACGGCCTCGAAATCCTTCGCCTCGCGGAAATCGCGGTAAACCGAGGCGAAGCGCACATAAGCGACATCGTCGAGCTTGCGCAGATGCTCCATCACGATCTCGCCGATCGCCTCCGACGACACTTCCGCCTCGCCGCCGCTTTCAAGCTCCCGCACGATGGCGGAAACCATCTTTTCGACCCGCTCGGGATCGACCGGGCGCTTGCGCAGGCTGATCTGCAGCGAGCGCACCAACTTGTCGCGGTCGAACGGCACCCGCCGCCCGTTACGCTTAATGACGGTGAGTTCGCGCAACTGCACGCGTTCGAAGGTGGTGAAGCGGAAGTTGCAGGCGAGGCACACGCGCCTGCGGCGGATCACGGAGGAATCCTCCGTGGGCCGGGAGTCCTTCACCTGCGTATCGAGACTGCTGCAGCTTGGACAACGCATCGCTTCATCCTATGCGGCCGTCATTGCGAGGCTGTTCGCTCGCAATGACGAAACACCTCACTGATAGATCGGGAACCGATCGGTGAGTTCGCGGACCCGCTTCTTCACCGATTCCTCTACGCCTGGCGCCGCGCCATCCGGCGACTGCGCCACCGCATTCAGCACTTCGGCAATCAGCGCGCCGACCTGCTTGAATTCTGCGACGCCGAAACCACGCGTCGTCGTTGCAGGCGTGCCGAGACGCAGGCCCGAGGTCACGAACGGCTTTTCGGGGTCGAACGGGATGCCGTTCTTGTTGCAGGTCAGGCCCGAGCGCACCAGCGCACGCTCCGAGATGTTGCCCTTCAGGCCCTTCGGGCGAAGATCGACCAGCATCAGGTGGTTGTCGGTGCCACCGGAGACAATCTCGAAGCCGTGGCCGCGCAGCGATTCCGCAAGCGCCCTGGCATTTTCGACGACGTTCTTCGCGTAAACCTTGAAGTCCGGCTGCAGCGCCTCCTTGAAGGCCACCGCCTTGGCCGCGATGACGTGCATCAGCGGGCCGCCCTGCAGGCCCGGGAAGATCGCGGAATTGATCTTCTTGGCGATCTCCTCATCATTGCTGAGGATCAGACCACCGCGCGGGCCGCGCAGCGACTTGTGCGTGGTGGTGGTGGTGACGTGGGCATGCGGCACCGGCGAGGCATGTGCCCCACCCGCGACGAGGCCCGCGAAGTGCGCCATGTCCACCATGAAATACGCGCCGACGCTGTCAGCGATCTCGCGGAAGCGCTTGAAGTCCCACGGGCGCGAATAGGCCGAGCCGCCCGCGATGATAAGCTTCGGCTTCACTTCTTCAGCCTGTTTCGCCACCGCATCCATGTCGATGAGCTGGTCCTCGCGGCGCACAGTGTAGTGCTTCGGCGTGAACCACTTGCCCGACATATTGACCGGCGCGCCATGCGTGAGATGGCCGCCCGCGGCGAGATCGAGGCCCATGAAAGTATCGCCCGGCTGCAGCAGCGCCAGGAACACCGCCTGGTTCATCTGGCTGCCGGAATTCGGCTGGACGTTGGCAAACTGTGCGCCGAACAACTTCTTGGCGCGCTCGATCGCGAGGTTCTCCACCACGTCGACCCATTCACAGCCGCCATAGTAGCGTTTGCCCGGATAGCCTTCCGCATACTTGTTGGTGAGCACCGAACCCTGCGCCTCGAGCACGGCGCGGCTGACGATGTTCTCGGACGCAATCAGCTCGATCTCATGCTGCTGGCGACCGAGTTCGCCCTTGATCGCATCGGCGATCTCGGAATCGGCCTGCGCGAGCATGGCAGTGAAAAAGGCATTCGGAGCGGAAGCGGTTTTCGCGGAAGACGGCATTGAAGAATGATCTCCACCGCGGCCGGACGAGCGGCGCGGTCAGGTGAGGATGACAGCGGAAGAAAGCGCTGCGGACATACCATATGTGGCCCACAGGGCCAAGTTTAGGCACCTTAAAGCGCTATATTGGTAAAGTGATAGCAGGCCGCCATCTCTCCGGGAACGGCCCGATACCTCTCGCCCGCAACCACCTGAATTGGAACGCCATTTCGGGTCGAAAGACGGAAGGGAATACCGACGGCACCTTCCTGCCTACAGGCGGGTGCAGAACACGATCAGGTTCAGCGAGCACGCCACAAGCAGGATGAGCGTCAGAAGGACGCCCATGCGATCACGGTCGGTTTTCAGAATCGGCTGTCTCATGAGCCGATGATGGAAAGAGTCCGGGCAAGAGTCCCGGGCTTTATTTTTGAAAGTGAAGCCAGCGGATTCAGGACTCGTTTACGAGTCGATTCTCGCCTCGGAGGCCGTCCGGCAGACTGTTAGATCAGGAACCGGACTTCGCAGGGCCGCCGCTAACGAGATAACGCCGCTTGGCGCGTTCGCCGGCTTCCGCCGCTTGCGCGCGAGCGCCGAAAACGGTGCCGCCATCGAGCCGCTTCGGGCCGAGCATCAGCGACCATTCCCATTCCTGGACCTTGCTGGACTGACCGCGTCCGTCGATCTTGATTTCCAAGCGTTGCTTTGACATCGGCCACCTTTAGCAGCGTCTCGCGGGCATGAGCAAAGAAAATGAGCTCATTGCTTCTCGCTCTCCCGCCGCTTCTGCAGCTCATCATTACCAATGGAAATATCAGTCGCATCCGCCGTCTTGCGCATCGTCAGCTTGACGCCCTTGTCGATATCCCATGTGAACGTCATGGCGGGCTCCTGCCCTTCGACACTGGATGGCTTCTTCCTGTACTGCTCCGAAATGCCGTCGGCGAGCGACTGCGCGGAACCGGCCGCATCGGCAAGCCGCAATGTGGCGCCCGTCACCTGCTGATCGCCGCCCGACAGATATGCAATGGAAAATTTGCCCTGCCCGGTCGCGCAGACAAGTTCGCGCGTCGCAGGCTGATCCTGGCAGCCCCATTTCCGCGCCTTGCCGACCGACTCGGCCTGCTTGTGTGTCATGCCCGGAATAACGCCCAGCAGATCGTGCTTCTCATAGCTCTGCCGCGTCAATCCGAAGATCACCACCACCAGGAACACGGCCGTGGCGATAACACCGATCTGAATTCTGTTCATGATCCCTCCGGCCGTAGAGCTACTAATGGCCTGCCGAAAAAGCAAATCGGCCTCCTCTTGCGAGGAGGCCGATCACACCGGAGGGCAATCCGGCTTTACGAGCAAAATTGGGCGGCGCGTGACCGGCTTTTCGCCGGAGCATGTGAAGAACGTGAGTTCTTCCGTGCGCCTTCACGCCACCCTGAAACTCAAATCGATCAGAGCCGATACAGGATCTGGTCGGTCCAGAAGCGCTCGAGGCGATGCAGCGACTTGTTCAGCGTCGCGAACTCGTCGTTCGAGATACCGCCGACCTGCTCCACCGTCTTGACGTGTTTCTGATACAGTGCCTCGACGATGTGGCGGATTTCCTGACCCTGCTCGGTCAGGCTGATGCGCACCGAACGGCGATCGACGCGCGAACGCTGGTGATCGAGGAAGCCCATCTCGACGAGTTTCTTCAGATTGTACGAGACGTTCGAGCCGAGATAGTAACCGCGCGTGCGCAGCTCACCCGCGGTCAATTCCTTGTCGCCAATATTGTAGAGCAGCAGCGCCTGCACCGAATTGATGTCGGAGCGGCCGCGGCGGTCGAACTCATCCTTGATGACGTCGAGCAAGCGACGATGCAGACGTTCGACGAGCGTGAGAGCTTCGAGATAGAGCGGCTGAACCGGCGCCGACGTTTCGTTCGCGGCAGGCGTCACCGCCTTGGCTGCGGATTTCATCATGACACTTCCCCTGTCGTTTTTACGACTTATTCGACGAAACTTTTGTCCCGCCTGATGACCGCAACTTAGGGGCCGCGTTTGAAGATGAGCCTAAAAAACACAATAAAGAGAAGGTTTATTTGATTGAGTAAACGTTTGATTTAGCCAGTGTTTTCAGGCGCTTTTGTAATATTTGATTCAGGAATGGAGCGCGCTGTTCACGCTTCGCTCCACAATCTGTCGCATTCTGAAGCGAAGGCCGCGCAAACCGGAAAGGTTTCGTCAATCATCGAAAAAGCGCGAAATCGAAAAAGTCTCGCGACTATGGTGGCCGTTCGCGCGCCGCCATCCACGCCAGTGCGAGATATGCCGCGAGCAACACCGCTGCAAACAACACGACGAGAAAGTGTCCGCCATAGATCGACGGAAACATGATCTCGACAACCGCGAGCGACACGATGGTGGTGAGCCACACGACCGCACCCCATGGCGTCGCGAGCCACAGCCCGACTGCCGCAACAAGTTCGATCACGGCAAAATAAACGGTGGCAGCCTGCCACTGCATTGTCTGCACTTCGAACGCGCCGTCCTGGCCGCCGAGGAACCCGGTGATCTGCGCCCAGTTATAGAGCCCCATCACCATCGCGATCACGGCCATCGCGCGCAGGAACATGACGAGGCGCGTGGTCCACGTGGTATCGCCGGTCTCGACCTCGTTCGCGAGTGAGGTACGTTTGCCGTGCTTGTCCTGCCGGGCGGGATCGCTGACCCGCACCATATGTATCTTCCGCGAAGGCTCGAAATCGTCGTTCATCGCGACAGCTTTGGTCATTCGCCGCCATAAAATCAATCCAGATATTCGGCAGCGTCGCGGTGACGCGGCCCGGCCGGGGTGGTAAAGCTCCGCCCAGGAGAAAGACCTCATGGCGATCAAATTCGGACGACCGATCGAATCCCGCGATACCCCGCCCTCTTCTGAGTCGGGTGTCTCGACAACGGCGTTGCATCTCACCACGCGTCTGCGCCGCAACCGGAAAACCGAATGGGCGCGCCGCCTCGTCCGCGAGAACACGCTGACGACCAACGACCTGATCTGGCCGTTGTTCGTCGCCGACGGACATAACAAGCGCGAGCCGGTCTCCTCGATGCCGGGCGTCGAGCGTCTCAGCGTCGATCAATGTGTCCGCGACGCCGAACGCGCGATGAAGCTCGACATTCCCTGCATCGCGCTATTCCCCTACACCGAAGCGTCGCTGCGCGATCCGCAGGGTTCCGAAGCTCTGAACATCGACAATCTTGTCTGCCGCTCGGTCCGCGCAATCAAGAACGAGTTTCCCGATCTCGGTGTGCTGTGCGATGTCGCGCTCGATCCCTTCACGAGCCACGGCCATGACGGCCTGTTGCGCGACGACGGCGTCATCATGAACGACGAGACCGTCGCCGTGCTGGTGCGTCAGGCGCTGGTGCAGGCAGAAGCTGGTTGCGACATCATCGCGCCCTCCGACATGATGGACGGCCGCGTCGCCGCGATCCGCGAAGCGCTCGATGCAGCCGGCCACCTTGACGTGCAGATCATGGCCTATGCCGCAAAGTACGCGTCCGCCTTCTACGGTCCGTTCCGCGACGCAGTCGGCTCCGCCAAGGCGCTGAACGGCGACAAGCGCACCTACCAGATGGATCCCGCCAATTCCGACGAAGCGCTGCGCGAGGTCGAACTCGACATCGCCGAAGGCGCCGACATGGTGATGGTGAAACCCGGTCTGCCCTATCTCGACATCCTGCGCCGCGTGAAGGACGCTTTCGCGATGCCGACCTTCGCCTATCAGGTGTCGGGCGAATACGCGATGCTGATGGCGGCGGCGAACAACGGCTGGCTCAATGGCGACCGGGCGATCATGGAAAGCCTCACCGCCTTCAAGCGCGCCGGCGCCGACGGCGTGCTGACCTATTTCGCGCCCTTCGCGGCGGAGAAGCTGCGCGCGGGACGCTAGTTTCCGTTTCATTTCTTTTTGTTTATCCGACCGCCACCGTCTTGCGGCGGGAAACATGTATCGCCATGTCGCAAGAAGCCCCACTCCCGGGGCGCGGAGGCGATAATGTCGGATACGCAAGGCACAGGTTCGGGTGGCGCTTCAAGCAGCGGCGCGGCCTGGCGGAACAATCCGTATTCCGGCCCCTACGCCTACAACGCGCAAAGCGATCTCGCGCTTTACAGCGGCGTGCTCACCAAGCGCTTCATCGCCTTCCTGATCGACCTTTTCGTGCTGTCGGTGCCGATCGTACTGGCGACCATCTTCATCACCCTGTTCGGCGTGGTGACGCTCGGTCTCGGCTGGGCGCTGTTCTGGCTGATATCGCCCTTCTCCATCATCTGGGCGCTGTTCTATTACGGCCTCTCGCTCGGCGGCCCGCATGCCGCCACCATCGGCATGCGCATCCTCGGCATCCATATGGAAACCCTGTCCGGCGGGCGGCCCTACTTTCTGCTCGGCGTCATGCACGCTCTTGCCTATTGGTTCTCGGTCTCGTTCCTGACGCCGCTGATCGTGGTGGTCGGTTTCTTCAACCGGCGCGGCCAGTTGCTGCACGATCTGGTGCTCGGCACGGTACTGGTGAATACGGCCGCGACCGTGCCGCCGGTCCGTTCGTTCTGATTGACGGGCCGGATCGCGCGAGCGATGCTTGCTGAACTGAATCGCACGCAGCGATGGAACCTGTCGCTCGTGGTTTGGAGTTGACGGCCTGACGTGACGCAACATTCGCGCAATACGCCGCAATTCTATCTGACGGCGCCGACACCCTGCCCGTATCTCGAAGGGTTTCAGGAGCGCAAGGTCTTCACGCATCTGGTCGGCGACAAAGCGGGCGAGCTGAACGATCTGCTCACCCATGGCGGGTTCCGCCGCAGCCAGTCGATCGCCTACCGCCCGGCCTGCGATCTATGCCGCGCCTGCGTCTCGGTCCGTGTCATCGCCGACGAATTCCAGCCCTCGCGCAATCTGCGCAAGGTGCTCCATCGCAACGCCGACCTTGTCGGCGAGATGCGTGAGGCGATCCCGACCTCCGAACAATACTCAATCTTCCGCGCCTATCTCGACTCGCGCCACCACGACGGCGGCATGGCCGACATGACCGTGCTCGACTACGCCATGATGGTCGAGGACAGCCACGTCAGTACCCGCATCGTCGAATATCGCCGCCGCACCGCCGACACCGGCATCACCGGCAAGGGCGGCGACCTGATCGCTGCCGCGCTGACGGATATTCTCGGCGATGGCTTGTCGATGGTCTATTCGTTCTTCGAGCCGGGTGAGCACGACCGTTCGCTCGGTACCTTCATGATCCTCGACCACATCGCCCGCGCTCGCAGCATGGGGCTACCTTACGTCTATCTCGGCTACTGGATCGATGGATCGGCCAAGATGGGCTACAAGGGCCGCTTCCTGCCGCAACAGCGCCTCGCACCGAGCGGCTGGCTGCGCGTCGATGTTTCGGGCGCGGTGGCACCCGAGCCGCAGGATTAGCGATCATGCCCGCGACATTGCGGGCATGATCGAAGCAATCACGCAGCACGCAAATCCGTCACCGCCTGCAACGCATTGGCGACAGCCTTCTCGCGCTGCTCGGGGCCCGTCTGGATTCCCTCCGCGAGGATGATCTCGAGATCGGTCACGCCGATGAAGCCGAACACCCATCGCAGATAGGTTTCGAGATGCTCGCCCGCCGCAGCGGGTGTATCGGCGCCGTAGAAACCGCCGCGTGTGATGGTCACGATCACGCGCTTGCCTTTCGCCAGCCCCTCCACGCCTGTTTCCGAATACTTGAAGGTCTTGCCCGCGACGAGAATGCGATCGATCCAGGCCTTGAGCTGGCTCGGGATGGTGAAATTGTACATCGGCGCGCCGATCACCACGATGTCGGCGGCGAGGAATTCGTCGAGCGCCGCGGCGCTCGCCGCGACGTCGGCGCGCATCGTGGCCGTTTCAGGCGTAGCGCCCTGAGCAGCCGCCAGATGTGCGCCGGACAGATGCGACAGCGGCGCAGAGGAGATGTCGCGATACGTCACCTCAAGGCCCGGCGTAGCCTTCCGCAGCCGCTCCACAGCAGCGGCGGACAACTGACGGGAGACGGAATGGCCACCAAGAATGCTGGCGTCGATATGGAGGAGTTTCATTGTAGTCACCTTTTGTATCTAGTATCAATTTGATACCAACACTATATGAGTGACTGACGCAAAACCCCGCAAGAAGGCACATTTTCAGAACCCGGATACATCCATGGCACGAAAGCACACCGATGTGACTGCCCCGCCCGCCGAGCACTTGCCCGGCGATTGCAAGGCGGTGGGCTCCATTCTGGCGCGCGTCGGCGACAAATGGAGCGTGCTGGTCATCATGTTGCTCGCCGGCGGCCCGCGCCGCTTCAACGAGATCAAGCGGATGATCGGCGGCATCTCACAACGGATGCTGACGCTGACATTGCGCGGACTCGAACGCGACGGTCTGGTCAACCGCACCGTGTTTCCGACCATTCCACCGCGCGTGGACTACGAACTCACAGCCCTTGGCCAATCATTGAAGACGCCGGTCGAGAATCTCGGCCAGTGGGCGTTCTCCAATTTGCCGGAGATTGAAAGCGCGCGCGCGAAATTCGACGGCAACGCTGCGAGCGATTAGTCGTCGCTCAACTCAACCGCGTCGCATCCCGCATAGTGAGCCATGAGTTGCGCGATACCCGGCGCGAGCGTCCATTCGTCGCGTGCGCGCTATTGTTTTTTTGTATCGCATCGTCATTCAATGCTGCCCTGAGGAAGATTTAAAATCTCGACGACTTATCAGAGGGGCAAGCATGTTCAATCGACATTCCGGCATAATCGCAGCACTCGCTTTCAGCCTGGTCGCCGTTCAGCCGGCGTTTGCGGCATCGCAAGACAAGTACGATCTGCCCGAGCCATTTTTGAGCATGGAGAAAACCTATCTGAAGGAAACGCCCGACCTTCAGAAGGTGATGGATGTCATGATCGCCACTGAGGAACGACAGGTGAAGGACCCAACGCAGGATATCCTTCACAACCGGCTCTGCGCCGCGTTCGTCTACAAGATGGCGATGGACCAGAAGATGCCTGCTGCCGACCGGCGGCTGGCTCTCGCGGGCGACATCCTGCACAACATCGCCAAGGAAGAAAAAGAATCGGTACTGACCAATCCCGGGCAACTCTCTAAGGCGCGCGACATGGTCGCCCGGCTCCGAAAGGCCGGCTACCTGAAAAATTCTCCGAACTTCTGGAACGACGAAAGCGTCTTCACGAATCCCAAGATCGGCGACAACCACGCGCTGATCCACAATATCACCGGCGCGGTAATGGCAGGAGACCTGCTGAGGCAGGTCGGCGGCTATTCGGACGGAGAGATCGCAACCATCGAGGCCGCGGTCGTCGAACATTCCACCGGCTACTGGTACTTCCGCGCTTCAATCGACAAGGCTGCGGGCAAGAAAGGCGCGTGGGAAACTGTCTACCCGGAGCCGGAAAACGACATCGCCAAGTTCACGCACGATGCGGACCTGATCTCGCAGTTCGTGCCTGAATCGGTCGTGCCCGACGGCAGCAAGTGGCGCGGGCTTGCGAAAAAGCGCTGGGGCGCCAAGACGCCCCAGGAAGAAGGGCATATCGTGTATTACGTCTTCCAGCGCCTGTTCGACGAAGCCAAGACTCCGTCAGGCAAGGAAATGGCGCGCGAGCGCTGGAATCAGATCGCCCCTGCCCTCATCAAGCTGATGGGTTTGAAGGAAGGCGATGATCCGATCAAGATTCTCGGCGTACCTTCGGTGTTCGCAAGCTGAGCTGTCGCACTTCATGACGCAAGCGGTGTTCGGTTTCGCTACGAGCCAGTGACGAAATCGAATACCAGCTTGGCGTTCAACACGATGACCACGATCGCCGTGATCGCGGCGGCCGCGGTGAGCCATCGCGGCGCGACGAAAACACCCATCTTGGCGCGGCTGCCGGTGAACATCACCAGCGGCACGATGGCGAACGGCAGTTGCAGGCTCAGCACCACCTGACTGAGGATCAGCAGTTCGCCCGAGCCTTTCGCGCCGTACCAGATCGTCACAAGCGCCGCCGGCACGATGGCGATGGCGCGTGTGATGAGACGCCGCAGCCATGGCGCGATGCGGATGTTGATGAAGCCCTCCATCACAATCTGGCCGGACAGCGTCGCCGTCACCGTCGAATTCAGCCCGCAGCACAACAGCGCGACACCGAACAGTGTCGGTGCCCAGCTTGAGCCCAGCATCGGCGCGAGCAGCGCGTGAGCGCGATCAAGCTCGGCAACCTCATGCTGACCTGCGACATTAAAAGTCGCGGCGGCTAAAATCAGGATCGATGCGTTGATCGTGAGCGCAAGGCAGAGCGCGAAGGTGGAATCGATCGTCGAGAGCTTGATCGCTTCGCGCTTGTCCGCTTCGCTCGGCCCATAACCGCGCGTCTGCACCAACCCCGAATGCAGATAGAGATTGTGCGGCATCACCGTGGCACCAAGGATGCCGAGGGCGAGATAGAGCATGTCGGGATTACGCACGATCTCGACGGTCGGCGCGAAGCCCTTAATGACCGCGCCCCAGTCCGGATTTGCGAGCGCGATCTGGATCGCAAAGCACGCCGCAATCACGCCGAGCAGCGCGACGACGAATGCCTCCACCCACCGGAAGCCGAGCGCCTGCAAGGCGAGGATAAGAAACACATCGAGCGCGGTGATCAGCACGCCGATCTCGAGCGGAATGCCGAACAGCAGGTTGAGGCCGATAGCGGTGCCGATGATCTCCGCAAGGTCGGTGGCGCTGATAGCGATTTCCGCGAACAGCCACAGCGGCCACGATACCCATCGCGGATAGGCGTCACGGCAGGCCTGCGCCAGATCCCGCCCTGC
This sequence comes from Afipia felis ATCC 53690, assembly GCF_000314735.2. NCBI lineage: Bacteria > Pseudomonadati > Pseudomonadota > Alphaproteobacteria > Hyphomicrobiales > Nitrobacteraceae > Afipia > Afipia felis. The sequence continues at coordinate 469,104 of NZ_KB375270.1, read as the reverse complement.
GCCGACGCCAAGGCGCGCGCACAACGACTGCAGGATAATCGCCATGATGTTGGAAATCAGCGCGACCGAGAGCAGTGCGTAGCCGAACTTCGAGCCACCCGCGAGCGAGGTCGCCCAGTTGCCGGGATCCATGTAGCCGACAGCGACGAGGTAACCGGGCCCGAGGAACGCCACCAGCTTGGCCCAGAAAGAGCCGCCCTGTCGGACCTTAATCGACCCGAACACATCGGCCAGCGACGGCTCGCGGTTGGGCGCGCGCCAGCCATCAGCGGCGGCGACGGTCGGTCTCGCCGGGGGGTGAGTCTGTGCATCCATGCCCACAGCATGCATGAGCGCAGACCTAGATGCAAGTGATTTGCAGAAGCGTTAGCTGGCGGTTTCGTCGTCGCCCGGCTGCTTCGGCGCAATCGGAGTAAACAGGCAGCGGTCCGGCTTGAGGTCGATCAGCGGGGTTCCGTCGAGGCAATCCAGCCCCTGCACCGTCACCATATTCCCCTCCACCCGCACGAGCTTCGCAACCGACGTGCCGATCGGGTTCGGCCGCACCGGAGAGCGCAGCGAGAAGGTTCCATGTACCTCGCCATTACTGGCCGGGCTCTGCAACACAAGGTCGCGCCGCGACTGGTCGAGCCAGTACAGCACTTCGACGGTCGAGTATTTCTCCAGTCCCTTCAGCGCGGGCACCCATGGCTCGAAGATTTCGAGGTGGCATTCAGGCCCGTCGTGCCGTCCCTGCCGCGGCGTCATCATCCGGTCGGTCCATGGCGTGTGAATGCGGCCGATAAAGGTGAGGCCTGCATCTGTCGGCGATGGCGGCGTCACGGCGACTTCGCCTTCGCGGATTTCATTCAGACGAACCATAGCGCTCTCCTGCATTGCGCAGAGAGGATTGCCGCAACTCGCCTGCTCTCGCAAGCGGCCGCGGCAATGGATCGCTTATGCGATCCCCTTGCCGAACTTGTTCGACTTCGGGAAACCCTTCGGCGGCAGGCGACCGGCGTCGGCGCGGTTGCCGCGCCACTCAGTCAGTTCTTTCCACGTCGCCGAGAATTCGCGCCCGGCGGAATCCTTCCACGTCAGGCCATCCTTCGCGGTGAAGGTGGTGATATCCGACAGACCGCCATCCTTGTAGCGCTGTAGGCGCACACCCTTGCCACGCGCCATCTCCGGCACCTGATCGAGCGGGAAGACCAGCATCTTGCGGTTCTCGCCGATTACCGCGACGGTGTCGCCGTCGACGCGCGTAAGCGCAGCCGCTTCGTTCGGCGCACTGACGTTGAGCACCTGCTTGCCTTTGCGTGTGTTGCCGACGCAATCGTCCTCATTGACGACGAAGCCCTGCCCGTCGTGGCTCGCAATCAGGAACTTGCGCCCACCGGTATTGACGAACAGCGACACAATGTTCGCATCGCCCTCGAGATCAATGTACATGCGAATCGGATCGCCGTGACCGCGTCCGCCCGGCAGCTTCTGTGCATCAAGCGTGTAGAAACGGCCATTGGTGGCGAGCGCCAGCAGTTTCGAGGTCGACTCCGCGAAGAAAGCAAAGCCGAGCTTGTCGTCCGTCTTGAAGGACAGGTTCGACAGATCCTCGACATGGCCTTTGAGCGTGCGAACCCAGCCCTTGTCGGACACAACGACAGTGACCGGCTCGCGCTCGACCAGCGCTTCCTCGATGGCCGCGAGATCGTGCTCCGGCGCGTCGGCGAACTGGGTGCGGCGCTTGCCGAGCGGCGTTTTCGGCCCGAACAGCTCGCGGACCTTCTTGACCTGCTCGCCGACCTTCTTCCACTGCTCGTCTTCGGACGCGAGCACGGCCTTGATACCTTTCAGCTCGTTGCGAAGATCCTTGTCCTCGCCGCGAATTTCCATCTCCTCCAGCTTGCGCAAATTGCGCAGCCGCATATTGAGGATGGAATCGGCTTGGATATCGGTGAGTTTGAAGGTCTTGATGAGGACGGGCTTCGGCTCGTCCTCGGTGCGGATGATCTTGATGACCTTGTCGAGGTTCAGGTACGCGATCAGGTAGCCGCCCAGCACTTCGAGCCGGTGCTCGATCTGGTTCTTGCGATAGTTGGCGCGGCGCACCAGCACGTCGCGCAGATGGTCGAGCCACTCGCGCAGGCATTCGGCGAGGCCCAGCACCTTGGGAATGCGGCCCTTCACCAGCACGTTGAGGTTCAGCGGAATCCGGCTTTCGAGATCGGTCTGCTTGAACAGCGTCTCCATCAGCACGGCCGGATCGACATTCCTCGATTTCGGCTCGATGACGATACGGATGTCCTCGGCGGATTCGTCGCGGATGTCGCCGACCAGCAGCAGCTTCTTCTCGTTGAGAAGCTCGGCGATACGCTCGATCAGCCGCGACTTTTGCACCAGCCACGGAATTTCGGTGACAACGACATTCCAGGTACCGCGCGCACCGTCTTCCTGATGCCATTTGGCGCGCACGCGGAACCCGCCGCGCCCGGTAGCGTAGGCCTCCGCGATCGACTCCTGCGAGTCGACGATGATGCCACCGGTCGGAAAATCCGGACCCTTGACGTAACGCAGCAGGCCGCGCGTCTTGGTCGCGGGTTTGTCGATCAGATGCAGCGCGGCGTCGCAAAGTTCGGCGGCATTGTGCGGCGGAATCGAGGTGGCCATGCCGACCGCAATGCCCTGCGCGCCATTGGCGAGCAGATTGGGAAAGCCGCCCGGCAAGACCACCGGCTCTTTGTCGCTACCGTCATAGGTCGGACGGAATTCGACCGCGTCCTCATCCAGCCCTTCGAGCAGCAACCGCGCCACAACGGTGAGGCGCGATTCGGTGTAACGCATCGCCGCCGGGTTATCGCCGTCGATGTTGCCGAAATTGCCCTGCCCGTCCACCAGCGGATAGCGCGAGGAGAAATCCTGCGCGAGGCGCACCAGCGCGTCATAAATCGCCTGGTCGCCGTGCGGGTGAAATCCGCCCATCACGTCGCCGACGATCTTGGCCGACTTCTTGAACGGCGAGGCCGGATCGAGCCGCAGCAGCCGCATACCGTAGAGGATACGCCGGTGGACCGGCTTCAGCCCGTCGCGCGCGTCCGGCAGCGCCCGGTGCATGATGGTGGAGAGCGCATAAGCGAGATAGCGCTCTTCGAGCGCCTCGCGCAGCGCGACTTCCTGAACGTCCTGCGGTTCGGGGGGAATCAGTGTCTTGCCCATGCCGCTGGGGTTAACGCCTGCCGCTGAAGGGGACAAGGATGGAATGAGGCCGCCGAATCATCCCGGCAGGCGGTCATTTTCCGACCCGCGGTCCTCGGCTCCGAATGACAAAAGCGGCTGCCCTGATATTGTCAAAGAGTTCCAGTTCCATGGAACCTGAGCGGACCGGATGGGTTACCGCCCTGAAAGGACCCACAGGAGGAGAAAAATGAAACGTGTCGTTCTGACCGCCATTGCCGCAGCCGTCATCGCAGGCGCCGCCAGCCTGGCCAGCCCGCGTGCCGAGGCCATGACGCTTCCGGGCATCACCGGCGCGCCGTCGACCCAGGCAGAGAGCGTCGCCCTGGTCTGCCGCCGCGTCTGGAACGGCTGGCAGTGGGTGCGTAGCTGCTACCGTACCGGCCCGCGTTATTATGGCCCGCGTCCTTACTACGGCCCGCGCCCCTATTATGGTGGTCCGCGCTATTATCGCCGTTGGTGAGCACCACAACTTATTTTACGAAACGGGCCGGATATTTTCCGGCCCGTTTTTCGTTTGGATCGCGTTCACCCGGCGGCCAATTGAACCCAGGAGCGAGCCACTGCGGCGATGAAACCGCCCCGTGCATCGGAATGGCCCTGCCCGCGCGGCTCCAGCACATTACGCAGCAGGAACAGCCCGGTCAGCCGGAAACCTTCCATCATGTCCCGCTCGGTATCCACCCCACTCGCCTCATGGCCTGCACGCAGGAATAGCGGCAGCGGCAACAGCCGTTCGCGCCAAGGCTCTCCGGCGGCCTGCGATACCGCGCGGCCGGATTTAGGCGATACGTAGATCAGGTCGGCTTGCGTCCCCGTCGCGGCGCAACTCGACAGATCGAGGCCGAAACCTAGCTCGTCCAGCATCGCCATTTCGAAACGCACGACGTGCGTGGCTGCGACGACAGGCTCATCGAAATCGTCCAGGATCGTTTCCAGCATGTCGTAAATGCCGTCATGCGGGTCACGCTCCGGCAACAGCCGCGCCAACGCTGCAAGATGCGTGATGCCATAGGCGGCATGGGGGCACGCCAGCATGGTCGCCGCGCGCAGCCGCGTCCCCTCCATCGCGTAATAGCCAAGATGCTCGTCGAGCCGGGCGCGCCAGACCGCGCTGACCGAATTACCCGGCTGCAGCAGCGGCCGCATCCGCGTGCCTGCCCCGCCGCGCACCAGACCGAGATGGCGGCCGTGGCTGCGCGTCAGCAGTTCGACGATGGCATTGGATTCGCCATGCCGCCGCGTGCCGAGGATGATGCCTTCGTCGGTCCATTCCATGAATCGATCTTACACGATCCGGCGGAAAATCGCCTCGCGGCTCTCGCCCTCAGGCCAGAATATCGACCGAGGATACCGTTCCCTGCACACGCTGGAGCGCGGCGAGCGTTCGCGACAGCGCCGCCTCCGCCGCGCTGTCATTCCGCCACCGGGCACCCGCAATTCCGTCGCGCAGCTTCGCGAAGGCATCGACCGGCGTATTGTCGATCTGCTCGCCTCCAGCCTTGGACACCGTTGTTCCATCGACCTTCAGCCGCGCCGACGGCGGCGCCATGATGGACAACAGGCTGCCGGTCTCGTCGAGGTTGAGTTCGCCACTGCGGATCATCCGGTTCACCGCGTCGCGCATTTGCGCCGGTGTCATGTTCGAAAAATCATAACGGCTGGTCCCCGACGCCGTGCCTGAGCCCGTCGCAGCCTGAGTGCCAGACGTATCCTGCTCCTCCGACGCAGAACGCGTCACGGATGCCAGCACGGCGAGCGTGGGCGACGATGTCGAAGACTGAACCTGCATTCCCGATCCCCTCGGCGTGGTGCGATAGGATTACTTCAAGCAAATCACGAGCCAAACGATCGGGTCATCTGTTTCAATGACATACGGCGCCAGCGCAGTATGTCCGCGAGATTTTGACGCGGCAGATTTTACCTGCGATGGGCAATATCTCGCACTACGATCTCACGAAGCGCCGAGAAACGTCAGGACTGAAACCAGCCCTCGGCGTCGCCGGTGAAGGACTGATAGATCCCGAAACCCGTCAACACCGTCGAGCCGATATCGAGCACGTTTGCGAACGACCAGCCCTCATGACGCAGCACGCTGACGAGCGTGAGGATCGACAGGCCGAGCGACACCATCAGAACCAGCCGTGCCCAGTTGCGCCGCCGATGTGCCGCAAGCCACACCAGATGGCAAAACAACAGGATCAGACTCGCGCTGAAAATCGCGGAGGCCGCCACCGTGATGCGTGGCACGTCTTCGGGGATCTGGCGCAAGGGAAACGAAAGCGTATCGAGAAGCAGCGAAGCATAAAGGCAGATTTCAAAACGCCGCACGTTCTCCGGTACAACAGGCTCAAAGCCTTTCATTCCTTCGGAAACTCCAGTCCCATCTCCCGATAACGCTCGGGATCGTCGCCCCAATTGTCGCGTACCTTCACGAACAGAAACAGATGCACTTTCTGTCCAAGAATGTCGGCGATCTCCTTACGGGCATCCGCACCGATCGCCTTGATGGTGGCGCCGCCTTTGCCAAGCACGATTTTTCGCTGGCTGTCGCGCTCGACGAAGATGGTCTGCTCGATACGAACGGATTGGTCCTTCAGTTCTTTCCAACTGTCGGTTTCCACCGTCGATTGATACGGTAATTCCTGATGCAAATTCCGGTAGATTTTTTCGCGAGTGATTTCCGCGGCCAGATGACGCAGCGGTGCATCCGACATCTGGTCTTCAGGATAGTGATAAGGCCCCTCGGGCATCGCCTCCGCCAGCGCACGGCGCAGATCGTCGACACCGTCGCCCGACATCGCCGAGATCATGAAAGTCTGCTGGAACGCGATCCGCTCGTTGGCTGTCTGCGCCAGCGCAAGAAGCTTCTCGCGTGCCACAAGATCGATCTTGTTGATGACGAGAAATTTCGGATGCTTGACGCCTTCAAGCTTGGCGAAGATCGACTCCGCCTCCTCATCAAGTCCGGCGCGTGCATCGAGCAGCACGCAGACCATGTCGGCGTCATGGGCCCCGCTCCACGCGGTCGATACCATCGCGCGGTCGAGACGCCGCTTCGGCTGGAAGATGCCGGGCGTATCAATCAGCACGATCTGCGCGTTGTTCTCGATGACGATGCCGCGGATCAGTGCGCGCGTGGTCTGCACCTTGCGTGAGACGATGGTGACTTTCGAGCCGACCAGTGCGTTGACCAATGTCGATTTGCCGACGTTCGGTGCTCCGATCAATGCGACGAAGCCGCACCGCGTCGGTGTATTTTGTTCTGACAATTCAGGCATCCTTGCCGCCGGATACGCCTTCGCGGCTCAATAACGCGGACGCAGCCGCTTTTTCTGCCGCGCGCTTGCTTGAGCCGATGCCTTCCGCCGAGGCGAGCCCCGGCAGATCGACCGCAACGCGGAAGCGCGGATCGTGATGTGGGCCGGTGCGCTCGACCTCGCGATAGACTGGCGTCGGCAATCCCTTGCCCTGCGCCCATTCCTGCAACACGGTTTTCGGATCGCGCAGCGGTCGCACCGGGCGGCGCATGCGCTCGGTCCAGTTGCGCATCACGAACTGCTCGGCCGCGCTATAGCCACCATCGAGGAAGATCGCACCGATCACGGCCTCGCAGATGTCACCGACGATGCTGTTGCGCAGCCGTGCACCGACGCCCGCCCCCACCGTGCCGAGCTTGATGTTCTCGTGCAGCCCGAGCGACTTCGCAACATCGACGCAGGCTTCCTTGCGCACAAGGTCGGCGAGACGCTTGGACATCTCACCCTCGTCCGCCTTCGGGAAGGCGCCATAGAGCATGTCGGAGACGATCAGCCCGAGTACGTGATCACCGAGGAATTCCAGCCGCTGATAGCTGTCGGTGCGGTTCTGCGAGGGCTTGAGCGCGGAGACGTGTGTCAGCGCGGTTTTCAGAAGCGCAGGATTCTTGAAGGTATGGCCGATGCGCTCTTCAATCTCACGCACCAATGCCTTCGCGCTTGGCCGGCGCGGCTTCTTCGGCTTGCCTTCCGCCGCAGGCGTATCCGCCTCGACCTTGCGTTCGGACGCCTTGTCGATTGGCTTTTCAACCGTCTTGGCCGCCACGGGCTTTGCCTCGGGCGGCTTGTCGTCCTCCACCGGCGCTGCGCTCAAGACGTCGCCTGTCATCTGACGACCGAGAACAGGCGGCTCCAGCGCACGCTGACCGGCCAGCGCCAGAACTGCCACGCCTGCTCACCCCTATCAACGGAGAAGAAAATCACCTGGGCGCGGCCGATCAGGTTCTCCTCCGGCACATACCCCACGCCCGACGACACGCGGCTGTCGCTCGAATTATCGCGGTTGTCGCCCATCATGAAGTAGTGGCCTTCCGGAACGACGTAGACGGCGGTGTTGTCGTAATAGCCGTTATCGACGCAATCGAGGGTCTTGTAGGTGACGCCGTTCGGCAGCGTCTCCTGCCACTGCTTGACGCGCGCGGTCGCATCTCCCGACCCGCACGGGTCCTCGCCGACGAAATCGGCGACACGCTCGCGCTTCACCGGCACGTCGTTGATGTAGAGCAGCCCCTCTTTCATCTGGATATGATCGCCCGGCAGGCCGATCACGCGCTTGATGTAGTCGATGTTGTCCTCGCGCGGAAAGCGGAACACGACGACGTCGCCGCGCGTCGGCGATGAGCCGAAGATGCGGCCGGAAAACAGTGGCGGCGAAAACGGCAGTGAGTAATGGCTGTAGCCATACGAGTACTTCGAGACGAACAGATAGTCGCCGACCAGCAATGTCGATTCCATCGAGCCCGACGGAATGTTGAAAGGCTGGAACAGGAAGGTACGGATCACCGCCGCGATGATGAGCGCGTGGACCACCACGCGGATCGCCTCGCCAATCCCACCTTCGGATTTGGTGCCGGATGTCGTGCTCATTCGTCTGGATTCCTTGAAACGGCGGGCACGGTATGGACCGAAGCACCTGGGCCGGGTTTTAGACGTTTGCGGCATCTGGCGCAATCAACGGCGGCGCCGCAATCCACCAAACGATTGATATTTCTTTGGAATTAAGGCTAGTGGAGATAGGCACCCGAACTGGCGCTATGTGGCTGAAGCCTTTGGAACCGCGGAAATGATGACAAAGGCCTGCGCCAGTGGCCAGTCGTCAGTAATCGTAAGGTCGATCCGCGCCTCATGGCCAGAGGGGAGCAGCGCCTCGAGCCGCGTCAGCGCCCCGCCCGTCAACTGCATGGTCGGTCGGCCACCGGGGAGGTTCACCACCCCCATGTCCCGCCACCACACCCCTTCCCGGATACCGGTGCCCAACGCCTTGGCGCAGGCCTCCTTGGCCGCAAACCGCTTTGCATAAGTCGCGACGAACGCCCGCGGAGCCTTCGCCCGCCGCTGCGCCTTGGTCTGCTCGACCTCGGTGAAGATGCGGTCGATGAACCGCGCGCCGTGGCGCTCCATCACCTGCTCAACCCGGCGGATATCGATGGTGTCGGACCCGATCCCGAGAATCATGCCTGCCCTGCCTTGGCCCGGCCACGCGCCATGGCGGCGCGCATGGTGCCGATGGCCTGTGCGAGGCCGACAAACAGCGCCTCGCCCATCAGGAAATGGCCGATATTCAGTTCGACGATCTGCGACAGCGCCGCGATCGTCTCGGCGGTTGCGTAATCGAGGCCGTGACCTGCATGAACTTCGAGGCCCAGCGAATGCGCAAGCCGCGCGCCCTCGACGATCCGCTCCCACTCGGCATCGGCCTTGCCATTTCTCTCAGCTAGCGCGTCGCACCATGTGCCGGTGTGAATCTCGATCACCGGTGCTTTGAGCCGCGCGGCCATCTCGATCTGTGCCGGATCGGGCGAAATGAAAAGCGACGTGCGGATGTGCGCCTCGTTGAACCTCGCGATGGCGGGCGCAAGCGCTGCCCGCTGCCTCACGACGTCGAGGCCGCCCTCGGTGGTCAATTCCATCCGACGCTCGGGCACGAGGCACACCGCATGCGGTCTGGTCGCGAGTGCGATGCCGACCATCTCATCGGTCACCGCCATCTCGAAGTTCAGCGGCTTTGAAATCTCCTGCTTCAGCCGCGCCATGTCGGTATCACGGATATGGCGGCGATCCTCGCGCAGATGCGCGGTGATGCCGTCCGCGCCCGCCTCGATCGCCAGCAGCGCCGCGCGGACCGGATCTGGCAGAATACCGCCCCGCGCATTGCGCAACGTGGCAACGTGATCGACATTAATCCCAAGGCGGATCGGCGAGACAGACATCGAGATGTTCCGGAAAGTTAGCCGTTGACCCGTTCAACGCTCGCGACCACGGCTTTCGCGCGCAACTGGTTGATGATCCCGTTCAGATGCTTGAGGTCGTAGACCTCAAGATCGATGATGAGATCGGTGAAGTCCGGCGAGCGGCGGCTCATGCCGATATTGTCGATGTTGCCGTCATGCTCGGCGATCACGCCCGCGATCTGCGCGAGACTGCCCGGCTCGTTGACGTTCTGCACGTGCAGCCGCGCGGGAAAGCGCCGCGTCGCGCTTTCCTCGATGTCCCAGCGCACGTCGACCCAGCGTTCGGGCTCCTCCTCGAAATCCTTCAAGGCCGGCGCCTGGATCGGATAGATGGTGATGCCCTCGCCCGGCGTGACGATGCCGACGATACGATCGCCCGGCACGGCGCCGCCGTTCGGCGCGAATTTGATCGGCAGATCGGAATTGATGCCGTGGATCGGAATCGCCGTGCTGGTGGTCGTGGCTTCGGACGTCTTGCTCTTCGCGGCGGCGCCCTTGATGCCGCTGAGGCGCGCTTCTTCCTTGTAATCAGGATACATTGCACGGGCGACGTCGGCGGCCTTCATTTCGCCGCGCCCGACCGCCGCCATCACTTCCTCAATGGAGGGACGCGCGAGACGCGGCAGCGCTCCCTTGAGCTTGTCGTCGGCGTAAATGATCTTCGCCCGCGCGAACAGACGTTCGACGATGCGCCGCCCCAAACCTGCATATTGATCGCGCACGGCCGCGCGGGTGGCGCGGCGGATTGCGGCTTTCGCCTTGCCGGTAACGGCCAGCGCCTCCCAGGCGGAAGGCGGCGCGGATTGCGCGCGAGAGGTCAGCACCACGACCTCATCGCCGTTATGCAGTTCCGACGACAACGGCGAGAACTGGCCATTGATCTTGCAACCAACCGCGCTGTTGCCGACATCGGTGTGCACGGCATAAGCGAAGTCGATCACATTGGCGTGGCGCGGCAGCGCGATCAACTTTCCCTTCGGCGTGAAGCAGAACACCTGATCGTGGAACAGCTCCATCTTGGTGTGTTCGAGGAATTCCTCCGGGTTGGCACTTTCCGCCAGCATCTCGATGGTGTGACGCAACCAGGCGAAGGCATTCGATTCCCGCTTCAGCATCTCGGTCGGAGAATCCACGCCCTCCTTGTAGAACGAGTGCGCGGCGATGCCGTATTCGTTGACCCGATCCATCTCCTCGGTGCGGATCTGCAGTTCGACACGCTGATTACCGGGACCGATCACGGTGGTGTGGATCGAGCGATAATCGTTCTGCTTCGGCGTCGAGATGTAATCCTTGAAGCGCCCCGGCACGACCGGCCAGGTGGTGTGCACCACGCCGAGCGCCCTGTAGCACTCCTCCGGCGTCCGCAGGATGACCCGGAAGCCGAAGATATCGGACAATTGTTCGAAATTGACCGACTTGCGCTCCATCTTCACCCAGATGGAGAACGGCTGCTTGCGCCGGCCCTTCACCACCGCCTCGAGGCCATGCGCCTCCAGACTCGCGGACAACTGCGCTTCGATCTCACCGATCAGGTTGCGGTTGAGTTCGGTCAGCGCATCGAGCCGCTGCGTAACCACCGCGCGCGCATCGGGATCGAGCACCTGAAACGACAGGTCCTCCAGCTCCTCGCGCATTTCCTGCATGCCCATGCGGGCAGCGAGCGGCGCGTAGATGTCGAGCGTCTCCTCGGCGATGCGCTGCCGCGAAGCCGGTGGCATGAACTCCATCGTGCGCATGTTGTGCAGCCGGTCGGCGAGCTTCACCAGCAGCACACGCACGTCGTTCGAGATCGCGAGCAGAAGCTTGCGCAGGTTTTCAGCCTGCTTGGCCTCGCGCGAGACGAGTTCGAGCCGCTTCAGCTTGGTCAGTCCCTCGACCAGCGCGCCGATCTCGGTGCCGAACAACTGATCGATTTCGACGCGGGTGGACTCGGTGTCCTCGATCGTGTCGTGCAGCAGCGCGGCCACGATGGTGGCGTCGTCGAGCTTGAGGTCGGTCAGGATCGCCGCAACCTCGAGCGGATGGGAAAAATATGGGTCGCCCGACGCACGCTTCTGCTCGCCGTGGGCTTTCATGGCGTAGACGTAGGCGCGGTTGAGGAGATCCTCGTCGGCATGGGGATTGTAGGCCCGGACCCGGTCCACCAGATCGTACTGGCGCATCATCTTCGGCCGAGCGCGCGCGGGACGCTTGGGCGCAGCCGCGGCTTCCGCCGTATTGGCGCTCGCCTGCATCTGACCTGCGCTGCGGCGTCCAGCCGACATCTTAAAAACCACCCTGTCCGGATTCGGGATTATCTCCTGAATGAGAATATCGCCGTCCCGGGTTCCAACCGCAAGAAAGCCTGCCCTAAAATCTTGAACAGGATCAAAACAAAAGACCATGAAAACAAAAAGCCCGGGGTCTACCCCCGGGCCTTTGTCCATCATTCCGTCCGCGGCCCGCTTTCGGGCCGGTCGGGTATCCCGTTATTCGTCTTCCTCGGGCTGCTCTTCCGGCGGCGCGAGGCCTTCCAGACCCTTGAGCAGCTCCTCTTCGGTCATGCGTTCGACGGCCACCTCGGTGTCGTCGGCATCGACACTGGCGCCGGCCGAGCCGATCAGCGGGATCGTATCCGGCTCCGGCTCGTCCACCTCGACGAACTTCTGCAGCGAGTGCACGAGTTCTTCCTTGAGGTCTTCCGGAGCAATGGTCTGGTCCGCGATTTCACGCAGCGACACCACCGGGTTCTTGTCGTTGTCGCGGTCGACCGTGATCGGCGAGCCGGACGAGATCATGCGCGCGCGATGCGCGGCAAGCAGCACGAGATCAAACCGGTTATCGACCTTGTCGATGCAATCCTCGACGGTAACGCGCGCCATTATGCCGCTCCGTAAAAACAGGCTGAAAAGTTTGTTGCGATGCCGCACTGAATACAAGGAATACGCGAGAATCGCAACCGGCAAATTCCCTCCGAAATTGCTAGCTTTTTGTGGCGGAACCGCGGCCTGTTGACGATCCATTCAGCTTATCGGAACGCCATGGCTACCTGGAGTAGTTTTCAGCGGATTGTGCTTTGACCGGCCAAGGTTTTGCTTCATTGCACAGTCACTGTATCGTCGTGAAGCACCTGCGCGAAATCAACGCGCCAAAAACAACCTTAGAAAACGAACGAGAAATCTTTTGATGACATCGCCTGCTCATAAAATTGCGCTTTTCATTGATGGGGCCAATCTCTACGCAACCGCCAAAACTCTCGGGTTCGATATCGACTATAAGCGTCTGCTACTTGAATTTCAGAACCGGGGGACGCTGGTTCGCGCGTTCTACTACACGGCCATCATCGAGGATCAGGAATACTCATCGATCCGCCCGTTGATCGACTGGCTCGATTACAACGGCTACACCGTCGTCACCAAGGCGACGAAGGAATTCATCGACGCCAGCGGCCGCCGCAAGGTGAAGGGCAATATGGACATCGAACTCGCCGTCGATGCCATGGAGCTTGCGGAGCACATCGACCACATGGTGCTGTTCTCCGGTGACGGCGATTTCCGCTCTCTGGTCGAGGCCGTGCAGCGGCGCGGCGTGCGCGTCACCGTGGTGTCCACCATCTCCAGCCAGCCGCCGATGATCGCGGACGAGTTGCGTCGCCAAGCGGATGTCTTTACTGATCTGGTCCAGCTCCAATCCAAGCTCGGCCGCGATCCGGGCGAGCGCACCACGTTGCGCGAGCCTCGGGAGCGCCAGCACACGCCGCAATTCCTGCAGCGGAGCACGAGTACGATTGCACCGCGGGCCGATGAAGAAGAGTACGACGACTAAACCAAAATCCGACCCGAGGCCCAAGGTAAAACCCAAGGCGGCCTCGGGTCATTCCGCTTCTACTTCCCCCCAATCCCGTCCCGACCGCGACTGTCCCCTCTGCTCCCGCCTGGTCGCCTTCCGCGAGGACAATCGCGCAGCACATCCCGATTGGTTCAATGCGCCCGTGCCGCAGTTCGGCCCGATCGCGGCACCGCTGTTGATCGTCGGTCTCGCGCCTGGCCTGCAAGGTGCCAACCGGACCGGACGCCCTTTCACCGGCGATTATGCCGGTGATCTCCTCTACCAGACCCTGCTCGATTACGGTTTCGCTGCCGGCACGTATCAGGAGCGTCCCGACGACGGCCTGAAGCTGACAGGCTGCCGCATCAGCAACGCGGTGCATTGTGTGCCGCCGCAGAACAAGCCAACGACGGCGGAGATTCATACCTGCCGCCGCTTCCTGATCGAGACCATCAAGGAGATGCCGCGCCTGCGCGCCATCGTCACGCTTGGGCGCATCTCGCATGACTCGACGCTGAAGGCGCTAGGCCTGGCGCTGCGCACAGCACCCTTCAAGCATGGCGGCGAATTCCAGCATGACGCGATCCGCCTGTTCAGCAGCTATCATTGCTCGCGCTACAACACCAACACGGGCGTGCTGACTCCCAAGATGTTTCAGGCGGTGTTTTCGAGCGTGCGGGCGTATCTCGATCGCTAGACGGGATTTGCCCTGAGCCACGCCAGCACGTCGGCTGCGTTGCGATCCGGCGGAAACACCGGATAGAAAACATGGGTGATGACGCCCTCGTCCGCTATCAGCGCGAGCCGCTTCAACAAGGTCTGCCCCGCGACATCCATCGTCGGCAGCTTCAAGGCCCGCGTCAATTCGAGCTTGTGATCCGACAGCACGGCAAACGGCACGTGCAACCGTTCAACCATTTCGCGCTGGTAATCCGTGGTCTGGGTGGACAGGCCAAACACGCGGCCAGCACCCGCCGCCTTCAAATCGCTTGCAAGATCGCGGAATGAACAAGTCTGCGGCGTGCAGCCGCGCGCACCCGGGATCATATCCCAGTCTTCGGTCAGGCCGATCTTGCCGGGTTCACCCGTGCGCGGATAGGCGAACACCACGATCCGGCCGGGCTGCCGCAACAGCACGATGCTTTCGCCGTTCGTACCGGTCAGCGCTATTTCGGGAAACCGCTGGCCTGCAAGATGCGCGGCCGCGCCGTCGTCTTCCGGAGCAGGAATCGCACTCCAGTCGACTCCCATCAGGTTTGGCTGGTTCATCGTCGATGCTCCTCTGTCACATCCTCTGATGGCGAGGAGCACTGACGACGATCAGCGCCACTCATCCCCTCGCCCGCAGCAACCGGCTCTTTTCACGCGACCAGTCGCGTTTCTTTTCCGTTTCCCGCTTGTCGTGCAGCTTCTTGCCCTTGGCGAGCGCAAGTTCGAGCTTCAGCCGGCCCTGCTCGTTGAAATACATCTTCAGCGGGATGAGGGTCATGCCTTCGCGCTCGATCGCGCCGATCAACCTGTTGATTTGCCGCTTATGCAGCAGCAATTTGCGCGGCCTGCGCGGCTCGTGGTTGAAACGGTTCGCCTGCAAATATTCGGGGATGTTGGCGTTGACGAGCCAAATCTCCCCGCCCTTCGAATCCGCATAGGACTCGGCGATGGTACTTTTGCCATTACGCGCCGACTTCACCTCGGTGCCGGTGAGCATCACACCGGCCTCGATGGTGTCCTCGATCGAATAGTTGAATCGCGCCTTGCGGTTCTCCGCAACGACCTTGATCGGGCGTTCCTTTTTCTCAGCCATTGCAGCGGTTTCGAATCATAGGCGTCACTTCGCCTTCAGCAGGTCACGGATTTCCGTGAGCAATTCCTGGTCCTTCGTCGGCGCCGGGGGCTCGGCCGGCTTGGCCTCATCCTTGCGCTTGAGCTGGTTGATGAGGCGGATCACGATGAACAGCACGAAAGCGACAATCAGGAAGTTCAGCGTCACGGTGAGGAAGCTACCCCAAGCAAGCACGGCACCCTGCTTCTTGGCATCCGCCAGGTTGGTCGCGGTAACGGCTTTCGAGAGGCCCGTGTAATAGTTCGAAAAGTCGAGGCCACCGGTGATCGCGCCGATCACTGGCATAATGACATCACCGACCAGAGACGTGACGATGGCACCGAACGCCGCACCGATGATGACGCCGACCGCGAGGTCGACGACATTGCCCTTCATTGCGAACTCGCGAAATTCCTTGAGCATCGAATCCTCTCCTTTTCGACCAAAGCAGCGAACGGTGTTCTCTAAAGTATTCTAGTTCAGCACCCCGGCATGGACCATCGCATCGCGAATGGCCCTCCCAACGAGCGGCGTCACCGGCATCAACGGCGGACGAACCTCCTCCTCCAGCTTGCCCAACAGCTTGAGACCGTGCTTGGCCCCTGCAACGCCGGGCTCCTTGAAAATGGCGTCATGCAATGGCACCAGCCTGTCCTGAATCTTCAGGGCGCCCGCGTAGTCCCCTTTGAAAACAGCCGCCATCAGATCGGCGCATGGCTTCGGCGCGATATTAGCCGTGACGGAGATACAGCCATGCCCGCCCGCAGCCATATAGGCGAGCGCAGTCATGTCCTCGCCCGACATCTGGATGAAATCCGGTCCCATGGCGTGACGCTGCTGCGACACGCGCGCGAGATTGGCTGTCGCATCCTTCACGCCCGCGATGTTCTTCAATTCGAACAGCCGTGTCATCGTCTCGACCGAGAGATCGACCACCGAGCGCGGCGGAATGTTGTAGATGATGATCGGAATGCCGATCGCATCGTTCACCGCCTTGAAGTGGTGATACATCCCCTCCTGCGTGGGCTTGTTGTAGTAAGGCGTCACGACCAGCACGGCGTCCGCGCCGGCCTTCTCCGCGTGCCTTGCGAGCGCGACCGCTTCCGTGGTCGAGTTCGAGCCGGCACCGGCGATCACCGGTACGCGGCCCTTCGCCTCCTGCACGCACCACTCGACCACCTTGTTGTGCTCGTCGTGGTTCAAGGTCGGGCTTTCGCCGGTTGTGCCGACAGGAACCAGGCCGTTCGAGCCCTCTGCGATCTGCCAGCTGACGAGTTGGCGCATAGCCTCTTCGTCCAGGCTGCCGTTTTTGAAAGGGGTGACCAAGGCCGTAAAGGAACCCCGAAGCTTGTTCTTGGTCACCGACATCATCTTTCTCCACGCAGTCCTTAAATCCGGCTCACCGAGCCCGGAACGCCGCGATTATCGCAGGCAAGCCCGAATAAATACCGGCTCCCGCGCGACGATGAAAGGGCGGTGCAGCAATTCCGCCTGTCTTTATCGGCAAGTGTGGCTTCACCGGCCCCGAATTCGCCGCCCTTTTGCGCCATCTAGTGTGATGGTTCAGGAGGTTCGCTTCGCTTTCTCCGCGAACCCTTCAAGCGAACTTCTGATTCGGGACACTAGGCCGCTCCGATCAAATTCCTGTTTGGCGTCTGAATCCAATAGATTAGACCTGTCGCTGACGGCGACGATATGATTCGCAGCGAAGGAAGGCCGTGGTTTCTGCTCCCTTGAAAATCGCCGCGCTCGCAGGTAGCGCGCTGATCCTTGCGGCACTCGCGCCCGCCACCCTCCTTGCAGTGCCTCTGCCGAAGCCGCGTCCTGTCCCGCGTAGCGTGATCCCCCAGACCGCGAAGTCGCTGTCGCAGCTTCCTGCCGCGCCGAAACTCTCCGGCGCACAACCTGCGCCACTGGCGGCGAAGCCTCCGGTGCAAGCTGCGCCACCGCCACAGGCGCTGACACCAAAAAAATCCCGTGCGCCGCTCGCCGTCGCCTCCACCTCGACGACCTCGAAAGCAGACCTGCAGGCGCTCGAACAGATCATCAATCTCGTCCGCGCCAAGCGCCAGTCGGACGCCACCCAACTGCAAAGCTCGATCAGCGATCCTCTGGCCCGCAAGCTGTCGGAATGGATCATCCTGCGCAGCGAGGACAATGGCGCCTCCTCCGACCGCTATCTGGCCTTCATCACGGAGAACCCAAGCTGGCCAAGTCAGATTTTCTTCCGTCGCCGTGGCGAGGCCGCGCTGTGGGATGACCGCCGCGACGACAACACCGTGCTCTCGTTCTTCGGCGCCGATCAGCCGATCTCGGCCAAGGGCCGTTTTGCGCTGGCACGCGCCCTGCTCAATCGCGGCGACCGCGCACGCGCCGAACGGCTGGTGCGTGAGGCATGGCATGAGGATTCCTTTTCCTCCGCCGTCGAGGATGCGGCGCTGTCGCAATTCTCGGCCTTTCTCAGCGGCGGCGATTTCAAGCGCCGGATGGATAATCTGGCCTATGGCAGCGACACCGACGGCGCACTGCGCGCAGCCAAGCACCTCGGCGGCGGCTATGTCGCGCTCGTGAAGGCGCGGATCGGCCTGAACCGCAAGGCCTCCAATGCGAAGGCCTTGCTCGCGGCGGTGCCCGCGAACCTGCACAGCGACCCGATCTATATTCTGAGCAGGATCCAGTACCTGCGGCGCGAAGACAAAATCATCGATGCCGCGCGCCTGATGCTGGACGCACCCCGCGAACCGTCCCGCCTCGTCAACACCAACGAATGGTGGATCGAACGGCGGCTGCTTGCACGCAAACTGCTCGATATCGGCGAGAAGCGCACCGCCTATCGTGTGGCGCGCGATGCCGCAGTGCCCGAGCGCGGCATCTACAAGACCGAACGTGAATTCACCGCAGGCTGGATCGCGCTGCGCTTCCTCAACGATCCCGCGACGGCCGCGCAGCATTTCGCCCACATCGGAATCAACACCACGAACCCGACTGCAAAGGCACGGGCCGGGTACTGGCAAGGCCGCGCCGCGGAAGCTGCAGGTCGCCAACAGGAGGCTCACGCCGCCTATCAGGCCGCGGCCATCCACTCCACCAGCTATTACGGCCAACTCGCACGCGCGAAGCTGCACCTTCCGCAATTGGGCCTGAGCAGCAAGCCCGCCACACCACGCGGCGCGGATCGGCTGGAGATCGTGCGTGCGGTCGAAATTCTCTACGCGCTGGATGAGGAAGACTACATCATCCCTATCATGGCCGACATGGGCGACAATGCTGACCGCGACGCGCTGGCCGCGCTCTGCGAGGCGGCGGAGCGCAACAACGACCCTCGCGGGATGCTTGTGGCCGGAAAAGCCGCACTGAACCGGGGCTTGCCGTTCGACCACTATGCCTATCCCGTCAACGGCATTCCGCCCTATCGCAACATGGGCCCCGCGGTCGAAAAATCCATCGTCTTCGCCATCGCGCGGCAGGAGAGCGCCTTCAACCCGTCCATCGTATCGCCCGCCAATGCCTATGGTCTGATGCAGGTGACTCCAGCGGCGGGCAAATACGTCACCAAGAAGTATGGCGGCACGTTCGATATGGGCCGCCTGAAAAACGATCCGTCCTACAACGCTACGCTCGGCTCGGCCGAACTCGGCGGCCTGATCGACGATTATCGCGGCTCCTACATCATGACATTCGCGGGCTACAATGCGGGACGCGGCAGCGTGCGGAAATGGATCGAACGCTATGGTGACCCGCGCGACTCGAGCGTGGACGCGGTGGATTGGGTCGAACTGATCCCGTTCTCGGAGACGCGCAATTACGTCCAGCGCGTGATGGAAAACCTGCAGGTCTATCGCGCCCGCTTCGGCGGCAGCCATCAGTTGATGATCGAGGCCGACCTGCGCCGGGGCGCGGTGCAGTAACAACGTTTTCTGTGCCGACATCGCCGAGCAGAACCTTTTCTGGCGCTCCGTACGGTCGCAACATAACGTCGGGCAAATCGCGATGGAAAGCCGATGAGCCCGTTTCAGGACATCTTCACCACCTCTGCCGACGGATTGCGGCTGCGCGCACGCGCCATCGGCCCAGCCGATGGCGTTGCCCTGCCCGTTCTCTGTCTGCCCGGTCTGACGCGGACGGCGGAGGATTTCGATATTGTCGCGCGGGCGTTGGCGGATGACTCACAAAATCCGCGGCGCGTCGTTGCAATCGACTATCGCGGCCGCGGCCGATCCGATTTCGATCCGAATCCGACCAATTACAGCGTGCCGAATGAGACCACCGACGTGCTGGCGCTGGCAAATGCGGCAGGAATCACCCGCGCGATCCTGCTTGGTACGTCGCGCGGCGGATTGATCTCAATGGTCATTGCCGCGACACGCCCGGAGCTTCTTGCGGGCATCATCCTCAACGACATCGGGCCGGAGCTGGACATCACCGGGCTGATGAAGATCAAGGGCTACCTTGCGCCGCGCATGACGCCGCAGACATGGAGCGAGGCGGTGGCCGGACTGCAACGGCTGTTCGGAAGCGTCTTCCCTGCCCTCACCGAGGCCGACTGGATGGCCTGGGCGCACCGGGCATTCCGGCAGGACGCCGATGGCCGTCTGATTCGCACTTACGATCTGGCGCTGGGGCATACCTTTGATTCGATTTCACCTGAGACGCCACCCCCGCCACTATGGGAATTGTTCGATCAAATGGCGAAAGTGCCCTTGCTGTCGATCCGCGGCGAGCTTTCGGATCTGCTGGCGCGCGACTGCGTCGCTGAGATGAAACGTCGGCGGCCCGATATGGAAACGTGCGACGTGCCACTGCAAGGCCATGCCCCGCTGCTGGCGGATGCCACGACGATCGAGCGGATCAAGGCTTTCTGCCGAAGGTGCGACGGCGCGCGGTGAGGTCTGGGTCGTTCCCGCAAAAGCGGAGACTCGCCTCTTGGAATTTCCCTTAACCCAACAGGCCAGCCTGCGTGGAAACGACGGGTCGTCGTATCTTTCGAGGGCTCGAGGATAACGAGCCCGTTTCACTACCCGCTACCTCAAGCTCGATTACTTCATCGCTTCGCTCCTCGCAATGACGCGGAAAGCCACCTGCAACACACGGCAATCCGTTTGCCCAAAACAAAACCCCGGCAGTTGCCTGCCGGGGTTCGTTCGATGGTTTCACCCGAAGGTGAGACGATCAGAAGTTGCGCTGAACGCGGAGGATACCGGAGTAGGAGTCGGTATTTCCGTAAGTGACGACGCGACCAGCAGAAAGGCCGCCCGTCAAAGTCGCCTGACCGGTGTTTTTCTGGTCGAGGTGGACCCAGGTCGCTTCGGCGATGAACGCGAGGTCCTTCACCGGCTTCCAGGTCGTGCTTGCACCGAGCTGGCTGATGTTGAAGTCCGGGTTGCAGGTACCGACACCGCCAACGCGAGCACCGTATGCACCGGCACAGATGGCCGTCGTCGCCGCCCCATTGTAATCAACATGCGACCACGAACCAAACACGCTGGACGACCAGTTACGGTTCCAGTTGTGGTTGAAGGCGCCGTTGAAGCCATAGGCCTTGGTCAGCTGGAGGGTGCTGCCGGCGCCGCCGTACACGGCATCGGCGATTGGAAGGCCCGCGAAGGTGAAGCCACCATTCAGCGCAGCGAAGTTCATCGGGGTATTACCCGACTGGCCGAGCACGTAGCGCAGGCCACCCTCGGAGTAGGTACCGCTGATCTTGATGTCGTCGCCGGGGCCGGTCGGCAGGTTCTTGATCTGCAACGCACCGGTCACAGCGAAGCCCCACTTGTCGCTCGGGTGGCCAGACAGCGCGGTGGTGCCATAGTAATTGCCGGTGACCTGATGACCAGCCGCAGAGAGCTGCAGCAGACCCCAAGCCTGGTCGAGGCGGATGTTGCCGACGACGTCCACAGCAGTCGGAGCAGCATAGGCGTTGGTGTAAGCGCCAAAAATATCAGGGGTCGAGATAGCCACGTTGGCAACACCAACGCGGTTGGAATAGCCCTGCTGGTCAACGCCGACGCTGGCCGACACGCCATTGCCGAACTGCCAGGTGTACTGGATGTTGTTCACGCCAGCGTCGAAGTTCGGGCCACCCATGAGGGTCGAGTTCAGGTTACCCGGAGCGCCGTTCCACGGAAGGGCGTAAGCGGAAGCCGAACGACCGAAGGTGAAGCCAGCGAACTGAACGAAAGCCGCTTCAACGCGCATGCTGCCGCTGCCGAGCGTGTCCGGCGGAGCATTCGTGGCACCTTCGTTGAACTGCGGGCCAAACGCCGCGAAAGTACGGACAACGCCGTATTCGGTCGCGGTGCGGGTGTCGATGTTCATCATGATGCGGGCGCGGGTCTGATACTGACCAGCGGTACGGTAGCCAAGGCCGCCGTCGCCATTCAGGTAGGTCGCGTCCGACGGAGCAGCGTTGAAGTTCACTTCCGCACGCAGATAGCCGCCGATGCGGATGCAGGTGTCGGTGCCCGGGATGTAGTAGAAGCCGGCTCCGTACAGGGAACAAACCTTCACGTACTCGACCGCTTTGGCCTTGACGGGAAGATCAGCCGCCTGTGCGCCACCGATCGCAACGATTGCCGCTGCCGATCCGAGGACAAGGCTCTTAATCTTGCTCATAAAACCTCCAATATGATGTGTAGGGAAGGTTCCGGCCCGCTGGTGTTAAGTCACACCTGTGGTTTGGTCCCCTTGATCCCGTTAAACCGCTTGGTCGCCTCGCGCTTTCGGACACTCCCGCACAAACGCGAGCGACTTAAGCGAAACCCCCAAACGGGACGACCTCGGGATGCCCCCCTCCGTCGCGTGGGCAGAATTACCTAACGTTCCCGCACAAGCAACTAAGACCCGCCCGATCCGTGGATGGATTGGATCGTTTCCAAATAACTGTTGCACAAAAAACACTCACTGTTTTGTGAGATAAATACTCAAGCGATTGATAAATAATGTATATTTTAGATATTCCGGACTCTGGATTGCTGCGTTGCAATTCTGCATCACCTCCTCCTGCTGACAGTTGGAAGGCGGTCGACATCACGAATCAAGCGGCGCGATTCTCAGGCGACACGGCCGCAGCGAGGCTGCATATCTGCCCCGGTTCCACGGTTTTGAGGTACCCTTTTAGATGCCGTATCTGCATATAACGAAGTGACCGAGGACGGTCTTTGTCGCAGCACGCCGATCCCGCTTGCAGGTCACGGCATCGTCAGGCATATCGGGGCGCGCGGGAGACGTGGCCGAGCGGCTGAAGGCACTCGTTTGCTAAATGAGCATACCTTGAAAAGGGTATCATGGGTTCGAATCCCATCGTCTCCGCCATCAGCTTTGCAGCCCTGACATTGCCCCACTTCTGATCCGTCGTGGTTTGCTGATTGCTCCGACGACGAATTGCTCATCCGCAAGCTTACATAGCCAAAAATCAGTGCGGTCATCACTGACGTGGCTCCGAAGCGTGGGCGAACGCTCCTTATTTCTCCTTTATACCGCGTCCTTCAAAATCCAATCGTTTCCTTAGCTGCGCATCTCTACGTGATCGGCGAACGTTCGCATCACGGGAGAGCGTCATGCTCGACATCCTTCTGTTCGCCTTGGGCCTCGCCCTTTTCGCCGCATCGATCGGCTACGCCGCTTATTGCGCGCGGTTGTGAGGTGGCCATGTCGCTCGATTACACACTCGCCAGCCTCGTGACCGTCGGCCTCACCATCTACCTGACCTACGCGCTGCTGCGCCCGGAAAAGTTCTGAGAGGCGCGCCATGACATTTGTCGGCTGGATTCAAATCATCGCCTTCTGCCTTGTCCTCGTCGCGCTGACGCCGGTTCTCGGCGCCTACATGACACGCGTTTTCAATGGCGAACGCACCTGGCTGTCGCCGCTGCTGTTGCCTATTGAACGTGCAATCTATCGCGTTGCGGGCATCGATGCGGCGCGCGAGCAGCACTGGCTCACCTATGCGATCGCCATGCTGTTGTTCAACGCGGCAGGCTTCGCATTTCTCTATCTATTGACGCGCATACAGGGCGTACTGCCGTTCAATCCCGCCGGGATGAGCGGCGTTTCTCCAGATCTCGCCTTCAACACCGCGGTCAGCTTCGTCACCAATACCAACTGGCAGAATTACGGCGGCGAAAGCACGATGTCCTATCTCGTGCAGATGCTGGGTCTCACACAACAGAACTTTCTGTCAGCGGCAACGGGTCTGGCGATCGCGATCGCGCTAATCCGCGGATTCGCACGGGCGTCGGCCAAGACCGTCGGCAATTTCTGGGTCGATGTGACACGCGTGACCCTCTACGTCCTGCTGCCGATCTGCATCCTGTCGGCGCTCTTCCTGGTCTGGCAGGGAATGCCACAGACCCTCGGCCCCTATGTCGATGCAACGACGCTGGAGGGCGCGAAGCAGACTATCGCGGTCGGCCCGGTCGCCTCGCAGGTCGCGATCAAGATGCTCGGGACCAATGGCGGCGGTTTCTTCAACGCCAACGCCGCACACCCCTTCGAGAATCCCACGGCGCTATCGAACTTCGTGCAGATGCTGTTGATCCTCACGATTGGCGCGGCGATGACCAACGTGTTCGGCCGCATGGTCGGCAACACCAAGCAAGGTTGGGCGATCTTCGCGGCCATGGGCATTCTGTTCATCGCGGGTGTCATTGTCGCCTATTGGGCAGAAGCGAATGGAACAGCGACGCTTCACACCCTTGGCCTCACGGGCGGCAACATGGAGGGCAAGGAAGTCCGGTTCGGCATCGTGGCCTCCGCGCTGTTCGCGGTCGTCACCACAGTGGCGTCCTGCGGCGCGGTCAACGCGATGCACGACAGTCTCACCCCGCTCGGCGGCATGATCCCGATGATCAACATGGAGCTAGGCGAGATCATCATTGGCGGTGTTGGCGCCGGTCTCTATGGCATGCTGCTGTTCGTCATCATCACGGTGTTCGTCGCCGGCCTGATGGTCGGTCGTACGCCTGAGTATGTCGGCAAGAAAATCGAGGCGAAGGAAGTGAAGATGGCGATGCTCGCCATTCTCGTCCTGCCGCTGATGATGCTCGGCTGGACCGCGATCGCCGTGGTCTATCCTCCCGCGGTTGCGTCGATGGCGAATGCGGGGCCGCACGGGTTCAGCGAAGTACTTTATGCCTATACCTCGCAGGCCGCCAATAACGGCTCGGCGTTCGCCGGCCTGAGCGGAAACACACTGTTCTATAATGTCAGCGGCGCCGTCGCGATGTTCATCGGCCGTTTCTGGATGATCATTCCGGCGATGGCGATTGCAGGCTCGCTCGCACAGAAGAAGGCTGTCGCTGCATCCAGCGGCACATTCCCGACCACCGGCGGCCTCTTCGTCGGCCTGCTCGTCGGCGTCATCATCATCGTCGGCGGCCTGACCTTCTTCCCCGCACTCGCACTTGGCCCCATCGCCGAGCATCTCGCGATGCAAGCCGGCCAAGTCTTCTAAGGATCATCGCCATGGAAACCTCAAAAGTCCGTAAGCGTTCGGCAGCGAATACGCTCTTCGATCCCAAGATCGTCGTGCCCGCCATCGGTCAGGCCTTTCTCAAGCTCGATCCCCGTACGCTCGCCAGGAATCCGGTGATGTTCGTGCTCGAGATGGTGACGGTGCTGACCACGGTTCTGCTCGTGCGCGACATCGCCGTGGGCGGCGCGAACATTCTGTTCGAAACACAGATCGTCATCTGGCTGTGGTTCACCGTGCTGTTTGCCAACTTCGCCGAAGCCGTGGCCGAAGGCAGAGGCCGCGCGCAGGCCGATACGCTTCGCAGGACACGGACACAGACGCGTGCCAAGCGCTTGCTCACCGCCGACAATCCCGAACTGTTCGAGGGGATCATGGCGGAGGAGCTCGAAGCCGGCGATGTCGTCGTCTGCGGACCGGGTGACATCATTCCTGGTGACGGCGAAATCATCGAGGGCATCGCTTCGGTCAATGAGGCGGCGGTCACGGGCGAATCCGCGCCTGTGATCCGCGAATCCGGCGGCGACCGCTCGGCGGTGACCGGCGGCACGACGGTGCTCTCCGACCGGATCGTGGTACGGATCACGTCTTCGCCCGGCACATCCTTCCTCGACCGCATGATCAAGCTGGTGGAAGGCGCGGAACGCCAGAAGACACCGAATGAGATCGCGCTCACGATTCTGCTGGTCGGCCTCACCATCATTTTCGTATTCGCCACCGCCACGATCCCGAGCTACGCGGCCTATGCGGGCGGTGCGGTCTCCATCGTGGTGCTGGTCGCCCTCTTCGTGACGCTCATTCCGACGACGATCGGTGCGCTTCTGTCCGCCATCGGCATCGCCGGCATGGATCGTCTGGTTCGGTTCAACGTGCTTGCGATGTCGGGCCGCGCGGTTGAGGCGGCTGGCGACGTCGATACGCTGCTGCTCGACAAGACCGGCACGGTGACGTTCGGCAATCGCCTGGCGACCGAAATCATCCCTGTCCCCGGCGTCAGCGAACGCGAAGCGGCAGAAGCAGCACTCCTCGCCAGCATCGCGGATGAAACAGCTGAAGGCCGCTCCATCGTGACCTTGGTGCAGGAGAAATACGGCGTGAAGCGCGACGACGCGCCACCAAGCGCCAAGTTCATCGAATTTTCCGCAAACACGCGCTTATCCGGCATCGACATCGGCGAGCGGATGCTGCGCAAAGGCGCTATCGACTCCATTCTGAAATTCGCAAGCCAAGCCAGCGGACAGAATCTCGCGGAGCCACCGGCTTTCCGTGCGGCCGTCGACAAGATTGCGCGGGCCGGCGGCACCCCTCTTGGCCTCGTGGACAGCGGCCGGTTGCTGGCGGTCATTCATCTCAAGGACGTGGTGAAGGCGGACGTGAAGGAGCGATTTGCCGAATTGCGACGAATGGGCATCAAGACGGTGATGATTACCGGCGACAATCCCATCACCGCCGCGGCGATCGCATCGGAAGCAGGCGTCGACGATTTCATCGCCGAGGCCACGCCGGAGGACAAGTTGCGCTACATCCGCGACGAGCAGGCGCATGGCCGGTTGATCGCCATGTGCGGCGACGGCACCAATGACGCACCCGCGCTGGCTCAAGCCGATGTCGGTGTAGCCATGCAGAGCGGCACGCAGGCCGCGCGCGAAGCCGGCAACATGGTCGATCTCGATTCCAATCCGACCAAGCTCATCGAGATCGTCGAAATCGGCAAGCAGCTTCTGATGACGCGTGGCGCGCTGACGACGTTCTCGATTGCAAACGACGTAGCAAAGTACTTCGCCATCATCCCGGCGATCTTCCTCGCGTTTTATCCGCAGCTCGGCGTGCTCAACATCATGCACCTTGCGACGCCGCAAAGCGCGATCCTGTCCGCGATCATCTTCAATGCGCTGATCATCATCGCTCTCATCCCGCTCGCGCTGAAGGGCGTCGCCTATCGCCCTATCGGTGCGGGCCCGCTGCTTCGCCGCAACCTGTTCATTTACGGCCTCGGCGGGTTGGTCCTGCCGTTCGTCGGTATCAAGGTGATCGACATTGTCGTCACCGCGCTGCAACTCGCTTGAAGGAGGTTTCCCATGCTGAAGGAAATCCGCCCTGCCCTCGTTGTCCTGCTCATGCTGACGGCCATCACGGGACTGGCCTATCCGCTTGCCATTACCGGCCTTGCGCAAGCAATTTTCCCTGCTCAGGCAAACGGAAGCTTGATCGAACGCAACGGGAAAGTAATCGGCTCGGAACTGATCGGCCAACAATTCGAGAGCGACAGATATTTCCACGGCCGCCTGTCCGCCACGACCGCGCCCGATCCGCAGGATGCAAGCAAGAGCGTGCCGTTGCCTTACAACGCAGCGAACTCCGGCGGATCGAATCTCGGCCCGACCAGCAAGGACCTCGCCGGCCGGCTTAAGGACGATGTGGCGAAGCTGAAGGCGGAAAATCCGTCCGGGAGCCTCCCGGTCGATCTGGTCACGACGTCAGCCAGCGGGCTCGATCCGCATATTTCGCCGGAGGCAGCGTTCTTTCAGGTTTCGCGCGTTGCCAAGGCACGACATCTCCCCGAGACGACAATTCGGGCACTGGTCACCGGCCAGATCGAGGGACGAATGTGGGGTTTTCTCGGCGAGCCTCGCGTCAATGTCTTGAAACTTAACCTCGCACTCGACAAGTTGCAGTCGTAGGACATTCCTTATTGGACTTTTATGGCCATCGAACCGGCCCAACGCGCATCGCCAGATGCATTGCTTGCCAGAGCCCGGAAAGAAGACCGGGGTCATCTGAAAATTTTTCTCGGCGCAGCGCCTGGCGTCGGCAAGACTTATGCAATGCTCGCGGCTGCTCGCGCGGAAAGCTCGGGTGGCCGTGACGTCGTTGCCGGACTGATCGAGACTCACGGTCGCCGCGAGACGGAAACTCTGGCCGAGGGGCTGGAGACGCTACCGCGCAAATCCATCATCTATCGCAATCAGGTCTTGCACGAATTCGATCTCGATGCGGCGCTGGAGCGGCGGCCGGGCCTGCTGCTTGTCGATGAATATGCCCATAGCAATGTGCCGGGAAGCCGCCATCCGAAGCGCTGGCAGGATGTCGACGAGCTTCTGAAGGCAGGCATCGATGTCTGGAGCACGCTCAACATCCAGCATCTCGAGAGCCTGAACGATGTCGTGCAGAAGATCACCAACGTGCGCGTACGTGAAACCGTGCCGGACATCGTGTTCGACAAGGCAGACGAAGTCATGCTGGTGGATTTTCCGCCCGATGAACTGCTGAAGCGCCTCGCCGAGGGAAAAGTCTATGTGCAGGACACGGCCGCGCGTGCGGTCGAGAGTTTCTTCAAGCCGCAAAATCTGACGGCCTTGCGCGAGCTGGCCCTGCGCCGGGCGGCTGAGCGTGTCGATGCCGATCTCGTCGAGCGGATGCAGGCCGAAGCCATCGAAGGGCCGTGGGCCGCAGGCGAACGCATTCTGGCCTGCATCGGCCCAGATCCGATTTCTCCCGCAGTAGTGCGCACGGCCAAGCGGCTCGCCGATCTGATGGATGCGCCGTGGATAGCCGTGACGGTCGAACGGCCGGGCGTTAATCCGGACGAGACGGCGCGCAAACGGCTCGACGATGCCATGGCCTTGGCGCGCTCGCTCGGCGCGGACACCGACACCCTGACGGGGGCCGACATTCCCGCAGAATTGTTGCGCTTCGCGCGGTTTGAGAACGTCACGCAGATCGTGGTCGGGCGTTCGCGCAATGGCTTTATCAATGAATTGCTGCGGCGCTCACTGCCACATGAGCTAGTGCGACGGACACAGGACATCGCCATTCATCTCGTGACGCGGGATCGCGATTCCAGCCGACCGCGATGGCGCCTACCACCACTCAATGCGAATGCGACGGCTTTTCTCTCGGCGACGGCCCTGATTGTAGGCGCGACGGGCATCGGCACAATCCTGACCGATCTGACGCCGATCCCGAACCTCTCGCTCATCTACTTGCTGGCGGTTCTGCTGACTGCGGTGAGGTTCGGCATCTGGCCGGCTGTCTACGCCTCGCTGCTTTCGTTCGCAGCCTATAATTTCTTTTTCATCGCGCCACTCTACACGTTTACGATTGCCGAGCCCTACGAGTTGCTGGCGCTCGCGATCTTTCTGCTGGTTGCGATCATCACCTCAGCCGTGGCCGGCCGTGCCCGGTATCAGGCAGGCGTGTCGGCCAGCCGCATGCGCGCGATGCGCCGTCTCTACGAGTTCACCCGGCGGCTGTCGCGTCTCGCGACGCCCGACGCGGTCGCCGAGGGCGCGGCCAGTGAGATGCACATCAGCCTGGCGAGATCGATCGTCGTCCTTATGGACAATGATACGGACCTCGACCTCATAGCGGCATGGCCGCCGGAAGACAGTCTCGATGCCGCCGCGATGATGGCTGCGCGATGGGCCTATCAGCACAACGAACCGGCCGGCGCGAACACCGGCACGCTGCCGACCATTCCCTGGTATTTCATTCCGCTGCGTTTCGGCGACAGGATGCTCGGCGTTGTCGGCGTGGCGCGCGAAAAGGATCAGCGCGATCTGGATTCGGAATCGCTTGCTCTTCTCGATACGCTGGCCGAACAAGCGGCGGCGGCACTGGATCGTGCCATGCTGTCGCGTGAAATGGTCAGCGCGAAAACCGCGACGGAAGCAGAAAGAGTCCGCAACACCATGCTTGCATCGATTTCGCATGACTTCCGCACGCCGCTGTCGTCGATCCTAGGCTCTGCGAGCAGCCTGCTCGATTATGGCGAGAAACTTGATCCTGCGGCAAGGAGCGACCTGCTCCAGCACATCAAGGTCGAAGCCGAAGGGCTGGACGAACTGGTGCGCAATCTGCTGGCGGTAACGCGGATCGAGGCAGGCGCACTGGAGTTGCGTCATGACTGGGTCGATCTGCGGGAAATCGTGCAGCGTATCGTCAGCGCCGCACGGCGGCGCGGCGCCGGGCAGCACTTTGAAACAAAGCTTCCTCAGGACTTGCCATTGATCCGCGCCGACGCCGCTCTGATCGAACAGGCTGTCGGCACCATTGTCGCAAACGCCGTCACGCACACGCCGCGCGAGACCGTCATCCGCATCGAGGGCGCAGTGAACGAAAACGAGGTCGAACTGGCTGTCGTGGATGATGGGCCAGGCATCCCGCCGGACGCGCTGCCGCGCATCTTCGAGAAATTTGTTTCGCTTGGCGGCACGTCCAACGCAGATGGCGGTCAGGGAACGGGTCTCGGACTTGCGATTGCAAAGGGCATCGCGGAGGCGCATGGCGGATCCGTCGAAGCGCAGAGTCCGATAGCTCACGGACATGGAACGCGCTTCGTCCTGCATCTTCCGCGCGGGAGGGCAGAGTCATGAGCAGCAAGACCCGCGTCCTGATCGTCGATGACGAAGCTGCCATCCTGCGGTTTCTGAAACCTGCCCTTGAAGCCAATTCCTACGAGATTTACGCGACCACGACGGTCGCCGACGCCATCAAGCAAATTGCCGCTGCGACACCCGATATCGTTCTGCTCGACCTTGGACTGCCGGACGGTGACGGCAAGGATGTCATCGGAAAAGTGCGTGAGTGGTCGGACGTTCCGATCATTGTGCTCTCCGCGCGGGAGCGCGAGGCTGAGAAAATCGAGGCATTGGACAAGGGTGCCGACGACTACGTGAACAAGCCCTTCAATGTCGGCGAATTGCTCGCCCGCATGCGCACTGCAACGCGTCACCGAATGCAACGCCAGGCCGAAATTCCGGTTCTGCGTATTGGTGCGGTCGAGATCGATTCAGTCCGTCATCGCGTGACGCGAGGCGGCGTGGACATCAAGCTGACGCCGAGAGAATTCGAGCTCCTGTCTTTCCTGTCTCGGCACGCCGGCAGGATCGTGACCCACAGACAAATCCTCGCCGCAGTGTGGGGAGCTGCCCATGTCGAGGATACACAATACCTTCGCGTCTACATCGGTCAGCTTCGGCAGAAGATCGAGGAGAACCCTGACGATCCGAAATTGATCCTGACCGAGCCCGGAATAGGCTACCGCATCTCAGAAACGGCCCCCTGAAATTCTCTGTTACGGCTGCCGCGAGGGTCCGTGCCGGGCCATGCAGAATCACTAACGCATCCTGATGTGTCTGGGGGACCTACTCCCGCAGCCGGTCAGGATTTACGAGCCCCGGATTCGGCAAGGGCGTATGATCGGGGCACCGATTCCAAGTCCGGGCTGGTTGGGGGTCGTCACCTCCCAGAATTAGCGAAGCACTTCATATTCTGCGTCGCCTTTCTCGTTGATATACGGCCCTCTTGTCATTGATATACAAGCAATGTACGATTAATTTCATTGTGATAAGACTCGTTCGGATGCGTCATGTGTCGGAGACATGTCGCGTTGCGACGCAGTTGAGAAACGCTTTTCACGATCAACTTAAAAGACAAAGCGGACATCGCGGCCAGCTGCCGCTGGTTGGAAAGAGGCCGATTTGAAATCAAAAAAAAAGGCTTCAAAGCGCCGTACCGCCTCGAGAGCCAATCACGCCACTCTGACAGATCGCGCCTATAGCGAACTCGAGGAAATTATCGTCACCCTGCAAATTCCGCCTGGCACCGTTTTGTCGGAGCGCACGTTGATGCAGCGGCTGAAGATCGGGCGCACCCCTACCCGCGAAGCTTTGCAGCGCCTCGCCCATGATGGCCTCGTGGTCATCATCCCGAGGCGCGGCATCATGGTCTCCGAAATCAATCTACAGAAACAGTTCCGCCTGCTTGAAGTCCGGCGCGAAATCGAACGGTTGATGGCTCGCCTTGCCGCTGAGCGCGCGAACGACGAGGAGCGGAAGGAATTCGCCGAACTCGCCAAGAACATGCTCAAGGCAGCAAAAAGTGCCGACGATATGGAGTTCATGCGGCTGGATCAGCGTTTCAACAGCCTCATCGCCGACGCCGCGCATAACGAGTTCGCACGCCGTTCGATCGGGTTGATGAACGCGACCTCTCGCCGTTTTTGGTATCAGCACTACCAGCAGGTCGCCGACCTGCCGCTGGCGGCAACGTTGCATGCCGAGGTTGCGAAGGCGATCTCCGAACGCAATTCGAAAGCAGCCGCCGATGCCTCCGACCGCTTGATCGACTATATCGAGGATTTCGCGCGCAAGACGCTCGATGCCTGACGTATTGGCTGGGCGCGGCAACCACGCCCAGTCTATCAGTCGAACATCACCACGCTGCGGATGGTTTCGCCGCGCTTGAGAGCGTCAAAACCGGCATTGATGTCTTCGAGCTTGATCCGCCGCGAAATCAGCGCATCGAGGTCGAACTTGCCGTCAAGGTAGGCCTGAGCCAGCAGCGGAAAATCGCGCTGCGGACGGGCGTTGCCATAGCTGACACGCCGGATGCGTTTTTCCTGCATCAGCGAGCCCCAGCGGAACGAAACATCCTGCTGCACGTCGACCTTGCCGAGCCAGATCACCTGGCCGCCGGGGCGTACGGCCTCGGTGGTGACACGGAAAGCGGCGGGGCTTCCCGCCGACTCGATCACCACATCGACGCCGCGGCCGTTGGTCAGGTCTCGGCCTGCAACGGCGACGTCCTGCTCCTTCGCATTGATGACGTGCGTTGCACCGAGCTTCCGCGCCAGCGTCAGCTTGGCGGGGTCGAGATCGACCGCCACCACGGCACCCGCGCCCGCGAGCCGCGCGCCCTGCACGGCCGCAAGGCCGACCGCACCGCAACCGATCACCATCACAGTGTCGCCATAGGCGATGGCATTGAGATTGAGTGCCGCACCCGCGCCGGTCATCACACCGCAGCCGATCAGGCAGGCGCGATCAAACGGAATCTCCTTCGGCACCACAATCGCCTGCTGGTCAGGCACGATGCAGTATTCGCCGAATGCGCCGAGATACATCAGGTGCTGCAGGCTGCGGCCGTCGCCCAGCATCGCCCGGCTGTCGCCGTCGAAGCCTCGCGCTTTCGGCCCCTCGCCGAGATAAGTCTCGCACAGAATCGGCGCGTCGCGGTCGCAGTAAAAGCAATGGCCGCAGTGCGGATTCCACGACAGCACGACATGGTCGCCCTTGCGAACGCCGCGTGCTTCGGGACCGACCTCTTCCACCACACCCGCCGCCTCATGCCCGAGCACGATCGGCATCGGAAAGCGCAGACCGCCCTCGATCACCTCGAGGTCGGTATGACAAAGCCCGGCAGCGCGTATCTTAACGACGACATCGGACGGCTTCAGCGGCGCCACCGTCACGGTTTCGATAGTCATCGGCGTCTTCGCGGCGTGCAAAACCGCCGCGCGATAGGTAAGTGGCATCAGGCGGCCTTGCCGCCGTTCTCCAGCGCAGTCAGCGCCAGGTCGATATCCGACGACGTCATTTCCCATTCGTTGTCGAAATTGGCGACCACGGCACGCATAAACGGCTTTGCGGAGGCCTTGGCCGCCTCCCCATCATTGAGGTGATCCATGAGCAACGCAAATGCGAGTTGGAGCGGCGACTCGCCCTCATAGCTCCACTCGAAGCCGTTCTCGCTGTATTGCGCGACGTCGGTCCGCTGCGGCAATGGTGCACCGTCGACCTGGACCTGAACCCCGTCAATCGTTCTGTCGCCGACATAGTGTTTCATTTTTATTGTCCTTTCAGATTTCCACAATTCCAGCGCGGCGGTCAGGACGCCACTTCAACTTCGCCGGCGATCACGCGCATCACGTCGCGATCGCGATGCGCTTCCGCCAGCGTGCCGGTGAACATCAGTTCGCCGCGCTCCAGCACATAAAGCCTGTCAACATACTCGGGGATGTGATGGACGTTGGATTCCGCCATCAAGACTCCCTTGCCCATGGCACGGATCGACGCAACGCCTTCGGCGATCAACGGAATGATCGCGGGCGACAGCCCTTCGAACGGCTCGTCGAGCAGCAGAAGCTTCGGATCCAGCGTCAGCGCACGCGCGATCGATACCATCTTGCGCTCGCCGCCGGACAATTCCGCTCCGCCGCGGGCGAGATACTGCCGCAATTTCGGAAACACATTGTAGGCTTCTTCGATGCGGGTCTTGGCATCGCGCCCGGTCGGACGCGTCCAGGTCGACAGCTCGATGTTTTCCGCGACCGTGAGATCCGCGTAGACCTCTGACTCCTCCGGCGAAAAGCCGATGCCGCTCTGCGCGATCTTCCAGGTCGGCAGTTTGGTCAGGTCAAGGCCGTCGAAGGTGATTTCGCCGGAGCGAATACGGCGATAGCCCATGATGCTGCGGAAGGTCGTGGTCTTACCCGCACCATTTCGGCCGACGAGGCAGACGAGTTCGCCCGCGCCAACTTCAAGCGTCACACCGTTGAGAATGCGGCTGCCCTGGATATCGACCTTCACATTGGAGAGGTTGAGCATCAGGAAGCCCTCTTCATCGTCGGCGGCCGGGTGCCGACGACCGCAGAAATCATGGCCGGATCGGAGAAGAACTGGTCCGGTGGCATGTCGGCCAGCACCTGCCCGGCCTGCAGCGCGACGATCCGGTGCGAGTAGCGCGCCACCAGATCCATATCGTGCTCGACCTGCACGATGCCGCGCACGCCGGCCTCCTTCGCCGCGCGCACCAGCACCTCCATGATGGCGTGCTTGTCACCTGTGGAAACGCCGCTGGTCGGCTCATCGAGCAGGATGACCTGCGGATTGAGCGCAAACGCGCTGGCGATATCGAGCAGCTTCTTCTCGCCCTGGGACAGGGTCGAGGTCACGACATCGAGACGGGACCGCAGACCGAGAACTTCGGCCACACGCTCGGCTTCCGCCTGCAGTTCTGTGTCTTTCCGGAGCGAGCGGAACGGATTGGAAACACGCTTCAAACGCGAAGCGATGGCGACACCGAGCGTCTCGCGCACGGTCAGCGCCGGGAACACGTTGACGAGTTGGAACGCCCGCGCCATTCCGCGACGGCCAAGCTCGACCGGGCCGACGCCAGCGATGTCATCACCGAGAAACCGCACTTCGCCCATGGTCGGCTTGAGCAGGCCCGTCACCACGTTGACGATGGTGGTCTTGCCTGCCCCGTTCGGACCGACGATGGAGATGAATTCGCCATCGCTGAGACGAAACGAGACGTCATGCAGCGCGCGATAAGCGCCGTAATATTTCGACACGTTCACCGTCTCGAACAGCGGCGTGTCGTTCGTCGCAGGAGTCGCCTGAGGCTGCATCACTTGCCCCCGCTCTGGCGGAAGAACAGCATCTTGAATGCTCCGGAAATGCCCTGCGGCAGGAAGATCACCAGCAGCACCAGCACCGCACCCATCACGAAGCGCCAGTACTGCGTCACGCCCATGACGATGTCCTGCAGCGCGATGAAGGCGAGCGCGCCGATCACCGGGCCGATGAACGTGCCGCTGCCACCAAGGACCGCCATGAAGACGAGGTTGCCCGAATGCGTCCAGTACGCGAGTTCGGGATCGGCAAGACCGGTGGTGATGGCGAGGATGGTGCCGCCGATACCACCATAGATTGCCGAGATCACGAAAGCGGCAAGCCGCATGCGAAAGATCTGCACGCCGACATAGGCCGCCTTGTTCGCATTCTCGCGGATGGCCTTGAGATGCAATCCGAACGGCGATTCCGTAATGCGCCACATCACCAGGCCGAGCACTGCGAACAGTACCAGTACATAGTAATAGAACGGGCCGATCAGGAAGCCGGTCTTGCCCCCACCGAAGTCCATTCCGAGCAGCAGCGGACGCAGCACGCGCATGCCCTGATCGCCGCCGGTGACGGAATAGAATTTGAACAGGAAAGAGTGGAATAGCATGCCGAACGCAAGCGTCAGCATGCCGAAGAAGATTTTGGTGTAACGCACGCACAGCGCACCCACGACAAGCGCGACCAGCCCGGACACCAGCATGCTGACGAGCAGGATCGCCTCGTAGCTCAGCACCCCGAACTTCGAGGTCAGCGTCGAGGCCGTATACGCGCCGACGCCGAGGAACAGCGCGTGGCCAAACGACAGCAGGCCGGTCGTCCCGAACAGAAGGTTGAAACCGAGCAGCGCGATCGCATAGGCAAAGAACGGAAGCAGCATCAGCAGCATGTAGGACGATGCGAAGAACGGCATCACCGCCATGACAGCGATCAGCCCGGCAAGCGCCCACAGGCCAGAGAGATGCGGCAATGTACGTCGCCGCGGGCTTGCCACGGACACACCCAAGGATTGCTGGCTCATGCCGTCACCTTTCCAAACAACCCGGCAGGCTTGAGAATGAGAACCGCGACCACGACGAGATAAACCGACAGCAATTCCATTTCAGGCATAATGGCGATCGATGCCGCACGCATCATGCCGACAATGAGAGCTCCAACCAGTGCACCACTCATGCTGCCGAGACCGCCGATGACGACGACGGCAAACGCCTCGACCACGAGCTCGACCGCCATTTCCAGCGACGCGGCGCTGGAAGGCACCACAAGCGCGCCACCGACGGTGCCGAGCATGCAGCCGACCGTGAACACCAGAGCGAAAATCTTCGAGACGTTGACGCCAAGGCCCTCGGCCATGTCGCGGTTCTCGGCTGTCGCACGCACGATACGGCCAGTTCTCGTTCGCTGCAGGAACAGGCCGAGCGCGATGGCAATGCCGATACTCGCTGCGATCACCAGAAGATTGTAGGTCGGCACGCGGACACCAAAGATGTCCGCGACACCGTAGACCATATAGGCGTTGTCCATGGTGCGCGGCGTCGCGCCCCATGTGAACCGGAACACGTCCTGAAACATCAACAGTAGACCGAACGTGATGAGAAGCTGATAGCTCTCGTCACGCCGGTACACTGTGCGCAACACGCGCTCGATCGGAAAACCGACCAGGCCAATCAGGAGGCCCGCCGCAATCACCACCGGAAAGAAGGTGGCTGCAGGCAGACCGAGGCTCATTGCGATCCCGACCGCCGTGATCCCGAAATACGCACCAAGCGCGTAAAACGAGCCACAGGCGAGATTGATGATCTTTTGAACCCCGAATACGAGCTGGAGTCCTGCCGCTACCAGAAAAAGGACAGCGGCATGGAACGCCCCCCCGAGGATGACGTCGACGACCCCCTGCATGATCAGACCGGCATCTTGCCCGTCTTGATCCACTCCCAGAAGTCGACACCCGCCGGCTTCTGAAGCTGCTCGGCCTGGAACACGTCCACCTCGGCAAGCGTCGGGAAGTCGTACTTGTTATTGTTGGTCGAGGGGCCCTGATAGAACACCTGCTCGGCGATCTTGTCCTTGCGGAAGCGTCCCTTGCCGCCGAGGCTCTCGATCTCGATGCCTGGAATCGACTGCGCCACGGCATCCGGCGTCGGCCACTTGCCGCCCGCCTTCTGCGCCGCTTCAACACCGGCCTTGTAGGCGGCAAGTGCGAAATAGGCACGGTCGGCTTCCCAGTGCGGAGCTTCCTTGTAGCGGTCCATGTAGTCCGCGACGAAAGCCTTCTGCAGCGCGGAGCCCTGCGCGTAATCGAAGTAAAGAGTGTTGTGACCGAAGATCACACCCTCGGGCATGAACTCCTTCTTGAGCTGATTGAGCTGCCAGCCCGCCGCCGGCAGGACGACCTTGACGCCATCGAACAGACCGGCCGCGGCCCCCTGCTTCATGAACACCGGCAAGTCGGCGAACAGCATCGACGAGAAAATGAGGTCCGGCTTTTCAGCCTTGAGGGCGGCGACATGGGACGTCAGATCCAGCGTACCGACCTTCGGCCACTGCTCGGCGACGAATTCAGCCTGGACGCCGAAGCGCGTCAAAATCTGCTTGAAGGCTTCCCAGTTGTTACGGCCATAGGAGTAGTCCGGGTTGATGCCGGCAACGCGCTTGAACTTGCCCTTGAAATATTTGACCGCGAGAAGCGAGCCCATCACGGCTTCGCACTCGTTGTCGGTGGAGCGGAACACGAACTTCGGGTCCGGCATCGTCTCCTTGACGCCGTCCTGCGTCGTTCCGTCCCACATCACGAACAGCGAGCGCTCCTCTTCCGCCACCGGCGCGACACCGAGGCTGACGCCGGTCGAAATGAGGCCGTGAACGCTCTCAACCTTCTCCTGAAGAATCAGGCGGCGGAATCGCTCGATCGTATCCTTGGGGTTCGTCTCTTCTTCAATGACGAGCTGGATCGGGCGGCCGGCGATTCCACCCTCTTTATTCATGCGCTCGGCGGCCCACTGCACGGCACGAATGCCGCACTCACCCGCGGTTCCTGCCACGCCGGAACGCGGCGCGAGGATGCCGATCTTGAGAGGGCCAGTCTGGGCAATCGCCGGGCTGAAGACGCCCGGCATTGCCGCAGCCGCAAGACCCGAACCGGCAAGCTTTCCAAATGAACGACGTGTCAGTTTCATAATGTCCCTCCCTTAATTTATTTCGCCTGTGGTTGTTATTTATCAGGCGGATTTCTTTGCCATATCATAAATATATCACGGAGGTGATAGCAAGCGGATTTTGATCCAGATCTATTTTTTCCGCCTCAGGCAAGCCTGCTATTGTACCCGTAATAGATGGCTGATATATCAGTTGCCAAGGCGGTCCCAGAAGACCGATTCAAACACTCGTTTCAATGGGAGGATCAAATGGAACTCACTTCCAGTCCGATGCTGGACAGGCAGCGTAAATATCGTGCGACCTATCGCGATCGAATCGCGGGTTGGTACAATGGCTGGCTGCACGTCGCCGTCATCTCGATCATCGGAGCCACTGCCCTGTCGGTCTATATCGGCAATATCCACAACGTCGTGTGGTGGGAATGGCTGATCATTCCGGTGACATTCCTGTTCGCGAACTTCTTCGAATGGTGGATCCACAGCTATGTGATGCACCGCCCCTCGCAGATCAAAGCGTTCCGCGCGATCTACAATCGCCACACGCTGATGCATCACCAGTTCTTCACCGAAGAAGAGATGCGATTCGCTGATCATTACGACTGGCGCGTGACCTTCTTTCCGCCCTACGCGCTCGTCACCTTCACCATGATGTCGATTCCGCCGGCGCTGGTGCTCGGCTGGGTGGTGTCGCCGAACGTCGGCTGGCTACTCATCACCACCACGACCTCAATGTACCTGATCTATGAGTTCATGCACTTCTGCTGCCATGTTGATGACAACTGGTTCGTGCGCAACATGCCGTTCGTAAATACAATTCGCCGGCATCACACCGCCCATCACAATCAGTCGATCATGATGGAGCGCAACATGAACCTGACGTTCCCGATCATGGACTGGCTGCTCGGCACTTCGGATCTCGACCGCGGCCTGCTCGGCCATATCTTCAACGGCTACAGCACGAGGTACATCCGCAAGGATCTGCGCAAGACCTCGCGCACGCCGATGCCGAAGGCCGAGGGCAAACCGTTCGCCACTCCCGCCGAATAAAACGGCGGCAGACAGGGACGATACAGATGAGCGCAATCGAACCGAACTGGCTCTCCATGCTCTGGTTCATCCTGTTCGCGACGATCTGCGGCGTTTCGCTGCTGATCGTCAGCGGGATGTTCCCGCTTGGACGCGATGCCGAGGGGCGTAGCTCCGGCCTCACTGCGCTGCTGGTTCTCGGCAACGCCGCCCTGCTCGCCGCGCTGGCGATCGGCACCGGCTTCTACGGCTACACCGAACTGCGATGGAGCACGCTCGTGGTCGTCACCGGCCTGATCGTGCTGTTCGCCCCCGGCCTGTTCGAGGAGTGGCGCTGGTCGGTCGGCAGCATCAAGACCCAGCTTGCAATCCTTGTCGGAGTTCAGGTTGTGGCGTTGCTCGCACTCAACAGGATCGGCGGCATGGCTCTGCCGTTCGCATCGTAAGACAGGAGAAAAACCATGCCATTCAAAATCAAATTCGCACTGTCGATCGTCACGCTGATCGTCGCGGCAATCGCTTTCTACATGCAGGGCCAGATCGGCCACCAGCGCGAACAGTACCTGATCGCCTTCCTCGGACTGTTCATGGTGTTTGCGATGTGGCTCTTCCCCGAAGTGAAACGGGAAGAACGAAAAAGCCAGAACAGGCAGCCCGCCGCCTGACACAGCTTTCTTCCGCCGGCCTGACTTCCATGATCCGAAACGGTCCGCTCCCGTTTCGGATCTTTTTTTATTTCAGGCCGATTGACGAACGATCCAGGTCGACAACCCGACGACGGTCTTGAAATCGTCTGCCGCGCGCGAGGCGATACCGGGCATCTCCTCTTCCACCATCTTCGTCAGGGCTTTTCCCGCGCCGCATTCGAGCGTTGAGGTCACGCCGTATTCGCGCAACGCCAGCATCGTGCTTGCCCAATCGAGGCGAACGTGAATCTGTCGCGCCAGACTGGAAACCGCCTGGGCTTTGTTTGTCACCGCAGCCCCATCGATCGGTGACAGCAGGCGATGGGATGGCCGCCGCCATTCGCATTGTTGCAGAACCGCTTCGAACTCCGTCGCGGCGGAGTGCAGATAGCTCGTGTGTGACGCGACGCGTACGCCGAGACGTTTGACATGCGCGCCTGCTGCGGTGGCAAGCGGTTCGATCCTGTCCAGATCAGCAACCGGTGCCCCGATGACGATATGGTCGCGACCGTTGACCAGTGCGATCTCGACGCCACTGCCTGACGCCATATCTTCGATTGCCTGTTCGGAGAGGCCGCGCAACCCCGTCATGCCGAGCGGCGTGCCCTCCTCGGACGCAGCGCGGTCCATTGCACGCCCCCGCGCCTCGGCAAGCGTCAGCGCGTCCTCGATCGAGATCGCGCCCGCCAGCGCATGTGCGGAAAGATCGCCGACGCTGTAGCCTGCAACGGTTAAGCCGTGTGTCGGACGGTCGGAGATCGAAGACCAGAGCGCGAGCGTATGTCCGACGACAAGAATCTGCGCGATCCGGTTTTCGGTCAACACCTGCGGATCGTCCAGACGGTCGAGTCTCAAGCCCGTGAGCGCCTCGATCCTTCCCAGGATCGGCTTGGCCGATTCGACGCCAAGCAATCCCGCAAACATCGCCGGATGCTGGCTGCCCTGCCCGGGGCACAGGATCGCAAGCGACATGCGCCTTAGCCTCCCAGAATGGTCTCGATGTCATAGAGGAAATAGCACAACGCCAGCATGTCGGCGGACCCGCCGGGACTGAGCCACGCGGCCACAAATTCGCTATGGAGCAACCGTGCGGCACGCCGACCTTCCGGCGTAAACGCGCCGCCGATCCGCAAAACCTCTTTCGCGCGCCTTCGGGCAAAGCCGAGAGCCTCCTCGCCACCCCGGTGCAACAGGTTGCTATCGTCCAGCACGGAAAGACTGGTCAGAAACGACTGTACCCCTGCCCAGTTGGCATCGAGACCGGCCGCGCGCGAGACCAGCAGCATTGGAAACGAGTGGTAGCGCAGCGTCGGGAAACCGGCGGCTGCATGCTCGCGGGCACCGGCAACACCGTAGCGGTCGCGCACGAAGGCGCCGTTGGTGCCCCGGCATTGATAGCTCATCGCCATCATTTCGGCGCCCCACAACACGCCGACCTGCTGGCAAACTCCCGCGGCGGACAATGGCTCGCCGCGCGCCGCCATGGAGCCAGCTCCCGCAGCAAGCAAGCCCAGCGAAAATACAGCACCGCGATGCGTGTTGATGCCCTTGGTTGCGGCGAGCATTTTGCGCTCGGCAGCAGTTCCGATGCGATTGAGAGTCTTGAAATCCGCCCCGCCGTGTCCAGCATCGGTCATGTCTGCGAAATAGCCGCGGAGGCTTTCAATGCTGCCCACGAAGGTCGCAGCGTTCATATCCGCGTGGCTGCCGCAATCGCGAAAACTCACCAGCCCGGGCTTGGGGTAGCAGGCGAGCTCCGCCGTCAGCGCGCCGATCGCCATTTCGTCGATCGTTTGCGCGAAGGTCGAAGTTCGCAGGGCGTGCGCTGTGACCATATTCATGTCACACGCTCGCGTAACAGTCCAAGCCAGTCTTCACGCAGGACGACGCGTGGGCCACGGATATCCTTGACGAGAATGTCCCTGCCCGAACCCAGCAGTTCGCGCCACGACACAGCCTCGCCGCCCGGCGCGACGATCTCTCCGTCGATGCGCGGACCCGGCGACAGATCACTGTCGGCAAGAATGCGGAGCAGTGTCTTGAGTTCGTCGATTCCGGTCGCATGGATGACGACGTCGATGTCGGACTTGGGATGCAGATAGGTTTCGCCCGTGAGGTATTGCCAGGCAAGCGAGCCGACAACGCGCACATCCGCCGTATGTGCGGTCAGATCCGCGCAGAGCTTTCCTATCCGTGCGCTCCACAGCGCCGGCAAAATATCGAGAACATCGCTCAGCAAAGGCGGCCGCGCGACCGATTGGACGGTCGATGGATGCACGGTAAGTGCAACGCGTTTCTTGCCGAGATCGAGCGGAAGCGGCAAGCCGAGTGCCACCCAATCCGGTGCGTCCTGATCACGACGCGTGCGGGCAATCAGCGGGCGGCCTGCGCGTATCCACTCCGTGACGACAGCGAAGTCATCCCGATGAGTGTGAACCGTCTCCTCGCTCAGCCGCTCCGGCGCGCAATAGACGAAGACATGACGCTCGTCGGGTTGGCCCGTCATAAACGCTGGCGTCCTTCTCGCACGGCCCTCGCCACCTTGGCGGCAAGTTGCCGGCCGCCTCGCTCCTCGCCGAGATCACGCCGGGAGTCCTCGCAGTCGGGAGAGGCCAGCGCATTACGCAAATGCGCGCGCAGATCGCCGGACCAGACGCCCGCAATCGCACCGATGCGTTCGAAATTAGCCACGCCCGGTCCCAGGATGGGATTGGACTTGGTCAGTTCGCCGAGACGCTCAAGCGGAATACGGGTGATCCTGCTCATGGCTTCGGGGGCCATCACGCGCAATTCGGCGCCTTCGCAGGCATAACAGTCGCCGGTCGCCATTCCGGTCGCCATGAAGCCACCGCTGATCGCCAGATCATGAACGAGACCGATGACCTTATGGCCCCGCCGGCGGGCGGCATCGAGGCACGTCGACAGATGCGCGATAAAGCCGTTGTTACCGATCAATTCGTCGAACAGGCTCAGCTTCTGCCCACTGTTTTCCACGACGAGGAGAATGGGCCGGCCCGGATGATCCCGCATCACGTCAAGGACGATCCGCGCCTGCTCGAGAGCGAGCGATGCGCTGATGTAAGCGCGCTCCGACGTGCCGAGAATGGCAATCGTCTTGCCTCCGAACGTCGCCTCACCGTGAAGCAGCGACCCGTCGAAATCGACCTTGTAGCTCTCGCCGAACAGTTCGGAGAAAAGCCGTTCGAGACTCTGGCGTGACTGTTCGTTCATGGCCGCCGCACCGCAATCGCACCTGCTAAGCTCTCGAATTGATCCGGCTCGAGATCCGGCACCCGAGCCGGCTCGTTGACACCAAGACGCGACCAGACCTCGCGCGCATCCCGGCAATCCTGAAACCGCGCCAGCCGGTTCGCGAGAAATTCATGCTGGGCTTCCAGCATGTCGAGCGTCAAGGGCCGCGACCTCCCGAAATAGTCCTGTGTCGCGTTGCGAAACGCCGCCACATCGTCAGCCACCACGCGGTCGATTTCA
This sequence comes from Afipia felis ATCC 53690, assembly GCF_000314735.2. Classification (NCBI taxonomy): domain Bacteria; kingdom Pseudomonadati; phylum Pseudomonadota; class Alphaproteobacteria; order Hyphomicrobiales; family Nitrobacteraceae; genus Afipia; species Afipia felis. The sequence continues at coordinate 425,982 of NZ_KB375270.1, read as the reverse complement.
CCAAGCAACCTGCGGTGCTTCAACCCCATCGTCCGCCATACCAGCGCCCGGTCCTGTGAATCGAATTCCTCGGCACCTTCCACCGTCTCGATGACTTCCGGGCCGGAAATCGACAGCCGCCCTTCCTCGCTGCCGATGATCCAGTCGCAGCTTCGGGCGACGATCGAGGTGCCGCCGTAGCAGCCATTGCGACCACCGATCAGCGCGATGACGGGAACACCCGCATGGCGCGCGGCCAGAACCGCGCGTTGAATTTCACCCACGGCGATGAGACCGGCGTTTGCTTCCTGCAACCGTACGCCGCCGGTATCAAGCAGCAACAGCACCGCAGTAGGCCTGGTGTCGAGCGCGCGCTCCAGAAGACCGGTCAGCTTCGCGCCATGCACCTCGCCGACCGCACCGCCCATGAAGCGGCCTTCCTGCGCGGCGATCAGGACCTTATGCCCGTTGATGGTCCCCTCGCCGACCGCAACGCCATCGTCGAAAGCAACCGGCATATCGAGACCCGGCAGATGCGGGCTTGTTACTCGCGCAGTCGGCCCCAGAAACTCGACGAAGGAGTCCGGATCGAGCAGACCAAGGATACGGTTGCGGGCGCTCGCCTCCAGATAGCTCGCGCTCATTGCGCCGCTCCCAGAAAGGTTGCCACGGCCTGATCGAGCCGCAGCGATACCACCGCGGGCGTTGCGCCGCCATCGTTGATGGAAATCCTGATGTCCGACAGTGTATGCCGGTCCATGAAATCCGTCAGGACCTGACGCCAGGTCTCGCCGAAGCCGGTGATCGAGGTCGACACGGTCGCGACACATTCGCCGTTGAGTTCGGCCGGTTCGATCATCACTTCGAGATTGCCAGATCCGACCACACCGACAAGTTTGCCTTCAGCCTTCCAGACGAGACCCTTCGCACGTCCCGGAAAACGAAATTCGAAAATTTCCATGTGATCACCAGTTACGGAAACGCGCGGGCGGATCGTACAAGCCACCGGACCAGCGCACGAGGTCTTTGATGGAACGCGCCGCAAGCAGATCGCGGGTCGCGAGCCGCTTGTCGACGCCGAGATCTTCGGGATACGCGACCGCGCCCTTGGCGCGCAAGCGGGCAACCACCTCCCGGTCACGACCGAGGCCCACCGGCGTGTAACCGGCAACAGCGCGGATCGCCTGCTCCCGCTCGTGCAAATCGTCGCAGAGCAGAAGGTTGGCGATGCCCTCTTCTGTCACGATGTGGGTGAGATCGTCGCCATACACCATCACCGGCGGCAGCGGCAGGCCGAAGCTGTCCTTCAAGGCCCACGCATCCAGCCGCTCGACGAATGTCGGTGTCGTCGGATTAGAGAACGTCTGCACGATCTGCACGACGAGCTTGCGGCCGCGCGGCATGCGCTCGGCATCGCGGGATGCCTCCTGCCCTGCCATCAGCCAGCTCTGACTGGCATGACGACGCCCCCGCGACTCCGAGCCGAAATTCGGCGCGCCGCCGAATCCGGTGATGCGATTATGCGTCGCGGTGGAGCTATTGCCTTCCAAGTCGATCTGCAACGTCGAGCCGATGAACAGATCCGCGTAGTGTCCTGCGAGCTGACAGAACACCCGGTTCGAACGCATCGTGCCGTCGCGGCCGATGAAGAATACGTCGGAACGCGCGGACACGTAATCGCTCATGCCGACTTCCGAGCCGGCGCAATGAATGCCCTCGACAAAACCGGATTCGATCGCCGGGATCAAAGTCGGACACGGATTGACCGACATGTACTGGCAAATCTTGCCCTTGAGGCCGAGATCGGCGGCATAAGTCGGCAGGATCAATTCAATCGCAGCCGTATCGAACCCAATACCGTGGTTGAGTCGCGTGACGCCATACTTCTCGTAGATGCCGCGGATTACCATCATCGCCATCAGGATCTGGATTTCCGTGATGACAGCCGGATCGCGCGTGAAAATCGGCTCGATGTAATAAGGCTTCGGCGACTCGATCACATAACTGACCCAGTCGCCCGGCACGTCGACGCGCGGCACATGATCGACGATCCGGTCGACTTGCGCAATCAGGATGCCGGACTTGAATGCCGTGGCCTCGACGATAGCCGGCGTATCCTCGGTGTTGACGCCCGTATAGAGATTGCCGTCGGCGTCGGCTGCGTCGGCTGCGATGAAGCTCACATGCGGCGTGAGATCGCAGAAATAACGGCTGTAAAGCTCAAGGTAGGTATGGATCGCCCCGACCTTGACCCGCCCTTCTTTCACAAGGCGGGAAATCCGCACGCCTTGCGGACCCGAATAGCAGAAGTCCAGTTTTTCAGCGAGACCGTTCTCGAAGACATCGAGATGCGCGGGCAGCGCGATGTTCGATTGCACGATATGCAGCCCGTTGATTTTTTCAGGCGAACAGCGCGCAAGCTCGCCGGCCAGAAAATCGGCATGTTTCTGATTGTTGCCTTCGATGCAAACGCGATCGCCCGGCTCGATCACGGCCTCCATGAGAGCAACCGTATCCTGCCGCGGGACGATCTTGCTGCCGGAAATGGCATTGCCGCGCGCGATACGGGCGCGATAGCTCTGCTCGAGCTTGGTCCAGTCGCGGACGGGCGTTCCTGACATAGGAGGCTGATACACGATTTCCTGCCTCTAGATTCTTTGACGCGCTTTCTTCACGCGAACCGATATCCACTTCGCTCGAAAACGCCAGGAGAAAACGACGAAACGCTGCAATTCGCTATATCTGGATTGCAGCGTTCCACCAGTGAAAGACGCACCGTCAGAGCGACTGCTCCGCCTTTGCCGCAACGGGGGAGCGCTTGAAGAGATGCGCAAGGCCGTTCGAGATCGGCCCCCACAGGAGCAGCGCGAGCGACAGCGCCATCAGCGATGCGACGAGCGGGTTGTCGAAGAAAACCGACAGATCACCCGCCGAACCGATCAGCGCCTGACGGAACGCATCCTCGGCCCGGTCGCCCAGAACAAGCGCAAGCACCATCGGAGCAAGCGGATAGTCGAGCTTCTTCATCACGTAACCGACGATGCCGAAAATCAACATCAGCCAGATATCGAAATTGGAGTTCGCAACCGTGAAGGCACCGATGGCGCAGACCATCAGGATCACGGGCGCGATCAGCGCAAACGGCACACGCATGATCGCGGCGAACAGCGGCACCGTCGCAAGAACAACCAGCAGACCGGCGACGTTGCCGAGATACATCGAGGCGATCAGGCCCCAGACGAAGTCCTTCTGCTCGACGAACAACAGTGGCCCTGGCTGCAGTCCCCAGATCATCAGGCCGCCGAGCAGCACAGCCGCGGTTGCGGAGCCGGGAATGCCGAGCGCAAGCATCGGCAACAACGCCGACGTACCAGCCGCGTGCGCGGCCGATTCAGGCGCCAGAACGCCCGCGATATTGCCCTTGCCGAAGCTGTCGCTGTCCTTCGAGAACCGTTTCGCCAAACCATAGCCCATGAACGAAGCCGCCACCGCGCCGCCGGGCGTCACACCCATCCACATGCCGGTGATGCATGAGCGGACCAGCGTCTTTAGATGACGCGGTATCTGACGCCAGACATTGAACACCACAGCAAGATCGATGCGCGCACGTTTGCCCTTGAATTCCAGTCCCTCTTCAAGGGTGACCAGAATTTCGGAAATGCCGAACATGCCGATGACAAGAACAAGGAAGTCAAATCCGTTCATGAGTTCGGACACGCCGAACGTCATGCGCATATCGCCCGAGATCGTGTCGATGCCGACCGCCGCCAGAACGAAACCGCCCGCGAGCGAGACCACGATCTTGGCTTTGTTCTCCTTCCCCATGCCGACGAAGCTGCAGAACGTCAGCAGGAACACGGCGAAGAATTCGGCCGGCCCGAAGCGCAGCGCGAATTTCGCAACCAGCGGCGCCAGAAACGTGATCAGGATGACGCCCGAAATCGCGCCGATAAACGACGCCGTGAAAGCAGCCGCCAGCGCTTCACCGGCGCGTCCCTGCTGCGCCATCGGATAGCCGTCGAACGTTGTCGCAACGGACCACGGCTCGCCCGGGATGTTGAAGAGAACGGCCGTGATGGCACCGCCGAACAGCGCACCCCAATAGATCGCGGTCAGCAGGATGATCGCGGTTGTCGGATTCATGCCGAACGTCAACGGCAGCAGGATCGCCACGCCGTTGGGACCGCCAAGGCCTGGCAACACGCCGACGACGATTCCGAGAAGCACGCCGATAAACATGAAGGCAACGTTGTGCCAGGTCAGCGCAACATTAAACCCGTGAAACAGAGACTCAAAATTTTCCATCGCCGCGCCTCAGTATCCGAACCAGGCCTCAAGCGGACCCTTGGGCAGAGGAACCTTGAACTGCAGTTCGAAAACCCAGAACGTGATCACCGGGATCAGAAATCCCGCCAGCAAAACCGCCCACCAGCGGAACGAGCCGAATGCGAGCATGAAGCCCGCGATGAAAACCGCCGAGGCGACATAGACACCGACATATCCAATCGCGAGCACATAGAAGAACAAAGGGATCAGCACCTGACAGACGCGGCGCAGCTGCTCCCAGGTCACGAAAACCTTGTCCGGACGACGCAGTCCCTGAAAGAAGACAATGATGGATGCGACCAGAAGAAGAGCGCCCATCTGAGCTGGAAAGAAGCCGCTTTGCGGCCCGCCGGACCAACCGGCTCCGCGCTCATAGCTGTCCCAGAGCGCGAGTGCCGCGAAGGCGGCGACGATCAACGCCCAGCCGCACTCCACCGCGCGATAGGACAAACCACGTTCCGGTTCGCCCTGCGGCGAATCTGACTGCACTGAGGTCGACATCGCTTGACCTTTCAATGGGGCATTTCATGCTGTGACAACAGGCGGCCCGCTAGAGCAAACCGCCTGTCGCCAGAGTCACTTCTTTGCAAGGAAACCCGCTTCGCCCATCAACGCCTTGTGCTTGTTTTCATCCGCCGTGAGGAAGTCGACGTACTCTTTACCTGTCCTCACGTCCGGCAGAAGCGCATTGCGCTGGAGGTATTCTTTCCACTCCGGCGTGGCGACGACCTTCTTGAGAAGATCGACGAAGTAGGCCTGCTGATCCTTGCTCACATCACCTGGCATGAAAAGGCCGCGGAGCATGTTGTAGGTGAAGGAAAGCCCCTGCTCCTTACAGGTCGGCACATCGCTCCATGCGAGATCTGCCGTCACCTTCTCGGTGTAGGAGATGCGCTTCTCCGACAGCACGCACAGCGGACGGGTCATACCGGCACGCCAGTTCGCCACGTCTTCCGAAGGATTGTTAGTTTCGGCTGCGATGTGATTTCCGGCAAGCTGTGTCGAGGCTTCGCCACCGCTCTTGTAAGGAATGTACGACACCGGCGCGCCGAGTTCCTTCCACATACCGAAGGTAACAAGCTCGTCCTCACGCTTGGAACCGCCGCCGCCGATCTTCAGCGGGGGCTTCGCAGCCTTCGCAGCCTCGGAAATATCCTTGAGCGTCTTGTAAGGAGCGTCCTTGTTCACCCAGACGAGGAATTCGTCCTGCGCCACCATTCCGACCGGCGTCATATCGTGCCAGGTCACCGGAATACCGGTGGCGAGCGGCGTCATATAGATCGTGCTCGAGGTCGTCAGCAGCTTGTGCGCGTCGCCGCGCGATTTCTTCATATCGATCATCGCCTCGCCGCCGGTTGCGGCTGGCTTGTTGACGACGATGAAGGGCTGCTTCGAAAGGTTATATTTTTGAATGATCGCCTGCATGGTGCGGGCCATCTGGTCGGACGCACCACCGGGTCCGAACGGTACGATGATTTCGACGGACTTGGTCGGTTCCCAGGCTGCAGCGCCCAAGGTCGACAGGAGCAATCCCACTCCCGCGAGAGATAGTGACTTCATAGCCTCCCCCTATTTCAATGCGTATTTTTTACGCTTGGAAGACCGTTTATTTTAACTGCCTCTGATATGCAATTGAAATATTCAAGATATACTCAACGCCAGCCCTGCCGCCGCGACGCCGACAACGGCAGTTCCCCCACACGACATAATGTCATTGATAATACGCTGATAACTCGCCTCCTCCGGAGGGAGCGGGCGCAATGCCGCAACCACTCTTTCGAACTCGAAGGCTGCAGCTTGATCAAGCTACAGCCTCCAAATTTGAAATTGCCATCCACTCTGGGCGACGCTTCATTCCTGTCAGCCGAGATGGCTGCTGAAATCATTCAGCCCTTAAAATCTTTCTCCGGATTCGAGCCATCAGCATTCTGGAATACATGCATGAATCCGGGAACGGTCTCCTCGCGCGCCCAGTCGCGTTGCAGTTCGCAATAGAGCTGCGTCTTGCTGATAAGCTTGCCGCCCGCCTGTTCGATACGGCGCAGCGCTGCTTCATGCGCGGCAACTGAGGTTCCACCGACGGCGTCGACCGGCACGTAGACCTCATAGCCTTCCTTCAGAGCATCGAGCGCGGGAAAGGCAAGACATGCCTCGGTCCACAACGCGGTCATCACAAGCTTGCGGCGGCCGGTCGCCTCGACTGCTTTCTTGAACTCAACATCCTCCCAGCTATTGATCGTGGTGCGGTCATAGGTGGGATAGCTGCCGAGCACGTCCATGATCGGCTGGATCGGCGGCTTGTTGCGACCGGTCGCGACATTCACGGTCGAGTGAATGATCGGCAGCTTGTAGTTCACCGCGGCCTTCACGGTGCTGACAATGTTGAACACCAGTTCCTGTTGGTTCATCGAGCGGATCGAACTGATCTGGATCGGCTGATAGTCGATGATGATGAAGGCGGCGTTCTGCGGCGTCAGCAAATGGTCGGCCTTCGGGTCGCGGATCGGCTCGCTGGACATGGTGCACTCCTTGTCGTGGGTGGGATTATCGATGAATGGCCCGCAGGCATTTCCGCGCAAACGAGGACGCGGCAGACGGCGGCGCGGGCTTCCCGCCGTCCCTGTTCAAAAAAAATGCCCCGGCCCCCGATAAGGGAGCCGGGACATCCGATCAGGCGGCCGTCTGCACAAACCTGCCGTTGTTGAAGTCGTCGATCGCCTGCTTGATCTCGGCTTCCGTGTTCATCACGAACGGGCCGTAGCCTGCGATCGGCTCATTGATCGGCTCGCCCGTCAGCACCAACAGCGTCGCGTCACCATCGGCGTGGATGGCTGCACCGCTGCCTTCACGATCAAGCAGAACGACCTCCGCCTCGGCCGCCTGCTGGCTGTCGTTCACGGTCACGTGGCCGCTCAAGACAACGAGCATGGCCGTGTGGCCTTCCGGCAGGTCGAGCGTCAGGTCCGCGCCGCTGTTGAGACGCACATCCCAGACGTTGATCGGCGTAAAGGTCCTGGCAGGCCCCTTCGCGCCAAGAAGCTCGCCTGCGATGACGCGCGCTCTGCCCGCCGCATCCGGCAACTCCACGACCGGAATGTCCGCCGAGGCGATGCTTTGATAGCCGCCGGGCGCCTTTTTGTCCTTCGCCGGCAGGTTCACCCAGAGCTGCACCATGCGGAACGGGCCGCCACTCCTGGCGAAGCCCGGCGAATGATACTCCTCGTGGAGAATGCCGCCCGCCGCCGTCATCCACTGCACGTCGCCGGGGCCGATGACACCGCCATTGCCGGCGGAATCCTTGTGCTCGACCTCACCGTCATAAACGATGGTGACGGTCTCAAAACCGCGATGCGGATGCTGGTCGACGCCACGGCGCGCTTCTGTCGGCTCGAAATAATGCGGCCCGGCATAATCGAGCAGCAGGAACGGGCTGACGTGCTGGCCGAGCGTATTGTAGGAAAACAGCGAGCGAACCGGGAAGCCATCGCCGACCCAATGGCGCTGGTTGTTGCCGTAACGGCCGAGAACCTTTTTGGTCATGGTCTTTCTCCTCAAGCGACCGTTTGTGTGCCTAACGATCGCTGTTGTGTTTGGAGATAACGCTACAACGCTAATTTCAGAAGATTGCCATATTCGACGCAGCGTCCTATTGATGGGACGATGCAGGATCTGAACGACCTCTATTATTTCGTGCAAGTCGTCGATCACGGAGGTTTTGCCGCCGCCGCTCGCGCGCTCGGCTTGCAGAAGTCACGGCTCAGCCGTCGGATTCTCGCGCTCGAGGAACGGCTTGGCGTGCGGCTGCTCAATCGCTCGTCGCGCCGCTTTTCCGTGACCGAGATCGGCCGCGAATTCTACAACCGATGTGTCGCCATGCTGGTCGAAGCGGAAGCCGCCGAGCATGTCGTGGCGGAAGTTCGCGCCGAACCACGCGGCGTGATCCGCGTGAGTTGCCCGGTCGCGCTCCTCTCCTTTCAGTTTGGGGACCTGATTGCGCGCTTCATGGCAGCGCATCCGGCAATCGAAGTGCATCTGGAAAGCACCAATCGCCATGTCGATGTGATTGCCGAGGGCTTCGACATCGCAATCCGGGTTCGCTTTCCGCCGCTGAACCCGACCGACCTTGTGATGCGCAAGCTCGACGAAAGCACCCAGTGCCTGGTTGCAAGCACACGGCTGGTACCCACTCAGCTGCAATCACCCGCCGACCTGCATGGTCTGCCGAGCCTCGACCTCGGCCCGCCTTACGAGAGTCACCACTGGCAGCTTGAAGCGGCGAACGGACAGACCGCGTCAGTACCGCATCATCCCCGCCTTGTGACGGACGACATGGCCGTTCTGCGGGAAGCCGCACTGAGCGGGGTCGGCATCGTGCAACTGCCGACCATGATGATCTGGCAGGACATCGAGGCTGGCCGGCTCATGCACGTGCTGCCCGAGTGGCGGCCGCGCGCGGGCATCATCCACGCTGTGTTTCCATCGCGGAGAGGTTTGCTGCCGTCGGTGCGGGCGTTTCTCGACTTTCTTGCGAGCGAGTGCGTCACCCTGCGCCAGCAGGCGGCAGAGAAACTCAAAAAGCACTGACGGCGGCACGGGGCCGGCCCGCGCGTGAGCTGGCGCGGGATCCGGTATGCGACGCTCGCCTCATCCGGGGCGGTGCGCAAGCTGCGACACTCGACCTGACGGACCAGCGCGCGTCCATCCAACGCAAGAGACTTAGTGAGCGGTCATCCAGGCGCGGGCCTCGCGCTGGGCCAGCGCGATGTCTTCCGCCGACATCTGCTCGGCGAGTTCGCGGCGGAGCCGGATCGCATCCACCCGCCCCTTCAGCGCTGCCAGGTTAAACCATTTATGTGCGGCGACGAAATCGACGATGCCGTCGCGACCGGTCGAGAACATCAGCCCGAGATCGAACAGCACGTCGCCGTTCGCGCCTGTCTCCACCGGCGAAGCACCAATCTGGTCGATGGCCATCTGAAACATTGCACCCTCCTTCTTGGGCCAGGCGGGCACTTGGCCGGCCGCGGCTCCTGTCCGAATTCCGTTTTGACATCCCCTCGCCGTTGACCGGCGTATGGGCATGATCTGACCGCTAAAATTTGAATGGTGGTTTAAGTATCGAGATGAATCGAATCTCAACGCGCAATGCTCGTTTCAAAGCGCTCGCGCAGAAAGCATGAATTTTCAAAGGCTTCGCACGGCGTTCAGAGACGATTCAGGCTGGTGTTTGGGAGTGCGGTAACCATCGCACCAACAGCGGCGATGCTTTTGCCGGAGAATGATCGCGGCAAAGGATTCCGGAGCGCTTGATCTGCAACCGGAAGGCCACCCGGAAACCGGGGCCTCAAATAGAAACGAGGGCGTCGGTGAACACGTCAGGATTGAGATTCAACCGGAAGCTCCGGTGAACTGCGGATCATGATCCGCAACGAACGAAGAGCGCTGACACTCTTCTGCCGGATGATCGCAGGACCAAGCCCGCTTCCCGTCCGACCGTCTCTCCTGATGTCTCGCCGACACCCTCTGTCGTCAATCCGGACTGAAGATATCCGCCGAAGCCGATATCCACCCTTATGACGTTGCCGGCTTCAACCTGCCGGCAATCCGTAAGGCGAAGCCTTACTTCTTCTTCTTGGCAACCTTGCGGGTCTTCTTGGCAGTCTTCTTCACTGCCGACTTCGCCTTCTTGACTGCCTTCTTCGCCTTCTTCGCTTTCTTGGCCATGTTGCCCTCCATATATGAGATGGCTGTATCGCTCTCGTGCACTCGGGAATCGAAATGCACTGCATTTGGATTACACCAACGCGTTAAAAAAAACAGTGTCCCGCTTAAGGAAGTGTTGACGCAACGTCCGCGATGCGACAGCCGCGCTGACTCTTAAAACATCGTCGTGGTTTGCGAGCGCAAGGGCAGCGCACGACGCTCTTAATCGCCCCTCGCGACACGAAATTCAAAAAGCCTTTGATAGGCGCATGTTTCTTTCATCGCCCGAAAAACAGAGGAGCGATGCAAAAGGCGAATTGCGTGCGCCGCTGGCGCGAAAAAAACGCGGCGTGAGAACTCCGAGTCGGGATTTTTGGCAACGAAATTATTTTCGTGGATTTTTGCTTTTAAGGCGCTCCGCGCTCGCATCGGCCGCCGTTTCGTCACTTCACTCCGCCGATTCGCGAATCGCGATTTGCATTTCGCACGCACCGCCCGACATGAAAACGGCGTCACGCGGATGCCGCGTGACGCCGTTTTGGATCGTGTCCCGCGCGTTCAGATGCCGAGTTTGCCCTTGAGCAGATCGTTCACAGCCTGCGGATTGACCTTGCCGCCCGACGATTTCATCACCTGACCGACGAACCAGCCGATCAGTTGCGGCTTGGCGCGCGCCTGCTCTACCTTGTCAGGGTTCGCGGCGATGATTTCGTCGACCACCTTCTCGATCGCACCGAGATCGGTGACCTGCTTCAGTCCGAGACTCTCGACGAGCGCTTTCGGATCGCCGCCCTTGGTCCAGACGATCTCGAACAAATCCTTGGCAATCTTACCGGAAATCGTCCCCTCGCCGATCAGGTCGACGATAGCGGCAAGCTGAACGGAGGACACCGGCGCGTCCGCGATGGCGCCGCCTTCCTTATTCAGGCGGCCAAACAGTTCATTGATGACCCAGTTCGCGGCGAGCTTGCCGTCACGCGACGCATTGCCGACACCGGCCAGCACTGCCTCATAGAAGTCGGCACTCTCCCGCTCGGCAACCAGAACGCCGGCGTCATAAGGTGTCAGGCCGAAGGTCTCGATGAAACGCGTGCGCTTCTCGTCCGGCAATTCCGGAAGCTTTGACTTTAGCTCCTCGACATAGGCCGCAGTGAATTCCAGCGGCAGCAGATCGGGGTCCGGGAAGTAGCGATAGTCGTGCGCCTCTTCCTTGGAACGCATCGAACGGGTCTCGCCCTTGTTGGGGTCGTAGAGCCGGGTTTCCTGATCGATCGAACCGCCGTCCTCGATGATCTCGATCTGGCGGCGCGCCTCGAAATCAATCGCCTGACCGATGAAACGGATCGAATTGACGTTCTTGATCTCGCAGCGGGTGCCGAACGGTTCGCCCGGCCGGCGGACCGAGACGTTCACATCCGCGCGCAGATTGCCCTTCTCCATATCGCCGTCGCAGGTGCCGAGATAGCGCAGGATGCTGCGCAGCTTGGCGACGTAGGCCTTGGCTTCCTCGGCCGAGCGCATGTCGGGCCTGGAGACGATCTCCATCAGGGCTACGCCCGAGCGGTTGAGATCGACATAGGACATGGTCGGGTGCTGGTCGTGCAGCGATTTGCCAGCATCCTGCTCGAGATGCAGCCGCTCGATGCCCACTGACGCCGTGCCGCCGTCGGGGGTATCGATGATCACCGTTCCCTCACCGACGATCGGCTGCTTGAACTGACTGATCTGGTAGCCCTGCGGCAGATCCGGATAGAAGTAATTCTTCCGGTCGAAGGTCGATTTGAGATTGATCTGCGCCTTGAGGCCGAGGCCAGTGCGGATCGCCTGCGCGACACACTCCTCATTGATGACCGGCAGCATGCCCGGCATCGCCGCGTCCACCAGCGAGACGTGTTCGTTCGGCGCGCCACCGAATTCGGTCGAGGCGCCGGAGAACAGCTTGGAATTCGAGGTCACCTGGGCATGGACTTCCAGCCCGATCACGACTTCCCAGTCGCCGGTGGCGCCCTTGATGAGCTTTTTGGGATCGACAGTTGCGTTCATGACGCGGCTTTTACCCCGCCGGCAGGCCGGAGAAAACCCCCGCGCGGCGGCGTTACAGGCTCGCCGCGAAGCTCTTGAATACCGGACTGGCCCGCAACGTGTCGCGGCCCGCATCGATCACGTCATCCACCTGCTCACGCGGCAAGTGAAACCGGGTCGGAACGTTGTCGAGTTGCCGCGCGCGAGCCGGATCGAGCTGGTCGAATCCGAGCCGTCCGATAAAGAATTTGATGTCCCGGCAATTCCAGCGAGGACCCGCACCGTATCTGGCACGATCAGCCGCGGATAATCCGCAGCGCCACCGAACCAGGGCGCCCTGCCAGTCGTTCATGGTGCTGTTGAAGGCCGTAAAGCTGCCCGCCACGCTGGCGCCGAGGGCGGTGTCCGCGGTGGCCCTGACGAGTTCCGCACCTCTCGGACCCTCGACGGTGTTGATCCATTGAGGCGACGGTCCGGGAGCGGAGGCATCAACCACCAGGAACAGTGCACGTCGCAGTTTCACGGCCTGCTTTGGCGAGAGCGGGCCGTAAGGCGTGTCCGACGACAAGCGCGCAATGGTGAAGCCCGACAACCCGAAATTATCGACAAGCCCACCATCCAGCAGCTTGATGTAAGGCACCGCGCCGTCATGATACTTGGCGAGAGCATTGGCAAAACCGCTCAGCAGCGGAGGCGCATTCCTGTCACGACGCACGCGCTCCACCCAGGCGGGCAACGGCTGATCGCACTTCTTCGGGAAAGACTGGATCACGATCGGTGCAAACGCCACCGGCACCGCCGCCGAGGCGGCGACGGCATCCGCCAGCGGATATTTCGACAAGTCGCTGCAAATGGCATTGAACGTTACCGCACCGAACACGAACGGCGTCCTGTTGTAAATGTCGGACGCGTTGATCCAGACGCGCGGCTTGCCTATCGCCCGGAATTCCCCGAACGTTACCCCGTTGAACAGATTTGCATCGAGCCAGCGTGGAAAGCCGGTTGAATCATTGATACCGCCCGCCAGAGCCCGGCCCATCGTCGCCAGATTCAGATCGGTTTGCAGGCCCTCTTCAGCATTGCGCAGCAAAAACTTTTCACGGAAATCGGCCAGACCGGCTTTTTTCCTGAGGCCGTAATAGGCCGCCGTGACGGACCCACCTGAGACGCCGGAAATGAATTCGACACGGTCAATCATCGGCCCATGCGTGCCGCGCACCGGAATCCGGTCCATTTCTGACAGCACACCGTACGCGTAAGCAGCTGCGCGTGTACCGCCCCCCGAAAAGGACAGGCCGATAATCGTCTCGTCCGCGCTGGTGTTTTCCTGGAAAGCTGGCCCCAGTGTGTTGGCCAGATCTGATGGCGTACCGGGGACGTTCACCGGATCGTTTCGAATCGTGGCGCAGCCGATTAGCAGCGCGCAGACCGATAGGCTCCCCAGAATTGCTCGCACACGTGCCATGTCACTCCCCCGCAGGCGAGTTTTGAAGACTGGACGTCGCTATTTCCCTAATAGGAAACACCGACGCGGAACAAGGTTAACAAGCTCGCGCAATTTTTAAGATTTCGCGCTCTTGAGGTGCCCCTCTTCGTAAGTGATCGACCAGCCAATGAGGCTGCGCCAGAGCATCTCAGCAAGATCCGGCGGCACGCCTGCCGCCTCCGCCTCGGCGCGGACATGGGCGACGACCTCCTCGACCCGCTCCGGAATCGCCGCAGGGATGCCTTCCCGAGTTTTCACTGCGATGACCTGATCGAGGCAGCGCACGCGCTCCGCAATCAACGTAACGAGATCGCGGTCGATCCGGTCGATGACTTCGCGCAATTGCGGAAGTGTTGTCTGCTGTCCGTCTGCCATCAGCGCCACCAATGCTTCGGTTCGAACCGCCCTGCCGCCTGTTCGATGGTTTCACCCAGCGAGAACAGCGTCTCCTCATCGAACGGACGCCCGATCAATTGCAGCGCGAGCGGCAGGCCCTGCGCATCCTTTCCGGCCGGCACCGCGATGCCCGGCAGACCCGCCATATTCACCGTCACCGTGAAGATGTCGTTGAGATACATCTCGACCGGGTCGGCCTTGCCCTTCTCGCCGATGCCGAAAGCCGCCGAAGGCGTCGCTGGCGTGAGGATCGCGTCCACGCCCTTCGCGAACACATCCTCAAAGTCTTTCTTGATAAGTGTGCGAACCTTCTGCGCGCGCAGATAATAGGCATCGTAATAACCGGCCGAGAGCACATAGGTGCCGATCATGATGCGACGGCGCACCTCCGGTCCGAACCCAGCGGCACGGGTATTCTCGTACATCTCGGAGATGGTCTTGCCGTCGACGCGCGCGCCATAGCGGACTCCGTCATAGCGCGCGAGGTTGGACGACGCCTCCGCCGGTGCCACCACATAATAGGTCGGCAGCGCGTATTTGGTGTGTGGCAGCGAGATTTCGACGATCTCCGCACCCGCTGCTTTCAGCCACTCCGCACCCTGCGCCCACAGCTTCTCGATTTCCGGCGACATGCCGTCGATGCGATATTCCTTCGGGATGCCGATCCGCATGCCCTTGACCGACTTGCCGATGGCCGCCTCGTAATCCGGCACCTCGCGATCGACCGAGGTGGTGTCCTTCGGATCGTAACCAGCCATCGAACGCAGCATGATCGCGGTATCGCGCACGGTACGCGCGAACGGCCCCGCCTGATCGAGCGAAGACGCAAACGCGACGACGCCCCAGCGCGAGCAGCGCCCATAGGTCGGCTTGATGCCGACAATGCCGGTGAACGCGGCAGGCTGCCGGATCGAACCGCCCGTGTCGGTGCCGGTCGCGCCGAGGCAAAGGCCCGCCGCCACCGCCGATGCCGAACCGCCCGACGAGCCGCCGGGCACCAAGGCAGCATCCGAACCCTCGCGCCGCCAGGGATTGATGACGTTGCCGAACGCGGAGGTCTCGTTCGATGAGCCCATCGCGAATTCATCATTGTTGAGCTTGCCGAGCAGCACGGCGCCATCGCGCCAGAGCTGCGAGGTGACGGTCGATTCATAAGGCGGTTTGAAGTCACCCAAAATCTTCGAACACGCGGTGAGGCGCACGTCGCGGGTCGCGAACAGATCCTTGATACCGAGCGGAAGACCGAGAAGATTGCCTCGCTCGCCTTTCGCGAGCTTGGCGTCCGCCTCCTTCGCCATCGCGCGCGCCTGTTCCGGCGTTTCCAGCACATAGGCATTGAGAACGCGTGCGCTCTCCATTGCGGCCAGATGCGCGTCGGTCAGTTCGAGCGCCGTGAAGGATTTTGCAGCCAAGCCTTCCTTGGCTTCGGCGAGCGTCAGTGCTGTCAGATCAGTCATGTCTCAATCGGGTCGCAGATAAAGGGAGACCGTTTGGCCTGTTTCGCGGCCTGGGAGGCCTTCAGCGCGATCGTGTGGCCCTCGTCCGGATCAGGGGTTTTGCCCTGCCGTTCCATGTCGTCGAGGTAGTCCATGAACGCCTGATAAAAGTCTTCGTCGCTGCAGAGTTCGCACATCGCATCCACCCGTGGCGCTATTCGACCACCTTGGGCACGAGGAAGAAGTGATCCTCGGTGACCGGCGCGTTCGCAAGCACGCGTTCGGCAATCTCGCCATCATTGACGACATCGTGACGCTTTTTCATCTCCATCGGGATGACCGAGGTCATCGGCTCGACGCCCTCGATATCGACTTCGGAGAGCTGCTCGACGAAAGCGAGCATCGCGTTCAGTTCGCCCTGGAGGTGCGGCACCTCCTCGTCCTTGACGGCGATCCGCGCAAGCTGCGCGATCCGGCGAACGGTGGCTGCATCGACTGACATTGATATGGCTCCGGAAATACCGCCGTAACGGTTCCAATGGCCTGCCTATAAAGCATTTTTTGCCCAAGGGGAAATCCGGGCAAGCAGCCGTTCCGCGGCTGGAATGCCCCGGTTGACGATCCCGCCTTTGCATCGGGTTTCACCCGCATGGTAAGCGACGGCATGCCCGCGCTTATCCTTCCCCTGATCGAAGCCGCCACGCACTGGACGCCACGCGGTGCGTTGATCGGGCTCGACCTCGGCACCAAGACCATCGGCGTCGCCGTCTCCGATCCGGACCGGCGGCTCGCCACCGGCGTGACGACCATCCAGCGGCGCAACTTCACCAAGGACGCCGCCGAATTGCTCAGAATATCAGCAGAGCGCGCCTGCGCCGGATTCGTGCTCGGTCTGCCGATCAACATGGACGGCAGCGAAGGGCCGCGTGCGCAATCCACCCGCGCCTTCGCCCGCAATTTCGCAAAACTCACCGACCTTGCCATCGGTTTGTGGGACGAGCGGCTGTCGACCGCCGCCGTCGAGCGCGAACTGATCTCCATCGATGTCAGCCGCGCCCGTCGCGCCGAGGTGATCGACGAACACGCCGCGATCTTCATCCTGCAGGGTGCGCTGGACCGCCTCGCGGCGCTCGGACGGCAGAGCCAATCCTGAGCTTTAAGAATGCGAGGCGAGCCAGATCGTCTGGATCGTCGCGGCGAGATTGTTCAGGCCGTGGATCACGATCGTCAGCCACGTCGAATTACTGCGATAGCGCAGATAGCCGAGCAATAGCCCGATCGAGAACACCTCGCCGAGGAAAAACCAGTCATATTGCAGGTGCATCAGCGTCCACACCGCCGAGGACAGGATGATCGCGCCGGGAATCCGCAAAAAAGATTCCGACCAGCCGCGATAAAGGAAACCGCGCACGAAAAACTCCTCGGTGATCGGCGCCGCCACGACGATGGCCAGAATCAGCAACCACAAGGAGTTGTCGGCCTGTGCGGCCTTCAGCGTATCCATCATAAAGCCGGGCGAAACCTCGCGCCCGGTCGCCTTGGATAACAAATCCCAGCCCTCGACCAGCACCGCGAGGCTCACCGCGCCAATCAGCAGCCCCTTCCATGACGGCCGGTTCAAGGCGAGGTAATCCGCAAAGCGCTGACGCGCCAGCTTGGTTGCGACCCAGATCGCGAACAGCACCGCGGGCAACCCGGTCATAACGGAGAGCGACAGCGCCTTGCCGCCCGTTGCCACATGCGTCAGCGAATCCGCGAAGGTTGACAGGTTGAGCGGTTCCTTCTGCAGGACTAGCAAAATCGCGATGGTCGATGCTTGCCCCAGAAACAACGCAACGAAAATCAGCAAGCCCCAGAGCGAGGTGCCCCAGAATTTCCAGACGCGCGGTTCGTGCACGGGCGTCGGCACAACAGGATCGTCGGCGAGCGTTTCGGGAAGACTCATCGAGGTGCTTTCGCTTGCGAGGTAGGCTTAAGGCAGCGCCCGCGCAAGCAGGCCCTGAATGTCGCCGGGGTTCAGATCGACCGCGCCATACATCAGCCCGCGCCGTTGCGCCAGTCGCGTTTGCGCGAACAGCACCGCGTGATCCGGATCGACCACCTTGAGCGCGGCTGCCGCGGCGGCGAGCGCCAGCCACTCCACGGCACTGCGTGCGGCTCCCTCTGCTTCTGGCTGACGTAACGCCTGTGCGACAGCGGACAACGCCTCCCTCAGTCCCGGCAAATCCCCACCCTCCTGCACGAGATGAACAAAGACAGCCTCCGCCGCATCGCGCTGGCGGAACAGAAGTACCCGCAACACGTCGAGGCACATCACATTGCCGGAGCCTTCCCAGATCGCATTGACCGGCGCCTCGCGGTAATGCCGCGCCAGAATGCCCTCCTCGACATAGCCATTGCCGCCGAGGCACTCCATTGCCTCATAGAGAAAGGCGGGCGCGCTTTTGCACACCCAGTATTTCACCACTGGCGTCATCAGCCGCATGTAGGCGCTTTCAAGCGGATCGCCGGGCATGCGATCGAACGCGTGGCACAGCCGCATCACCAGTGCTGTCGTGGCCTCGACCTGGAGCGCCATATCGGCGAGCACGTTGCGCATCAACGGTTGATCGACAAGTTGCTTCTGAAAAACGCGGCGATTCCGCACATGATGAAGCGCATGCGCAAGGCCCGACCGCATCAGAGCAGCGGACGCGATCGCGCAATCCTGCCGCGTCAGCGACACCATTTGGATAATGGTCGCGATGCCGCGTCCCTCCTCGCCCAACCGCAGTGCATAGGCGCCCTCGAATTCGACTTCAGACGACGCGTTGGAGCGGTTACCCAGCTTGTCCTTGAGCCGCAGAAAGTGCAGCGCATTCACCCGACCATCGGGCTTGAAGCGCGGCATGACAAAACATGTCAGCCCGCCTGCCGCTTGCGCCAGCACAAGGAAGGCATCGGACATCGGCGCCGACATGAACCATTTGTGCCCTGTGATGCGGTAGGCATCACCATCTCTTTCCGCCCGAGTGATGTTGGCGCGCACGTCGGTGCCGCCTTGCTTTTCGGTCATGCCCATGCCGACGGTCATGCCGCGCTTTTGCCACCACGGACTAAAAGCAGGATCGTAAGCGCGCGTGCCCAGCACCGGCATGATCTGCGCGCGTAATGCTTCATCGCTCGCCAGCGCCGCGACCGAAGCACGCGTCATCGTGATCGGGCACAGATGTCCCGTCTCGACCTGCGCGGCAATGAAGAACTTCGCCGCCCGCAACACTTCCGATGCGCCGCCCGCTGACGCGCCCACCTCCGTCCATGTCGAATTGTGCAGTCCGGCGTGGGCGCTATGCGCCATCAACTCGTGATAGGCCGGGTGAAACTCCACCTCGTCGCGGCGAAACCCGCGCGCATCGAAGGTCTTGAGCTTCGGCGGATTCTCGTTGGCGAGCCGTCCGCGCTCCGCCATCGCCGCCGATCCCCAGAGCCTGCCGAAGGTCGACAGTCCCGCCGCATGGTCCCGTCCACCATAGGCCGCCACCGCCTCCATCAGCGGAACGTCGCAGCCGAACAGATCGATATCGCAAAACGGCGGCGACTGGTTGAGCAGTTCGCCGGTATCGTGTCGGCCAAAGGTCATGGGCTAATTCCTTTGCGCTTCCGCGCCAGCTTAACGCCGCCTCGCCCTTTCCGTATCGGCGAAAATGCCCGCCCTCCGGGCCCCCGGTTGCAACCCGAGCACAGCCGCCATTTACCCTGCCCGGCACGGGCTGGCGTGAACCGTCCACAGCCGCCAAATCCGCCTTGCTCCAAATGGCAACTCTGCCTATAGGTTTGGCTTTAATGACCCCTGCACCAAAATCGAGTTTCGTCCTCGGGCACCGGCATCTGCTGGGCATCGAAGGGCTTTCCGCGGCCG
This sequence comes from Afipia felis ATCC 53690, assembly GCF_000314735.2. Lineage (NCBI taxonomy): Bacteria > Pseudomonadati > Pseudomonadota > Alphaproteobacteria > Hyphomicrobiales > Nitrobacteraceae > Afipia > Afipia felis. The sequence continues at coordinate 406,736 of NZ_KB375270.1, read as the reverse complement.
ATATCACCGGCCTTCTCGACCTCGCCGGCGAATATGTCGAACTGAACCGGCAGGTCGACAAGAAAAGCAGCGTCCTGAGCGGCCGCACCCAGGTCAATCTGTTCTTCGAATCCTCCACCCGCACCCAGTCCTCCTTCGAAATCGCCGGCAAGCGGCTCGGGGCGGATGTCATGAACATGTCCGTCTCCTCGTCCTCAATGCGCAAGGGCGAGACGCTGATGGACACTGCGGTGACGCTGAACGCAATGCACCCCGACATTCTGGTGGTGCGCCATCACGCCTCCGGCGCGGTCGAACTGCTCGCGCGTAAGGTCGACGGCTCTGTCGTCAACGCGGGCGACGGCGCGCACGAGCACCCGACGCAGGCGCTGCTCGACGCGCTCACCATCCGCCGCAACAAGGGTCGGCTGGAAGGCCTGCTGGTCGCGATCTGCGGCGACGTGCTGCATTCACGCGTCGCCCGTTCAAACATTCTTCTCCTCAACATCATGGGCGCGCGTGTACGCGTCGTCGGACCCTCCACTTTGTTGCCGCCCGGCATCGAGCGGATGGGCGTCGAGGTCGCGCACGACATGCGCGCGGGCCTCAACGGCGCCGACATCGTGATGATGCTGCGGCTGCAGCGTGAGCGCATGAGCGGCTCCTTCGTGCCGTCGAGCTCGGAATACTTCCAGTTCTTCGGCCTCGATCAGAAGAAGCTGTCCTATGCCAAACCGGACGCGCTGGTGATGCATCCCGGCCCGATGAATCGCGGGGTCGAGATCGACTCCATCGTTGCCGACGGCGCGCAATCGCTGATCCGCGAGCAGGTCGAAATGGGAGTGGCGGTGCGCATGGCGGTGCTCGAAGCACTCGCCCGCAACCTGCCGAATGCGTGAACCATGCTGAAAGATAACCGCCCCACGCTCCTCACCAACGCCCGCCTGATCGATCCTTCCTGCGATCTGGACGGCCACGGCGGCGTACTGATCCAGGACGGCGTCATCGCCGAGGTCGGCCCCGGCATCGGCAAGAGCCACGCGCCCGAAGGCGCCGAAATTGTCGATTGCGCGGGCAAGGTCGTTGCTCCCGGGCTGATCGATATGCGCGCCTTCGTCGGCGAGCCCGGCGCAGGCCACCGCGAGACCTTCGCCTCCGCAAGCCAAGCAGCGGCCGCAGGCGGCATCACCACTATCATCTGCCAACCGGACACCAAGCCTGTCACCGACAATTCGGCGACGGTGGATTTCGTGCTGCGCCGTGCGCGAGACACCGCCGTGGTCAACATCCACCCGATGGCCGCGCTGACCAAGGGCCTTGGCGGCGAGGAGATGACCGAGTTCGGCCTGCTCAAGGCTGCAGGCGCCGTCGCCTTTACCGATGGCGCCAAGAGTGTGACGAACGCACAGGTGATGCGCCGCGCACTGACCTACGCACGCGATTTCGACGTGCTGATCGTCCACCACACCGAAGATCCGGACCTTGCGGGCGAAGGCGTGATGAACGAGGGCGAACTCGCTTCCCGGCTCGGCCTGATGGGCGCACCGAGCGCCGCCGAAGCCGTGATGCTGGAGCGCGACATGCGCCTCGTCGCGCTGACCGGCGGGCGCTACCATGCAGCCTCCGTGAGTTGCACCGAATCGCTCGATATTTTGCGGCGGGCGCGCGAGGCAGGCCTTGCGGTCAGCGCATCCGCCTCGATCAATCATCTCGCGCTGAACGAGAACGACATCGGCCCCTACAAGACCTTCCTGAAACTGTCGCCGCCGCTGCGCACGGAGGACGACCGGAAGGAGTTGGTGGCAGCACTCGCCTCCGGCCTCATCGACGTCATCATGTCGGACCACAATCCGCAGGACGTTGAGGTGAAGCGCCTGCCCTTCGCGGAAGCGGCCCCCGGCGCCATCGGGCTGGAAACCATGCTCTCGGCTGGCCTGCGCCTCGTCCACAACGGTGAGATCGAACTAAGCCACCTCATCCGCGCGATGTCGACGCGGCCCGCCGAACTGCTCGGCCTGCCCGGCGGCACGCTCCGCAAGGGCCGTCCCGCCGACATCGTCGTGATCGATCTCGACACACCGTGGATACTCGACCCCGCCGATCTGAAGTCGAAGTGCAAGAATACGCCGTTCGACGAAGCGCGCTTTACCGGCCGCGCGGTGCGTACCATCGTCGGCGGCCGCACTGTGTTCGAGCAGGTGTGAGCGCATGGACATCTCGCCCACCGCCGCCAACGCTGTCGCTCTCGCGATCGGTTACCTGTTCGGCTCGATCCCGTTCGGCTTGCTGATTACCCGCCGCGCAGGCACCGCCGATCTGCGCTCGATCGGCTCCGGCAACATCGGCGCGACCAACGTGTTGCGCACCGGCCGCAAGGGCCTCGCCGCCGCGACGCTCGCCTGCGACATGCTCAAAGGCACTTTCGCGGTGCTTCTTGTCCGCTATCTGTTCGGTGACGACGCCGCGATCGCCGCGGGCCTCGGCGCGTTTCTCGGCCACATCTTTCCGGTCTGGCTGAAATTCAAGGGCGGCAAAGGCGTTGCGACCTATATCGGCGTGCTGCTGGGCCTGTGGTGGCCGGCGGCGCTGATCTTCTGCGCGATCTGGCTCGCGGTGGCTTTCATCTCACGCTATTCCTCGCTCGCCGCGCTGGTTGCCAGCGCCTCGATCCCACCGCTGCTGCTGTGGCTGCAGCATATCCCGCTGGCCGCTTTGTTCGCCGTGCTCTCGGCGATCCTGTGGTTCAAGCACCGCGCCAACATCCGCCGCCTGATGGACGGCAGCGAAGGCAAGATCGGCGCGAAGGGGTAACCACCTCCCCGCGACAAGCCGCATTGTTCCCTGCGCCGAGTTAGGCAAGACTGCCATCACGGGAGGCGGTCGTGGACAGGCTCGTATCAGCACCCATCAGGTTGAGCGATGCGCAGCGCATCGACTGGCTGCGGCTGATCCGTAGCGAGAATGTCGGGCCGCGAACCTTCCGCTCCCTCGTCAATCATTGCGGCAGCGCCAAAGCCGCGCTTGAGCGCCTGCCCGATCTCGCGCGGCGCGGCGGCGCGAGCCGGCCCGGACGGATCTGCCAAATCGAGGACGCAGAACGTGAAATCGAAGGCAGCCACAGGATCGGCGTTGCCTTGCTCGCTCCGGGCGAACACGGTTATCCGCCTCGCCTTGCGCTGATCGACGATCCGCCACCTCTGCTCGGTGTGCGTGGGGCGCGAGAAATCGAAATGCGTCCGATGATCGGCATCGTCGGCTCGCGCAATGCCTCGGGCGTGGGCTTGAAATTCGCCCAGACCATCGCGCACGATCTCGGAGCGGCCGGCTTCGTGATCGCCTCGGGTCTTGCCCGCGGCATCGATCAGGCCGCTCACCGCGCTTCGCTCAGCAGCGGCACGGTTGCCATGCTCGCCGGCGGCCACGACCGCATCTATCCGCCGGAACATGAAAGCCTACTTGGTGCGATCATCGATGCGGGTGGCGGCGCGATTTCAGAAATGCCGCTCGGCCACGGCCCCCGCGCCCGCGACTTCCCCCGTCGCAACCGCCTGATCTCCGGCGCCGCGCTCGGCGTCCTCATCGTCGAGGCTGCGCACCGCTCCGGCTCGCTGATCACCGCGCGCTTCGCCAACGAGCAGGGCCGCGAGGTGTTCGCCGTTCCCGGCTCGCCGCTCGACCCGCGCGCCACTGGCACCAACGATCTCATCAAACAGGGGGCGACGCTCACTACTTCGGCGGCAGACATTATAAATGCCGTCGCCCCGATCATGGAGCGTCCGATCGAACTGCCGATGGAGGAAGACGAGCCTCCCCATGACCACCGGGAGCCGCACGACACCGACAGGGCGCGGATTGTCGACCTGCTCGGCCCTTCCCCCATCGGGATCGATGATCTGGTGCGGATGGCCGAAGCCTCACCGGCGATCGTCCGCACGGTGCTGCTCGAACTCGAGATGGCCGGACGGCTGGAGCGTCACGGCGGCGGCATGGTATCGCTGAACTAAATATCCGAACGTCAGGGCCCGGCCTTCCGGCTGGAGCGAGCCAGCCCGTCAGCCTCCATATGCGCCATGTCCAGAAGATAGCCGAGCGTATCAAAGCGATGCCGGTGACAGATGGATGTCAGATTGGCCAACGTCTCGGCGATAAAGGCTGCCGCCTCCTTCGCGCCATTGTCATCGCTGTGTCGGTCCGGGTCGGGGTCCGATTCAGGATCTTTCGCTCTGTTTCGGCGAGGCGGCATTGCGGTGGGCCAGTCCGGAATCAGGATAATATTCTTATACTTGAAGCCTGGATTTATGCAACTTCCGGCTTAATTTTATTAAAAATTGCAACCTTGAGTGTTCGTTCCATTGCCCGTTCAAGCGACCGGCATTTGACAGCACCCCCCACTTTACCCATGTATCGCTCCGAAAGCCTCGTCCCCTCGCGGTGATTCCGGGGCTTGTTTTCATCCTAACTCATTGGATTCAAATGAATCTCGTCATTGTGGAGTCGCCTGCGAAGGCTAAGACGATCAATAAGTACCTAGGCTCCTCCTACGAGGTTCTGGCCTCCTACGGCCATGTCCGCGACCTCCCGGCGAAGAACGGATCGGTGGATCCGGAGGCAAATTTTCAGATGATCTGGGAGACCGACCCCAAGGCGGCGGGCCGGCTCAACGACATCGCCAAGGCGCTCAAGGGCGCTGACAAGCTGATCCTCGCAACCGACCCTGATCGCGAGGGCGAGGCGATCTCCTGGCACGTCCTGGAGGTCATGAAGCAGAAGCGCGCGCTGAAGGACCAGAAGATCGAGCGCGTCGTCTTCAATGCCATCACCAAGCAATCCGTCACCGAGGCGATGCAGCACCCCCGCCAGATCGACGGCGCGCTGGTGGATGCCTACATGGCGCGCCGCGCGCTGGATTATCTGGTCGGCTTCACGCTCTCCCCAGTGCTGTGGCGCAAATTGCCGGGCGCGCGCTCGGCCGGCCGAGTGCAATCCGTCGCGCTGCGCCTTGTTTGCGACCGCGAGCTTGAGATCGAGAAATTCGTGCCGCGCGAGTACTGGTCGCTGGTCGCGACGCTCGCGACCCCGCGCAACGAAACCTTCGAGGCGCGGCTCGTCGGCGCCGACGGCAAGAAGATCCAGCGGCTCGACATCGGCAGCGGTGCGGAAGCCGAGGATTTCAAGAAGGCGCTGGAAAACGGCACCTACACTGTCGCGCTGGTGGAGGCGAAGCCCGCGCGCCGCAATCCGCAGGCGCCCTTCACCACCTCGACGCTGCAGCAGGAAGCCAGCCGCAAGCTCGGCTTCGCACCCGCGCACACCATGCGGATCGCGCAGCGTCTTTATGAAGGCATCGACATCGGCGGCGAGACCACCGGCCTCATCACCTATATGCGTACCGACGGCGTTTCGATCGCGCCGGAGGCGATCCCGGCCGTCCGCAAGGTGATCGGCGAGGACTACGGCAACGACTATGTACCGAGTGCGCCGCGCCAGTACACATCGAAAGCGAAGAACGCGCAGGAAGCGCACGAAGCGATCCGCCCGACGGATGTCTCGCGCCGCCCTGCCAAGCTGAAGGCGCGCCTCGATAACGACCAGTATCGCCTCTATGAGTTGATCTGGATGCGCACCGTCGCGAGCCAGATGGAATCGGCCGAACTGGAGCGCACCACCGTCGATATCATTGCGAAGGCTGGCGCGCGCACGCTCGACCTGCGCGCGTCCGGCCAGGTGGTGAAATTCGACGGCTTTCTCGCAGTCTATCAGGAAGGCCGCGACGACGATCCGGAGGATGAGGAAAGCCGCCGCCTGCCCGCGATGAGCGAGGGCGAAGCGCTCAAGCGCGAGAGCCTCGCCGTCACCCAGCATTTCACCGAGCCGCCGCCGCGTTTCTCGGAAGCTTCACTCGTCAAGCGCATGGAAGAACTCGGCATCGGCCGGCCTTCGACCTACGCTTCGATCCTGCAGGTGCTGAAAGATCGCGGCTATGTGAAGCTTGAGAAGAAGCGCCTCTCCGCCGAGGACAAGGGCCGCGTTGTCGTAGCTTTTCTCGAGAAATTCTTCGCACGCTACGTCGAGTTCGACTTCACCGCCGACCTCGAAGAGAAGCTCGACAAGATTTCCAACAACGAAGTCGCCTGGAAACAGGTGCTGACGGACTTCTGGAAAGATTTCATCGGCGCGGTCGACGACATCAAAGACGTGCGCGTCTCGGAAGTGCTCGACGTGCTCGATGCGATGCTCGGCGAGCACATCTACGAGCCGCGCGCCGACGGCGGCGATCCGCGCCAGTGCCCGAGCTGCGGCACCGGAAAGCTCAATCTCAAGGCCGGCAAGTTCGGCGCTTTTGTCGGCTGTTCGAATTATCCCGAGTGCCGCTACACACGTCCCCTCGCCTCCTCGAGTGCATCGAGCGACCGCGTACTCGGCAAGGACCCGAAGACCGGTCTCGACGTTGCGGTGAAGGCCGGACGCTTCGGTCCCTACATCCAGCTCGGCGAGCCGAAGGATTATGCCGAGGACGAGAAGCCGAGACGCGCGGGCATCCCGAAAAACATGTCGCCCGCCGATGTCGAACTCGATCTCGCGATCAAGTTGTTGTCGCTGCCACGCGATGTTGGTCCCCATCCCGAGGATGGCGAGATCATCACCGCGGGCATCGGCCGGTTCGGCCCGTTCGTGCGTCACGGCAAGACCTATGCGAGCCTCGAAGCGGGCGATGATGTCTATAATATCGGCCTCAACCGCGCGGTGACACTGATCGCCGAGAAGATCGCCAAGGGGCCAAGCCGCCGCTTCGGTGCTGATCCCGGCAAGGAGGTCGGCGACTATCCGGCACGTGGCGGCAAGATCATGCTCAAGAAGGGTCGCTACGGCGCCTATGTCTCGATCGACGGCATCAACGCCACGATTCCCGACGACAGGGAGCCGGAGCAGATCACGCTCGAGGAAGCGATCGCACTGATCGAAGCACGCGCTGCGAAGACCGGTGGCAAGACCAAGCGCGCGGCCAAGAAAGCCGCGCCGAAGAAGAAGGCTGCGAAAAAAGCCACGACCAAGAGCGATGGCGAGGACGCCGAGCCGCAGACCGTCACCAAGAAGGCGGCCGCGCCTCGCGCCAAAGCCAGTGCAAAGGCCAAACCCCGCGCGACGACGAAGGCTGCTGCAAAGACGGCCGCGAAAACACCTGCCAAGGCCGTAGCGAAAAAGAGTGCCGGAAAAGCGCGCGGATAATGAAGAAGAAGCATGACGCGACCGATGGCTTTCCCGACAAGGAAAGCATCGTCGCGTTCATCAGAACCAATCCCCGCGAGGCCGGCACGCGCGAACTGGCGCGGCATTTCGGCCTCAAGAACGACTCCCGCGCGGCGCTGCGCCGCATCCTGCGCGAACTCACCGACGAAGGCGTGATTGCCAAGCAAGGCAAGCGCGTGCACGACGCACGCGAACTGCCCCCCACTCTCGTCGCCGATGTCGTCAAGACCGACAGCGACGGCGAATTGATCGCCCTGCCGGCCGAATGGGCCGAGGACATCGACGGCCCCGCGCCCGTGATCCATATCCACACGCCACGCCGTGCCAAGCCCGGCACTGTCGCAGGCGTCGGCGAGCGCGTGTTGCTGCGGCTGGAAAGGCGTGAGCGCGGCGAACGCGCAGCTCTCTATATCGGCCGTGTCATCAAGGTGCTGGAGAAAACCAGGCATCGTGTGCTCGGCATCTTCCGCGCCCAGCCGCAGGGTGGCGGCCGGATGATCCCGGTCGACAAGAAACAGGCCGGACGCGAACTCAGCATTGCCGCCGCAGACAGTGCCGACGCACAGGACGGCGATCTCGTCAGCGTCGAACTGATCCGCTCGCGCGGCTATGGCCTGCCGGCAGGACGCGTACGCGAACGGCTCGGCTCGATGAAGACCGAAAAGGCCATCAGCCTGATAGCAATCCACGCCCACGAGATTCCGCAGGAATTTCCGCGTGCCGCAATCGAGGAAGCGGAAGCCGCCAAAGTCGCGGCGCTGAAGGGGCGTGAGGACTGGCGTGACGTGCCGCTGATCACCATCGATCCGCCGGACGCCAAGGATCACGACGACGCGGTGCATGCAGCGCCGGACACGGACCCTGCCAATAAAGGCGGTTACATCGTCAACGTCGCGATCGCCGACGTCGCATTCTACGTGCTGCCGGACTCGGCGCTTGACCACGAGGCGCTCAAGCGCGGCAACTCGGTATATTTCCCCGACCGTGTCGTGCCGATGCTGCCCGAGCGGATTTCGAACGATCTTTGCTCACTCAAGCCGGGTGAGCCGCGCGGCGCCATCGCTGTGCGAATGGTGATTGGCGCGGACGGGCGCAAGCGTTCGCACACCTTCCACCGCGTCCTGATGCGTTCGGCCGCGAAATTGTCCTACGCGCAGGCGCAGGCCGCGCGCGACGGACGCCCCGATGATGTCACCGGCCCCTTGCTCGACACTATCATCGCACCGCTTTACACAGCGTATGCGCTGGTGAAGCGCGCGCGCGACGAACGCGACCCGCTCGAACTGGAGTTGCCCGAGCGGAAGATACTACTGAAGTCTGACGGCACCGTGGACCGCGTGACCACGCCGGAGCGGCTCGACGCGCATCGGCTGATCGAGGAATTCATGATCCTCGCCAACGTCGCCGCCGCCGAGACACTTGAGAAGAAGGCGCTGCCGCTAATCTATCGCGTGCACGACGAGCCGACGCAGGAGAAGGTCCACAATCTTCATGAATTCCTGAAGACGCTGGATATGCCCTTCACCAAGTCCGGCGCGCTGCGGCCTGCGGTATTCAACCGCATCCTCGCACAGGTGAAGGGCCGCGACACAGAGTCACTCGTCAACGAGGTCGTGCTCCGCTCGCAGGCGCAGGCCGAATACGCATCCGAGAATTACGGACATTTCGGTCTCAACTTGCGGCGCTATGCGCATTTCACGTCGCCAATCAGGCGATATGCGGACCTGATCGTGCATCGCGCCCTGATCCGCGCGCTTGGCCTCGGCGACGGCGCACTGCCCGAACACGAGACGCTGGAAACGCTGGGCGAAGTCGCTGCCGCGATTTCGCTCACCGAACGGCGCGCCATGAAGGCCGAACGCGAGACCACCGACCGCCTGATCGCCCATTTCCTCGCTGACCGTGTCGGCGCGATCTTCGAGGGCCGTATTTCCGGCGTCACCAGGGCGGGTTTGTTCGTCAAGCTGAATGAAACGGGTGCCGATGGCCTGATTCCGGTCAGAACACTCGGCAGCGAGTTCTATCATTTCGATGAAACCCGGCATGCATTGATCGGAACGCGCAGTGGTGCCATGCACAGATTGGGTGACGTGGTCGAGGTTCGTCTGGTAGAAGCAGCGCCAGTTGCCGGCGCGCTGCGGTTCGAACTCCTCTCCGAGGGAACAAAGGCACCACGCGGGACGCGCGATTTCGGCAAACGCAAGCATCCCGGCACGAAGCATGGTGCGGCGTCGAAGACAGGACGAGGTTCGAAGGGCAAGGCTCGCAAGCTCAAGAGCAAATCGCAGATCAAGGCCCAATCCGGCAAAGGCAAACGAGGCAAATGATGGATAGCGCAGCGGTGCAGACCCCCATGACGAAGAATTGGACGCCGTCCGTGGCCGCCCCCGAAAAGCGCAACCTCTGGGATGCCATGCTGCGCGGTTGCCGCGGACGCTGCCCGAATTGCGGCGAAGGCAAACTATTTCGCGCCTTCCTGAGAACAGCCGATTGCTGCTCCGAATGCGGGCAGGACTTCACCCACCACCGCGCCGACGATCTTCCTGCCTATCTCGTGATCGTCATCGTCGGACATATCGTGGTGCCGATCATGTTGTGGGTCGAGACCAACTATTCGCCAGCCGTTATCCTGCAATTGGCGATCTATCTGCCGCTCACGCTTGTATCCTCACTTCTGCTGCTGCAACCAGTGAAAGGCGCGGTCGTCGGCCTGCAATGGGCGCTGCGCATGCACGGCTTCGGCGAGAGCGAAGCCGAAAGCGGGTCGGATCGTCCGGCCTGAACGCTCGTGCGTTTCGGATGAACTCGCTACCGACATACGCTGCGGAAGAAATCCATCATCCCTATCGGAAGCCGCGAGATTCCGCGACGCTGATCCTGATCGACCGCAACGGTCCCGTTCCGAAAGTCCTGCTCGGCAGGCGGCGCGCCGACCTCATCTTCATGCCGAACAAGCTCGTCTTCCCCGGCGGCAGCGTCGACGCGACGGATCACCGTATTCCTCTTGCAGCCGAACTTCCCGAAGGTCTCGAAGCGAAGCTGCTCGCCGGCAGGCCAAAGACGACGCCTGCCCGTGCCCGTGCGCTTGTCGCCGCCGCCATCCGCGAGGCCTGCGAGGAGACCGGCCTGTGCCTCGGCAGCAGGCCCCACAATCTTCTCACGCCCGCACAGACGGCGACACTCACGGGTGAATGGAGGCCTTTCGCAGACGCCGGCCTGCTGCCGGATCCCTCGCACCTCCATCTGATCGCGCGCGCCGTTACGCCTCCGGGGCGAGTTCGCCGGTTCGACACCCGCTTCTTCACCGCCGACATTTCCGTGATCGCTCACACTGTGAACGGCGTCGTGCATGCCGATGCCGAACTCGTCGAGGTGCTCTGGATCGAACTCGGCGCACCTCCGCATCCCGATATCCATTCCATGACCCAAATCGTGCTGGATGAACTGGCTGCCCGGCTCGCGAGGGGGCCGCTGACCAACCGAACCGAGGTGCCATTCTTCCACTATCGCAACGGCGTGCTCCAGCGCGACACGCTGTAAGACAGCATCCGTGAAAGCCATGGCGGCGCGTCCGTGCGGACGCTAGGTTGTCGGCCGCATGGCATGGGCTTGGCGCAATATCTTCGAAATGGAATGGCTGCGGCGCCTGGGCGGCGCGGCGTCCATACTTGCCCATATCGCGCTGCTGGCCTGGGTCGTATTCGGCTCGGGCGTGAGACTGTTCGACTCCGCGCCACCACCTGCAATCAATGTCGAACTCGTTTCGCCCAAGGATGTCCCTGCCGGAAAACAAGGCGATCTGTCGCTGCCGTCCCTGGATACGCCCAAGCCGGAAGAATCGAAACCGGATGAAACAAAACCGGACGAATCGAAGCTCGACGAGCCAAAGGCCGACGATCGGAAAATTGACGAACCAAAAGTAGAACAGTCTGAAACAAAGCCCACCCCCGAACCGCAAACGCCTGCGCCCGAGTCACCTGCCCTGCCGCAAGCCGTCATCACCGGCGCGCCGGTCGTCCAACCCGACGTGATGAGCCAATACGGCGATCCTTTCCTCTCCGGCGGCTTCACCCCCGAGAAGGAAGCCGCTGATCTGAAATCCGACGTCGTCGCCGCCTTCCGCGCGCATCTGAAGTCATGCATGAAACTGCCCGCGGGCGTTTCGCCAACGGACGATGCCCACATCGTTCTGCGGGTAGCGCTCAAGCGCAACGGCAGGCTCGCGGCCACGCCCGCGCTGATGGCGGCAAAGGCCACGCCGACAGGGCCGCTCATCATGAAAGCCGCGATTCACGCGCTCGAAGCCTGTCAGCCCTATTCGATGCTGCCGGCCGAGAAGTACAAGGAATGGCGGGAACTAGACCTTGAATTCACACCGGCGGGATTCGGGCCGGGATGAGCCCGAATCCCTGCTAAATCCCCGGAAAATCGTGTTATTTCCGGCCAGACCGACGAAAATCGCGGTCTTGAACGGCCGAAATCCTTGACTTTGGGACATTCGAGGATAGTTTGCGGCCAAACGCGGGTCGGCCTCGTCCGGCCCGCTTCAGATTCCAGACATCGAGGTTTTCGAACATGGCCAAAGCGGTCACGATCAAGGTCAAGCTCGTCTCCAGCGCGGATACCGGCTTCTATTACGTCGCCAAGAAGAATTCGCGCACCATGACCGACAAGCTGGTCAAGAAGAAGTACGACCCGGTCGCGAAGAAGCACGTCGAATTCCGCGAAGCCAAGATCAAGTAAGCCTGCCCTACCGCACGGCTGAATGACGATGACGGAGCCTTTCGGGCTCCGTTTTTTGTTGACCTCTACACACGCACCGCCGCGCGCACGCGCCCGGCCTCGCCGAAAACACGCAGATAGCGGGCGATTTCGTCCGGACTGCCTGTCGCCTTTTCCGGATTGTCGGAGAGCTTCACCGCCGGCCGGCCGTTGACCGAGGTCACCTTACAGACCAGCGAGATCGGATCGAGGTTGGCGGTGCCATCGGGCGAACAGCCGACAAAATCGTTGGTGAGGTTGGTGCCCCAGCCGAAGCTGGTACGCACGCGCCCGGCGAAATGCCGGTGCGTCTGCTCGATCGAATCGACATCCATGCCGTCGGAGAAGATCAGAAGCTTTTCCCTCGGATCGCGGCCCTTGTCCTTCCACCACCGGATGATGTCCTCGCCCGCCGGAATCGGCGGCGCGCTGTCGGGCCGGAAGCCGGTCCAGTCGGCCACCCAGTCCGGCGCATCGCGCAGGAACGCTGCGGTGCCGAACGTATCGGGGAGCGCGATCAAAAGGTTGCCGTCATAGGCGTGCCGCCATTGGTCGAGAATGAGGTACGGCGCGCGGCGCAGTTCCTCATCGCTGTTGGCGAGAGCAGCCGCGACCATCGGCAGTTCGTGGGCGTTGGTGCCGATAGCTTCGAGATCGTTGTCCATCGCCAGCAGCACGTTGGAGGTGCCGGTGAAAGCAGGACCAAGCCCTTCCTTGAGCGCTTCCACACACCAGCGCTGCCACAGGAAGCCGTGACGACGCCGGGTGCCGAAATCGGACAGACGCAGTCCTTCGAGCTTCTTCAGCCGCTCTACCTTCGTCCACAGCTTTGCCTTGGCGCGCGCATAGAGCACGTCGAGCACGAAGCGGCCCTGCCCCTTCACCGCCTGACGCGAGCGCAACTCGTTAATGATGGCGAGCGCAGGAATTTCCCACATCGTGGTATGGGTCCACGACCCGTGGAAGTGCAATTCGTACTGACCATCCACCGCGCGCAGTTCGTAGTCCGGAAGCCGGAAGGTCTCAAGCCAGCCTATGAAATCCGGCGTGAACATCTGGGTCTTGCCGTAGAAGGTGTTACCGGCAAGCCAGATCAGTTCCTTCTTAGAAAAGCGCACACTGCGCGCATGATCGAGTTGGGCGCGCAACTCCTTCTCGTCGATGATATCGCCGAGCCGCACGCGGCGGGTCCGGTTGATGACCGAGAAGGTGACGCTCTCGTCCGGATACAGTTTCCGGATCATCTGCAGCATCAGGAATTTGTAGAAGTCGGTATCGAGCAGGCTGCGCACGATCGGATCGAGCCGCCAGCCGTGATTGTAGGTTCGCGATGCGATGTCCGTCACTGTCATGGCGCGATCTTAGCTGCCGCGCCGGCGCATCGCCAGTTGCCCTATGCCGCCGCGGAGACGACGCGATTGCGGCCGTCATGCTTGGCGCGATACAGCGCCTGATCGGCGCGCTTGATAACGTCGGCAACCGGCTCGTTCTTGGTTTCCAGCGTCGAGATTCCGACCGAGATCGTCACTTCGATCTGCTTCAATCCCTTCTCGATTGAAAACCGCTCGTTTGCGATCGACCGTCGCAGCCGTTCGGCGATGATGCCCGCAACATGCAGATCGGTTTCCGGCATCACGATGACGAATTCCTCGCCGCCGTAACGCGCAGCGAGATCGATGCCGCGAATCGACTTGCGGATACGGGTAGCGAATTCGCGCAGCACGTCGTCGCCAGCGTCATGACCGTAGGTGTCGTTGATCGACTTGAAATAATCGATATCCAGAATCATCAGTGCGAGCGGCTTGCCGCGTGAGGCGGCCTGCTCCGCGAGCGTGCCGACATGGCCTTCCAGATAGCGGCGGTTGTGCAGGCCCGTGAGCGGATCGGTGATCGCCATCTCGAGCGAGTTCTGCACGCTGTCACGCAGGTAGTGCGTGTAGCGATGGCGGCGGATCTGGGTGCGCGCCCGCGCCAGCAATTCGTTCTTGTCCACCGGGCGGAGCAGATAATCGTTCACGCCGATTTCCAACCCGCGCAGAAGCTGCACGTGGTTGTCGGCTTCAGCAAGCGCGAGCAGCGGCACGCTGCGCGTGCGCTCCAGCGAGCGGACCTGGCTGCAAAGCCGCAGACCATCGTAATCTTCGAGATTGAGCGAAACGATCAGCAGATCGTAATTGTTCTCGGCCGCGTGGAATAAAGCTTCCGAAGGATTGGGCTCAACATCGACGGCATGCTCCTCGGCGAGCACCGGCGCGAGCCGCTCGTAGGATGACGGGCGATCGTCCACCAGAAGAATCCTGCCGCCCTTGCCGGTATCGGCCACGGCTTCCCGCTCGGGCGCCTGCAGGCCGATTTCGTGCGAGGTGATGGCGCGCATGCGCAGCTCATCGGTCATCATCTTCAGCCGCGTCAGCGAGCGCACGCGGGCGATCAACACCACGTCCGAGACTGGTTTTGTGAGAAAATCGTCGGCTCCCGCGTCGAGGCCGCGCACGCGATCCGACGGACTGTCGAGCGCGGTCACCATTACCACCGGGATGAAGTGCGTGCGCGGGTCGGATTTCAGCCGCCGGCATACCTCGAAACCGTCGATGTCGGGCATCATCACGTCGAGCAGGATGATGTCGCATTCCGCGCGCTGACAAATCTCCAGCGCCTGCGCGCCGCAATTGGCGGTGACCACGTCAAAATATTCCGCCGACAGCCGCGCTTCCAGCAGTTTGACGTTTGCCGGCACGTCGTCGACGACAAGAACCCGTGCGGACATCAAAATCCCCTTAGCCGACGAACCGCCGGACCGTTTCAATAAATTTTCCGACCGAAATCGGCTTGGACAAATATGCTTCGCAACCGCCCTCGCGGATGCGCTCCTCGTCGCCTTTCATGGCGAAGGCGGTCACGGCGACCACAGGCGTCGCCCGCAATTCGGCGTCGTCCTTGATCCATCGCGTAACTTCGAGGCCGGACACCTCAGGCAACTGGATATCCATCAAAATAAGATCGGGGCGATGCTCGCGCGCCAGCCTCAGGGCCTCGCGGCCGTTGCTGGTGCCGACCGTCTGATACCCATGGGCCTCCAACAGATCGCGGAAGAGCTTCATGTTGAGCTCGTTGTCCTCCACGATCAGGACGGTTTTGGCCACCCCACTTCTCCACTGTCGCTCGACGTCAATTCCGCCGCCACATTACGATTAGGCGTCGCCACGCCGGAATGACTCGGGCATGATGCCCTCAAAATAGAAGCGATAAGTTACGGAAAGGCAAATGAGAATGGCCGGAAAGTCCAGCCGGAGTCCCGCGGAAGTTGCTGAAATCGTGGCGATTCGCGCGCTCGCTTTCCTCGCCGGGGACCCCGAACGATTAGGGCAATTCCTCTCTGAGAGCGGTATTGGTCCCGAGACGCTGCGTGCCTCGGCGTCCGCCCCCCGCTTCCTGGCCGGGGTGCTGGATTTCATCGTGCGGGACGACGAAACGGTGAAGGCATTCTCGGATTTCTCGCAGTTTCCCCCGCCAACCATCGCCGCCGCGCGCGACGCGCTGGGCGGGGGCATTCATGACTAGTGTGGTGGTTCAGAAATTCGCTTCATTTTTACCGCGAGTTCTTCAAGCGAACTTCTGAACCTGAACCACACTAGAATTATAAATTTACTAGTGTCCTTTCGAATCCGAAGTTCGCTGCGGAAGGTGCTGCCTGATGAGGCGAACTTCGGATTCGGGACACTAGAACTGGCGCCGCCCGATGGATGAGCCCTCTCCCCCTCCCGGTTTCTGCCGGGACTGCCTGACCGACGCAGCCCCACAGGCCAAGCGCTGCGCCGCTTGCGGCTCTCCGCGTCTGTTGCGGCACCGCGCGCTTCCGCATCTCAGCCTCGCCCATATCGACTGCGACGCCTTCTACGCCACCGTCACCAAACGCGACCGGCCCGAGATCGCAGACAAACCCGTCATTATTGGCGGCGGCAAGCGTGGCGTCGTCGCGGCCGCCTGCTACATCGCGCGCACCTACGGCGTGCGCTCGGCCATGCCGATGTACAAGGCACTCGACCTGTGTCCCGACGCCGTCGTCATCCGTCCCGACATGGCGCGCTACGTTCAGGTCGGCCGCGATGTGCGGCAGGCGATGCTTGCGCTGACACCCCTCGTCGAACCACTGTCGATCGACGAAGCGTTCCTCGATCTGTCAGGCACCGAGCGCCTGCACGGCATGATCCCGGCGAAGGTTCTCGCGCGCTTCGCCGCGCAGGTCGAGCGAGACATCGGCATCACCGTTTCCGTGGGGCTGTCGGCCAACAAGTTCCTCGCCAAGATCGCTTCCGATCTCGACAAACCGCGCGGCTTTGCAGTGCTCGATCAGGACGACGCACGGACACTGATGGCGGAGAAACCTGTCGGCTTTATCTACGGCGTCGGCCCTGCGATGCAGGACAAGCTACGCGATCACGGCTTCCGCCTGATCGGAGAGCTGCAGCGCGCGGATGAAATCGAACTCATGCGTTTATTCGGCGCGGAAGGCCGCAGGCTGTGGCGACTCGCGCGCGGCGTCGACGACCGCAAGGTGGTGCCCGACCGCGGAGCGAAGGTGATTTCCAGCGAGACCACCTTCGAGAGCGATCTGCGCGACTTCGCGACGCTGGAGCGTATCCTGTGGGATCTTAGCGAAAAGGTGTCACGACGCCTGAAAAACAGCACTGTCGCGGGTTCGACAGTTACCCTGAAACTGAAAACCGCTGATTTCCGCCAGCGCACCCGCTCGCAGTCGATCATCACACCGACCCAGCTCGCCAACCGGATATTCGCGATCGCACGCGAAATGCTGGCACGCGAAACCGATGGCACCGCCTTCCGGCTGATCGGCGTCGGCGTCAGCGCGCTGCAGCCCGCGAACGGAAGCGACGAAGAGGACATGCTCAACCGCCGTTCCGCGCATGCCGAGCGCGCCATGGACGAAGTGCGCAAACGCTTCGGCGACAACGCTGTGGTGCGCGGCATCGCCTATACGCCGAAACCCGCGAGCCCTTCGTCCCTGCGGCGAAAGGACCCGTGACGCTGCCTATTTACACGGCTTGTTGTCGCCGACCTCGAACTTGTCCATTGTCCCGTTGACGACGAAATCATTGTAGTCGAGCACCAGCGCGCGCGAGACGCCATCCTCATACAGTTCGAACGACATCGTGTAGAGCGGCGTCTGCTCGCCCTTGTCCGGCTTGGCGCCACGATCATAATAGCTCACAGTCACCGGCCAGCGGGTCTGATGTTTCAACTGATCGCTCTTGCTGGCGACGTCGGGCGATGCGGAGGCGCGGTTTCCCGCGATCGGCTGTCCGATCACCACGAACGTATTGTAGACCTTCTCGCCATTGTCGGAGCCGTCATAGACGCCGAGTTCGAGAATGCGCTTGCCGTCCTTCGCGGCTTCGATGATACGGCGGGTCTGCTCGGTCGGGAATACGATGTCCTTGTCGAGCGTGAAGGTTTTCGCCGACGGCTGCTTCAGCTTCACGGTGATGGTGCCATCCGGCCCACGCTCGGCCATGCCGTCCACATAGGACGGCTCGGCGTCGTTGGTCTGGCTCGCGACCTTGAAGCGATAGCTTTTGCCCTTCGCATCCTCCCAGTTGGTCGAACGTAGGTCGCTCGTCGTGGTCCTGTCTTCACCCGATTCAATCCGCGACACCTGCCGGAAGTCGGTCGAATAGCCGTCGCAGGCATTGCCGCCGAATTTGTAGACGATGCGCCCGTTCGCGGAATTGACCGCGGCGTTACCCCGCGCCTTCGCAAGGCTCAGGTCGTAAACCGCCTCATGCGCCATGAACGGCACCCCGGCAGCCGTCTGCGCATGCGCGAACGAACCCGACGCCACAACAGTGCCGAGCACGCAAAAAGTCCGCAAAAACGACCGCGACGAGACCATGTTCTCTCCTTGCCAATCGAGTGTCCCGAATCCGAAGTTCGCCTCACTAGGCCGCGCCTTCCGTAGCGAACTTCGGATTCGAAGGGACACTAGAAAATCTATGATACTAGTGTGGTTTAGGTTCAGAAGTTCGCTTGAAGAACTCGCGGAGAAAATGAAGCGAACTTCTGAACCACCACACTAGGAATCGGAGCATATTGGCGCTGGGATTATGCCGCAACTTGGGCATAACCGGCGTCAAAGACGGTCCAATCATGGAGAATGAGATGGCAGGCGAGATCGAACGGAAGCTGGCTGAGCTTGGGATCGTGCTGCACACGCCGCTGGTCCCCATCGCCAACTACGTGCCGTTTGTGCGGACCGGCAACATCCTCACCGTCTCCGGTCAGGTCTGCAATGACGCCAACCGGCAACTGATCGCCAAGGGCAAGCTCGGCGCGGGCGTCAGCATGGACCAGGGCATCGCGGCCGCGCGCGGCTGCGCCATCAATCTCCTGATCCAGGTGAAGGCCGCCGTCGGCGACCTCGACCGCGTGGTGCGGGTGATCCGGCTCGGCGGCTTCATCAACTCCGCGCCCGACTTTCTCGATGGCCCGAAGGTGATGAACGGCGCCTCCGACCTGATGGTCGAGGTGTTCGGCGACAAGGGACGCCACGCGCGCTCGACCGTCGGTGTCGCCGCGCTGCCGGCGGATGCCGCCGTCGAGGTCGAAGGCCAGTTCGAGGTGATGTGATGGCCTATCGCGCACCGGGCTGGCTGACTGCTGCGCCGGTCGCACATCGCGGGTTGCATGATCGCGCCAAGGGCATCGTGGAAAGCACGCCCTCGGCTTTCGTCGCCGCGATGACAGGCGGTTTCGCCATCGAGACCGACCTGCAACTGTCGGCTGACGGCGAGGCGATGGTGTTTCACGACGACACGCTGGCGCGCCTCACCGAGCGCACGGACGACATCCGCACTTTGAGCGCCGCCGAGCTGAAAACCGTGCGCTTCAAGGAAACGGCCGACCGCATAATCACGCTCAGCGAATTGTGCGAGATGACCGCCGGCCGCGTGCCGCTGGTGGTCGAGATCAAGAGCCGGTTCGACGGCGACCGCCGCCTGATCCGGCGCGTTGCCGAGGTCGTGCGTGCCTACTCTGGCCCGCTCGCGCTGATGTCGTTCGATCCCGATCAGGTGCTGGCGATCCGCGACCACATTCCGGAGGTGCCGCGCGGCATCGTCGCGGAGCGCTATTATCATGAGGACGAGTGGCAGCAACTGCCACCAGAGAAAGTGCGCGGCATGCTCCATCTGCGCCACGCCTTCCGGACCCGTCCGCATTTTGTCGCCTACTGGATCAATGAGTTGCCCGCGCCCGCCCCATGGATCGCTCGCCACATCTTCGGTTGCGCACTGTTGACGTGGACCGTTCGCACGCTGGAACAGCGCGCCCGTGCCGCGCGCTACGCCGACCAGGTGATTTTCGAGGGCTTCGTGCCGGGGGCAAAGCGCCCTTGAAGATGCTCGGAAAATCACGATCTATGGCTGAGATCGAACCGCATACCGCTGGCCGGATTGCCCGCATTTGACGACACCCACCGACATCACGCTCGAAGCCGTATCGTCCGTACGCCAGATCGCGGCAGATGACTGGAACGCCTGCGCGCACCCCGAAGGCAGCGCCTATAATCCGTTTCTTTCCTATGCGTTCTTTGCCGCACTGGAGAACTCCGGCTCCGCCATTGCGCGCACCGGCTGGGCCGCGCGCCACCTCGTCGCGCGGTGCGAAGAACACATCCTCGGAATAGTCCCCTGCTATCTCAAGAACCACTCGCAGGGAGAATATGTATTCGACCATAACTGGGCGGATGCCTTCATGCGCGCGGGCGGCGCGTATTATCCGAAGCTGCAGGTGTCCGTGCCGTTCACGCCGGTCACCGGCCCGCGCCTGCTGGTTCGCTCTGATGCCGATCAGGAGCAGATTCGCGAAGCACTGATCGCGGGAATGATCGGCCTGTGCAGCCAGCTCAATGTCTCGTCCGTACATGTCACCTTCGCCGCCCAGGACGAATGGAGGCTTCTTGCGCAGCACGGATTCCTTCAACGCACCGACCAGCAATATCACTGGCGCAATGAAGGCTACGCAAGCTTCGACGATTTCCTCGCCACACTGGCCTCGCGCCATCGCAAGGCGATCAAGCGCGAACGCCGCGACGCCCTCACAAACGGCATCGAGATTCATGTACTGACCGGCGTGGACATCACCGACGATGCATGGGACGCGTTCTACGGGTTCTACATGGAGACGGGATCGCGCAAATGGGGGCGCCCCTATCTCAACCGCCCCTTCTATACACAGATCGCCGAAACCATGGCCGACGACGTCGTGCTCATCATGGCAAAGCGCGAAGGATGCTGGATCGCGGGCGCGATCAACTTCAAGGGGTCCGATACGCTCTACGGCCGCCATTGGGGCGCGATCGAGCATCACCCGTTCCTGCATTTCGAGGTCTGCTACTATCAGGCCATCGATTATGCGATCCGGCACGGGCTTAAATCCGTCGAGGCCGGCGCACAGGGCGAACACAAGATCGCGCGCGGCTACCTGCCGCAGATGACCCACTCCGCCCATTACATCGCCGACCCGAGCCTGCGCCACGCGGTGCGCGACTATCTCGTTCATGAACGCGATTATGTCGCGGAAGTCGGCCGCGAACTGACGGAAGGCGGCCCCTTCCGCAAAGCAACTTGAACAAGGCGACCTGAGCGATCACCCCCTGTTGTTACGCAGCACCATACAGGCCTGCCCCGCCTTGTGGATCTTCGCGCACAAATCGTTCGCCGCCTCTCGCGTCTCCGCGCCGATCCGCACCTGATAGAATGCGCGAGTGCCGCGACTGCGGAACGTGCTGCTGAGCAGATTCGGATCGTGATCGCCGATCACGCCGCTCACCCGGGCCATCGCGCGTGCATACATCGCAAGCGCCTTATCACGCGAGAATCCCGCGGCAAGCTGCACGCCCCACGGGCTTTCTGCGCCGATGCGGACACGCTCCTCGAGATGAGCGACAAACGGATTCGGTGCGTGGCGCAGCAGCGCCATCAATTCACGGCAACCTGCCGGCTTCTTGCGATCAGCGATGTCGTTGCCCACGCCCGCTTTATTCCAGTCCTCCACGCTCGCGCCGGTGATGGCGTAGACATAGTTGCGGGTCTCCTCAGGCATCGGCCCCGTTCCCGCGCGCCATTCACTCACACGCCGTGGCCCGGCATTGTAGGCAGCCGCGGCAAGCCCGAGATTGCCGAACTGCTGGCGCAGTTCGCTCAGAAATTCGGCGGCCTTCGGCAACGCCTGTACCGGATCGAACGGATCGAGCAGCCGCCGCTCGTTCGCCGTCCCCGGCATAAACTGCGCCACGCCCTGCGCGCGCTGACCGTTGCGCGTAACGGGTCCGATCGCATCGGGCTGGAAACGACTTTCCTGCCAGATCACGCGCGCGAAGAATTCCAGCGGCAGACCGTTTGCCTTCGCCGCGGATTCGATCATCAGGCACATGGATTCGCCGGTGTCGGTGTTTTTTTCAGCGGCCGTTGCAGTCTCGCTTTTGGGCTTGGCGTCGGAAGGTGCCGGTGCATCCTGCTGGGCAAGCGCAACCTGCAGTGCCGGCATGAGTATGGCGGCAGTAATCAAGCTCACCAATTTCATGACCCGGTGCATTTACCTTAATCCCGATAACCACATGGTCTCGTCCTGCTCTCCCGCTTAAAGCTGATGCATGGAACAACGCCAGCCTGACGACGAAATGCTGCCAGAAGATGAGGTTGCGCCCGCCGTCGAGCAAGACAATGAGGCGGAGAGCGAGCCTGTTCCATCCGCTGATGACCTTGCCGTTCCGGCCAGCCCACCTGCCCCTTCCCGCATCGCCAACATGCTGCGTGGCGCGGCGCGTGTGCTGCTTGCGTTCGTCTTCTCGCAATATGTCGTCGTCACGGTTCTGATCGCAGTTGCAGCGGTGACGCTCTCGAAGATCGCTTCCGATGTGCTGACCGCGAAATTCGACGCCATCGCGCGGGCGATCAGGCATTTCTGAGCGGATTTCGACCAACAAAAAAGCCCGGCGATTTCGCGCCGGGCTTTTTTCATTATCGCAGATACATCACGCCTTGGCGGGCTCCTTGCTCGCCTTGGGTTTGCGCTTGCGCGCGCCCGGCAGCTTTTCCGGCTTCGGCGTGACCGGGCCTTCGACGAACTCGAAGCCGATCTTCTCCTTGCCCTCACCCGCCGCTTCGTCCTTGACGAGCACAACGCGGACATGGCCACCGTTCTTGAGCTTGCCGAACAGCACCTCGTCGGCCAGCGGCTTCTTGATGTGCTCCTGGATAACGCGTGCCATCGGCCGCGCGCCCATCTGCTCGTCGTAGCCCTCCTTCACCAGCCAGGTCTTGGCCGGGTCGGACAGCTCGATGGTGACGTTGCGGTCGCCAAGCTGGGCTTCGAGCTGCATCACGAACTTCTCCACCACCATGCCGATCACATCGGCATCGAGGTGCGCGAAGGAAACGATGGCATCGAGACGGTTGCGGAATTCCGGCGCAAACTGCCGGTTGATCGCCTCGTGGTCCTCGCCTTCACGTTTGCTGCGCGTGAAGCCGAATGCCGCCTTGGCCATATCGGCCGCGCCCGCGTTGGTCGTCATGATCAGGATGATGTTGCGGAAGTTCACCTGCTTGCCGTTGTGGTCGGTGAGCTTGCCATGATCCATGATCTGCAGCAGCACGTTGTAAAGGTCGGGATGCGCCTTCTCGATCTCGTCCAGCAGCACCACGCAATGCGGATGCTGGTCAACGCCGTCGGTGAGCAAGCCGCCCTGATCGAAGCCGACATAGCCCGGAGGCGCACCGATCAAACGGGACACCGTATGCCGCTCCATGTACTCCGACATGTCGAAGCGCAGGAGTTCGACGCCGAGCGAAGACGCCAGTTGCTTCGCGACCTCGGTCTTGCCGACGCCGGTCGGACCCGAGAACAGGTAGCAGCCGATCGGCTTCTCCGGTTCGCGCAGGCCCGCACGGGCGAGCTTGATCGACGCAGCCAGCGCCTCGATCGCCTTGTCCTGACCGAAAACGGTGCGCTTGAGCGTCGCCTCGAGATGCCGCAGCACCTCGGCGTCGTCCTTCGACACGCTCTTCGGGGGAATCCGCGCCATCGTCGCGATGGTCGTCTCGATTTCCTTGATGCCGATAGTCTTCTTGCGCTTGCCTTCCGGCACCAGCATCTGCGCCGCACCGGATTCGTCGATCACGTCGATCGCCTTGTCCGGCAATTTGCGGTCGTGGATGTAGCGTGCAGAAAGGTTCACCGCCGCCTCGATGGCGTCGTTGGTGTATTTCAGCTTGTGGTAGTCCTCGAAATAAGGCTTCAGCCCCTTCAGGATACCGATCGCATCTTCCACCGACGGCTCGTTGACGTCGATCTTCTGGAAGCGCCGCACCAGCGCGCGGTCCTTCTCGAAGTGCTGACGATACTCTTTGTATGTGGTCGAGCCCATGCAGCGGATCCCGCCCGAGGCGAGCGCAGGCTTGAGGAGATTCGAGGCATCCATCGCCCCGCCCGACGTCGCGCCCGCACCGATCACGGTGTGGATCTCATCGATGAACAGGATCGCGTTGGGATGCGCCTCAAGCTCCTTGATGACCTGCTTGAGGCGTTCCTCGAAGTCGCCACGATAGCGCGTGCCCGCGAGCAGCGTGCCCATGTCGAGCGAAAACACAGTCGCGGCCGACAGCACCTCCGGCACATCGCTGTCGACGATGCGCTTGGCGAGGCCCTCCGCGATCGCGGTCTTGCCGACGCCGGCTTCGCCGACGAACAGCGGATTATTCTTCTGGCGGCGGCACAGCACCTGGATCGCGCGGTTAATCTCGGCGTTGCGGCCGATCACCGGATCAATCTTGCCGTCGCGCGCCTTCTTGTTGAGATTGACGCAGTAAGTTTCGAGCGCCTCGCCCTTCTTCTTGGTGTCCTCGCCGCCCTTGGTGTCGGTGTCGTCGTCGACGCCGCGCGCCGGCCGCGCTTCCGAGACGCCGGGGCGTTTGGCGATACCATGGCTGATGTAATTGACCGCGTCGTAGCGCGTCATGTCCTGCTCCTGCAGGAAATACGCGGCATGGCTTTCGCGCTCCGCGAAGATCGCGATCAGCACGTTGGCGCCGGTCACTTCCTCGCGACCGGATGACTGGACATGGATCACCGCGCGCTGCACGACGCGCTGGAATCCGGCGGTCGGCTTGGCGTCTTCGGCGCCATCGCCGATCAGGTTCTCGAATTCAGTTTCGAGATAACCGACGAGGCTGCCGCGCAGCTTGTCGAGATCGACGCTGCAGGCACGCATCACAGCGGCCGCATCGGCATCGTCAATCAGCGAAAGCAAAAGATGTTCGAGCGTCGCGTATTGATGGTGGCGTTCGTTTGCGATCGCGAGTGCGCGATGCAGGGATTGTTCAAGGCTCTGAGAAAAAGTCGGCATTCGCTTCCTTTATGGCCCCCGCCATTCTGGCCGTTCGAGTATTCCTCTCAGCCGTTTCCGCCGTTGTTTCTTTCGTCCGGCATTCTCTTGTGCGGTTGTCTTGTCGTTCTCGAATCTAGTGCATCGTGAGATGAACGCCACTCTTCGAACTCAGGTTCCCCACCAAAACATTTCCGCCGTCAGATCTTGCAAATCGACTCCTGTCGACAGGCTACTTCTTTTCCATCACGCATTGCAAAGGATGTTGGTGCTTGCGTGCAAAATCCATCACCTGCGTCACTTTGGTCTCGGCGATTTCATATGTGAAGATTCCACACTCGCCGATCCCGTGATGATGAACATGCAACATGATCTTGGTCGCAGCTTCAACATCCTTCTGAAAGAACCTCTCCAGAACGTGGACGACGAATTCCATGGGCGTGTAGTCGTCATTCAGGATCAGGACGCGATACAGGCTCGGACGCTTCGCGCGCGGCTTGGTCCTGGTAATGACGGATGTGCCCGGACCTGTCCCCTCGGGACGGCCGTCATCCTTTGACATGACGACCCTGGACATGGCTTCGGAGCGCGGACGGCGGCCGCCGGATTGTCCGGTCTTTCCGGTCATGACGGTGAAAGGCTTGTGCAGCATGGCTTTGCGTTCGATGATCCCCGGCCTGCGGCGGCACGAACCCGTCCGCGCTGGCGTCCTGTCCAATATGGCCCCGGTCCGGCTGCGCCGCAAGCCGACCGGAAAACCCTACCTTCCTCGGAATGCTGAGGAAATTAGCGCCGTTCGGAGGGCTTTCAGACAGCTTCCACAAGGTGTCCCGTTCCGCTTTCTGCCATTTCGTTAACGGCTGACAGGAAAACAAGACCCGATCCGCAACACTTCGTTGAGGATAGAGGTGCGTCACTCCTCTGAAAAAGACGGCATTTTAGGAATGTCCTCGGGTTTACTCGCATCATTTTACTACCTCTTCACCCGGCAGCCCTAAGCAAAGTTCCAGATATAACCAGTCTGGTAGCAGCCATGAGCTTCCCGTCGATCAAGCATCTTGCCCGCCTCGTGCGGCAATTCCGAACAGATGCCCGCGGCAACGTCGCAATCATCTTCGCTCTCGTGTCGATCCCGCTGGTTGCGCTCGTCGGTGCCGCGGTCGATTACACCCGCGCGAGCTCCGCCCGAACCGCTCTCCAGACCGCGCTCGACAGCGCGGCGCTGATGATTTCCAAGGACGCGGCATCCCTGACGGCAAGCCAGATCACGACCCGCGCGCGGCAGTATGTCGACTCGCTGTACGTCGCCACCGATGCCCCGATCCAGACGTTCAGCGCCACTTACACGCCGAACAGCGGCAGCGGCGCGTCGATTCTGCTGACGGCGGGCGGCAACATCCCGACCTATTTCATGAAGGTGCTCGGCAACAATTTCAGCACACTGCCGATCAACTCGTCCTCGACCACGAAATGGGGCAGCACCCGGATGCGGGTCGCACTGGTGCTCGATAACACCGGTTCGATGGCTCAGAACGGCAAGATGGCGGCACTGCAAAGCGCAGCGACCGACATGATCACGCAGTTGTCCAACTTCAATACGAATAACGGTGACGTTTATATTTCCATTGTTCCTTTCACCAAGGACGTGAGCGTCAGCACCTCGAACGTCAATGCGGCCTGGCTGAACTGGACGGAATGGAAGGCTGATCCACCCTATCTCAGTCAGAACGGCTATCCCAACAATCTCGCCAGTTCGGCAGGCATCACGACGCCCGGCGTCTGGATCGACATGACTGGCCCCGGTTCGAGTTGCCCGTTTAGCAACAATTCCCATGGTTTTTCATGCACCAATATGCCGGCCACGATTTCCGGCGCAAAAAGCGCGAGCAGTATCCCATCAAGCGGAAACTATTCGGGCATGATCTGCCCGAGCATCGACAGCGGCAAGAAACTGCCGGGTAAAACCAGCATCTACTACAACGGCTGCTACACGAGTGTGCCGGTCACCCTCAAGTGGACGGGGTCATCTGCGAGCTGCACTGGGAAGCCAAGCGGCTGCAGTTGTACGGGCTCAAACTCGAACAAGGTTTGCAGCCTGTCTGCATACCGGCATGACTGGCGCAACGTGCCAGCCGACCCGAGCGCCACTCCCGCCGCGGTTTCAACTCTGACGAAATATGCAGCGACAAACCCCTCCGATCCTACAACGAGCGGCGGGTGGACCGGTTGCGTCAACGACCGTGATCAGAGCTACGACACCACCAATGATGCGATGACAGGTTCGCTGACGGCACCCTCGAAGCTAACCTACCCCGAACAATGGAGCGGCTGCGCACTGGCCCCCCTTACCGCGATGACCAATCAGTGGAGCACGCTGAAATCTCAAATCAATGCCATGAGTCCGAACGGCAACACCAACCAGGCCGTCGGGCTGTTCTGGGGCTGGCAGACGCTGAACACCACGAACAATCCATTCATGGCACCGCCAAAAGATCCCAACTGGGTCTACAAGGATTATATCGTCCTGTTGACTGACGGCTTGAACACACAGGATCGCTGGTACACCTGTCCCGGCACCGGTGCTTGCTCGACGATCGATGCCCGGCAGGAACTTCTGTGCAAGAACATCAAGGACCCAGCTCAGAACGGCGGCAACCAGATCACCATCTTCACCATTCAGGTGAACATCAACAATGCGGATCCGACCTCGCAGGTGCTGCAGGACTGCGCCACCTCCGGCACATACTTCCAGATGATTACCCAGTCGAGCCAGACTGCGACCGCGTTCCAGAACGTGCTCGCGACGATTGCCAAGCTGCGCATCTCGCAATAGGCGCAGTCACCCACCGCAACACAAATAAAAAGCCCGGCTTCTCAGCCGGGCTTTTCTAATTCAGTTGTCTGTCGCGCTTAGTGCTGCGTGTACTTCGAAACCAGACCTTCGAACGGCTTGTAGGATTCCTTGGCAAGGTCCGAATAAAGCTGACCGATCTTCTGCGCCTCGACGACGAACGTATCGTAGGCGGTCTTGGCGTATTCGCTCTGAACTTCGAGCGCCTTATCCAGCGACTTCACGCCGGAAAGCTTTTCAACGTAACCCTTGGTGTCTTCGTACGACTTCTTCGAGTAATCGCCGAACGCTGCGGCGATCGCCTGAAAACCGTTGGCAACGGTGCGAGCAGAGGCCACTGCGGCGTCAAGCTGCTCTTTGCTTTGCTGCTGAAAATCTTCCACCTTGAACATGGTTCGCCCTTTCAGAAGACGGAACGGATGAGAATGGGTGCCGGGTGTCCCGATCACCGGACCAACATACCGCGCCGCACAAAGCCGGTCAATAATTTTGTGCATCGCACAACAAAAACGTCACAAATCCTGAGCTTCTCGGAAACGCTTCGTTAAGCCTTTGGCAACTGCCGCCCCTTATTTTGATTTATCGACGTTCTTCGGGGAACTGGGGAACCGAAAAATAGCATCCCTTCAACGGCTTATGACAGGTCGCCAGACGCGGCCGGCCACAGGCCGAAAAAGGATGTCGCAACTGCCGGTCGGACGCGGCTCAGCCGCAGGGCCGGCGCAATTTGGCCTCAGAACGCGGCCAAGAGAGTCTGGAATCGGGACGGGGAAGTTCATGCTCGGTGTCACGTTCGCGTCCGGCAGGGCAGCACGCTACCTCACGCTTGCTCTTGCCACCGTCTCAATCACGCTTCTGTTTACGGATCACGCCGACGCGCGCCGACGCCATCACCGGCATCACCGCGCCCACGTGCAGTACTCCGGTTACAACCCGCCTTTCGCCTCCATCATCGTCGATGCTAATTCCGGCACGACGCTGCAGGCCACCAATCCCGACGCCATCCGTCACCCTGCGTCGCTGACCAAGATCATGACGCTCTACATGCTGTTCGAGCAGCTCGAGAGCGGCAAGCTGCGGCTGGACTCACAACTCGAAGTCTCGCGCCACGCCTCCGTTCAATCCCCGACCAAACTCGGCCTTCGCCCTGGCCAGACCATTCGCGTCGAAGACGCCATCAAGGGCATCGTCACCCGTTCGGCCAATGATGCCGCCGTTGTGGTCGCCGAGGCGATCGGCGGCAGCGAGGAGAATTTCTGCAAGCAGATGACGCGCAAGGCCCGCGCGCTCGGCATGAACAAGACCACTTACGTCAACGCCTCGGGCCTGCCCGACGATGATCAGGTGACGACCGCGCGCGATCAGGCCACGCTCGGCCGCGCGATCCAGGATCGCTTCCCGACCTACTATCGCTACTTCTCCACGTCCGTCTTCAACTGGCGCGGCCATCCGATCCGCAACCATAACCATCTGATCGGCAAGGTCGACGGCGTCGACGGCATCAAGACGGGCTATGTCCGCGCCTCCGGTTTCAACCTTGTCACCAACATTCGACGCGGCAATCGCCATCTCGTCGGCGTCGTGCTGGGCGGCCGCAGCGGCGGTGCGCGCGATGCGACCATGCGCAAACTGCTCGCGGAACATCTCGACGAGGGCGCAACGCGCCGCACTGTCGCCGCCATCACGGAACGCAATCCGGTGCGCGTGGCCAGCGACGACGAGCCTGCCGTCGCGAGGGCGCCGGCCCGCCCGGCCCCCGCACCGGTCGAAGTCGCCTCGGCTGCACCTGAACCCATTCCCACGCCGACGCCGCGCGCGCCGGAGCCGGCAGCAAAGCCGGAGCCTGCACCTCTCACCAGTGGCGTCATTTCCTCGCCGCTCGCCGCCATCCCGGGTTCGTCGGAACCGATGAAACCCGTTAGCGTGAAGACGGTTCAGGTCCGCATGGCGCAGGCCAAAACGATCGCCAAGAACACCATCAAGGCGGCGATGCCGACGCCTGCGAACGCCGCGCCCGTGCGCGTTGCCGACGCGACACCGGAAACCGCGCCCACCGCATCCGTTGCGGCGTCCTCATCGAATCCCGCTTTCCCGGCTCCGTTGCCGATCGTGATTACCCGCAACACGCCCGGCCTTGGCGAGGCCACCGTCGGCACGCCGATGCCTTCGCCCTCGTCCACCATGGCTTATGCCGATCCCAATCGCGGCCCGCCACCGACGACACTTGGCGCTCAGGCCCGCGCGATGGGAGCAAGCGCACCGCCGCAGACCGTCGCATCGGCCGCGCCGTCGCAGGAAATCGCCCCCTCCACCGGTACGAAGCCCGCTGCGCATAGCGGATGGATTATTCAGGTCGGCGCACTGGAGTCGGAATCAGAAGCCCGTCGGCGCCTCAACGCAGCGCGTGAAAACGCAGGGCGCTATCTCGGCCGCGCCGATCCATTCACCGAGGTATTCTCGAAGGGCCGCAAGACCTTTTACCGCGCCCGCTTCGCAGGTCTCGATCAGAATTCCGCCGAGGCCGCCTGCAAGGTGCTGAAGCGCTCCGAGATCAGCTGCATGACCATCCGCAACTGACGCTCTCTCAAATAGATATCTAGAAAACGCCCGCGTCTTCCGCGGGCGTTTTCATGCGCCCAAACGCCGCGCGTAATTTCCGGACTGACAACCCTTTTTCAAGGTTTGGTCTCTAAAACCTTAACCGCACAAACGACCACGCCGGACAACGGTGGGCATTTGGGGGCATCATCAGAGAAGCGACGAGCGCCGCTCGACAGGATTTGCGTCTTGTTGCGTGGAGTTAGCGTTTATGCGTGCGAAGAAGAGTGTCCTTGGCCTCGTTGACACGGGCCGCGAGGTACGTCGTCCCCCCCTGATCGGGATGCAGTTTCTTCATCAGCCCTCGATGAGCGCGGCTGATTTCATCGCGCCCCGCGCCTCGCTGCAGGCCAAGGATCTGATAAGCCTCCTCCGCCGTCATTTTGCCGCCCGCCGCCATGCCGCGATGCTGGCGAGCACCCCCTCCTGCCGCAGCGTCCTGCGCGTTTTCACGCCATCCGGGAAACCGGCGGTCAAGATAACTTTCCAGAAGGGCCCGGCTCTGTTCGTCGAACCCGTGCGCGAGCCGCAGCAAATCTGCGAGCGCGAACTCACCGAGTACACGGCCCGCTTCGGGTCCGGCAATCACACGCCCGTCAAGCGCGCCGGTACGGCGGTCGAGCGTCAGCTCTATAAACTGGGATCGTATCTGGGATTGCTGCCCGTCTGAACGCACGGCAGCACCGCCCCAGCCGAACTTCGAAGCAAGCTCCGCGCCGAGCGGCGCGTAGCCGAGCAGCCCCAGTCCGAACAGACCGAGCGGGATCGCGACCACAAACTCGCCGCGCGCTCCGATCCAGGCAGCGAACGCCAGCGCAAGCACGCCGCCGATGCGCCGCACCAGCCGCGCCAGCAGTTTCGGATCGGCGGAACGGATGACATTGAGCCCCATATAGATCAGGGCGAGCACAACAATTCCGGCGATAAGGCTGACCATCAAATATCCGGCTGAATTTCAGGCGCGCTAGCGCCGCGAGGAGGCGCGAGCGTTTTATACCATTATTGCGCTGATTTCCTCGCCTGCGCGCCGGGGGGCGGCGGCACGTCGATCTTGTCGGTGTTGACCGGCGCGAGCTCACTACCCTTCCCCTTGTTGAGGAATTTCGACAACGTCTCTTCGATGCTGAGCTTCAAGCCATTGGGGCCGCGGTCCGACATGTCGGTGTGACGGTACTTGGTGTTGACAACGGTGACATCCTTGCTGTCGCCCTGAGGCACCACGCCGGCATCCGGCTGAAATTCCGGGTCCTTCGAACGAAACGTCAAAATCCTGAACGCGCCCTGCAGCGGCACGCGCAGATTATCGAGCGTGATGACGTCCGCGACCATGTCGGGGTGCTTCTCGGCGAAATACATCGCGATGTCGCCGCCGTTCGAATGGCCCACCAAGATCAGATGTTTGTAATCGGCATGCGGCTCGCGCTTGGCGACTTCATGGATCGCAAACAGGATATTGGCCATACCGCGCTTGTAGATCGGCTCACGGCCGACATACGGCTCGCCCTTTTTGGTCACAAGCGGCGCATCGCTCGCAAGATCATGCTGAATGCAGATCGCGAGATACCCCTTCCCAGCGAAGAAATTTGACAGGAAGGAATATTCGTTGAAGCGCACGGTGTTGCCGTGATTGATGATGACGACCGGCATTGTCGTCATCCCGGCATCGGCCCTCATCTTGACATCACGGCGCATCGCGATGTCCACCTCCACCGGGCGTTGACGGGCGCTGTCGTATAACAAGAACGTCTGATGGCTGATGCCCCACGTCACCGCCGCGAAATAGGCAGCCGCCGCCACCACGGCCAGGATGGCCGTCGCAGCGAGAATACGCCGCGCGACAGGATGCTTCGGATGAAACCGAAGGCCCTCCTTCGCCCCGGGTGTCATGACCTCGGATGTCATACCGATAAGCTAATCACGTTCAGGCGAGCAGCAAAGCCGCTTCTCCGCCGTGGAACGCGGTTCCAGAACTGCGTTTCGGCTCGTCTGGAGAACGAAATTCTCCAGCAAAAGCATTGCGTTCCCTTTGTGGATATCTTCAAATCGCGATGGGCTACGATTGAGCAAAACGCGTAAATCGCAACCAAAGCAGCGCCGGATACCGGCCACGTGACCCGTTCCTATTCCTGTGTCGGTGAAAATGCCTCAGTCTCCTGCCGTTACCCGCACCCTGCCCGCCTTGCAGCGAACGCTTGAAAACCTGCGCAAGCGCCGGGCCACTGTCGCGCTTGTGCCCACCATGGGCGCGCTACATGACGGTCATATTTCACTGGTCCGGCTGGCTAAGCGTCGCGCCGACAAGGTCGTCGTCTCAATCTTCGTGAACCCGACGCAATTTGCACCGCACGAGGACTTCGGCTCCTACCCGCGCACCTGGAAGGCCGACGCGGCGAAACTCGCCACTGAGGGCGTCGACCTGATCTGGAATCCGGACGGCAAGCTGATGTATCCGGACGGTTTCGTCACTCGTGTCCAGGTCGACGGCCCGGCAACGTCCGGACTGGAAGACCGCTTTCGCCCACATTTCTTCGGCGGTGTCGCCACCGTGGTGGCCAAGCTGCTCGCGCAGGTCCGACCGGACGTCGCGATCTTCGGCGAGAAGGACTACCAGCAGTTGAAGGTGGTGACGCAGATGGCGCGCGATCTCAATCTCGGGGCGCGCATCGTCGGCGCACCGATCATGCGCGAGCGCGACGGCCTCGCGATGTCCTCACGCAACCTCTATCTGTCGCCAGACCAGCGTAAAGCCGCGCCTGCATTGCACCGCGCGATGAAGGATGTGGTGCGGCGGTTGCGGCAGGGCGAGGACTTTGCGACGACACTCGACGCCGGCTCGAAGCTGATTGCCGACGCCGGATTCAAGCTCGACTATCTTGAAGCGCGACACGCCGAGACACTCGCGCCACTCACCCAGATCGGAGACGCACCCGCGCGCCTGCTCGCGGCGGCGACCATCGGCACCACGCGACTGATCGACAATATGAAAATCTGAGACGCGGGCTGCTCAGAGCAATCCCAGTTCGCGCAATTCCTTGCGCATCGGCTCCGGCATGTCAGCCAGATCCTGCGGCGAGCCGCGCAGATCCGGCGGCGCGCTTTTCGCATCGAGATAACGCCAGCCCTGGAACGCACGCATCGGTCGCGGCGACACCGGGATGAGCTTGGTTTCCATCACCAGCCGGCAGCGCCCGATGCCGTCCTTGTCGCGAAACGGCTCGATCGCAACCAGCTTCTGCCGCGCAGCGATCTCACCCTTGATGACCCAGTAGATCGAACCGCCGTCGAGCAACTCGGTGTCACGCTTCGGCGTCATCCGCGTCACATGGACATGGCGAACCTGCTTGCCTTTGGCGCGATTGGCTTTGGCGCGCTCGTCGATCCAATCCTTTAAATCGCGAAACGACGTCGCACCGACGGAGAGTTTAACCAGATGTAACGGCATGGCTTTTGGAAATAGGTCCGATGGCCCCACCCTCGCAACGTCTGGCTGCGAGTTTTACCTGTTATTCTCGGCGGCAGGAGCCTGTGGTGCGGCCGGAGCCGATGGCGCAGCGGCTGCAGGTGGCGTCAGCGAACGCGGGTGCGAGGGAGCCGGTTTCTTGGCGGCCGCCTTCGGTGCAGCCGCTCTGGGCGCCGCGTGCGCAGGTTCGGCAGGTTTCGCCGGAACCGAGGCTGTCGCAGGCTCCGGAGCCATGATGCTGATCGGCGGGATCGACGCCGAACTCGGGAAGTCACCTGAGACAGGTTTTCCTGTCGGCCGTTCCGGTTCGCCCGGCACCAAGGCTGCTGCAGACGGCACAGCGGAAGATGAAGACGGAGGCACGATCTGGCCCCATGCAGCCGCATGCTTGGCTACGAGGGCATCATAGACGCGCTCGTTCATATTGTTGGCGATCTGCGCGGTGTTGGTGAGAGACGCGAAGAACGTGCATTTCGACAGCGTGCACTCGTCCCGCGTCGCAAGCACATGGGCGACCATGCCGAAACGATCGCGCTCCACGGCGCGGCGCAAGGCGCGCAACGTCGGTGTCATCGCCCGGTCAGCTGCCGCCACATCGCCGTAGGATTCAAGACGGGACATCTGCGCCGCCGTGTAGGAAACGGCGGCTGCGGTTGCCTCGGCCGAGGCAAACACGGCGCGTTCGCAGCCCGCCGCGACGACCTCTCCCGCCAGTTCATCCAGACATGCCAGTGCGGGAGACGCTGCAAAATCCGTCGAAGCCGCGACAGCGACGGATTTTTGCCGGGCAGCGGAGTCCTGCATCAGCCCCGTTGCGACCAGCCCTACAGCCAACAACACGATCACCACCACGGCACCGATCGCGAGCGGCCGCCTGGTGCGGACCAGTGCAATGATGAAGGCCATCGCGAACAGCACCACCGCGGCGAGGAGGATCACCATCGGCAGGTTCGACGAATGCCAGAAATCGGAAAGGTTGGCGGCGAAAGCCCGGTTCATCCGCGGTTACCTCTACTGTCCCGCTTTGCGGGAAAACGCACCGGGCACGAAACGGGGCCGCAGGTGCGGCCCCGGAAACAGAAATCAAACGCCTGCGAGCTGGCTTTCGCGCGCCACGCGCTCGAACGCCTCGGTCGAGCTTTTGATGCGATACTGGCAGTCGTCGCCGTCGGTCGGAAGCAAGCGGATTACTTCATAGGTGCCGCTCGCCGCGGGACGCGATACGTTGCTGGCCGTGAAATAGACAGTCTCTCCGATGCCGAACTTGTGCTTCAACGCTCTGCTCCATCACTCGAAACGCAAACTGCCGCCCTAAAAAAGTCGGCGGCAGGTTCTGATGACTGGAAATTGTATAGCATGCAGGTGCATTTTTTGCCAGCCGGAGGACGCATGGCAAGTACGTCAATATTGCAATCTTTTCAGTAAGATAAGTAAACGGAACCGGCTTGGGAATGGCTGCGGTCGGCAAGGTGCATCCGGCGGGTCGTACGGTATTCTGCTGGTATTTCAATGCCTTGGAAAAACGGCAGGTGTTTCCCTTGCGCGGTTCCCGCCACTAATCAGTCTCGAAACGGTCGATCACGAGGGTTTCTGCCAGCGCCTGCGCGGTCCACTCCGCAAAGGGAGGATAGGCCAGCATCGCCTCCATGTACTCCTGTACCGGCGGGGAAGCGTCGATAGCGTAGGTCCGAAATCGGTGCACCACCGGGGCATACATCGCGTCCGCGGCGGTGAAGGCTCCAAACAAAAACGGCCCCGTCCGTCCGTAATGCTTGCGGCAGTCCGTCCAGATCTCCTGAACGCGAGCGATGTTCTCCCTCGCCTCCTCCGACAATTCCTTGGCGCGGCGCGGACGATGGATATTCATGCCGCATTCCCGGCGCAACGCACCGAAGCCGCCGTGCATCTCCGCGCTGATGGCGCGGGCATGCGCGCGCGAGGCCGGATCCTGCGGCCAGAGCTGCGCGCCGGGAAATTTCTCGGCGAGGTATTCGATGATTGCGATCGAATCCCAAACCGTGACGTCACCATCGGTCAGCACCGGCACCTTTCCGGCGGGCGAAACATCGAGAATGCGCTGCTTGTCAGTCGTTCCCGTATAAAGCGGGATCACCACCTCCTCAAAGGCGATGTTCGCGGCCTTCATCGCGAGCCACGGACGAAACGACCACGACGAATAGTTCTTGTTGCCGATGTAAAGCGTCAGACCCATGTGAAACCCGTGTGCTGCTGTGCCGCGAGTGTGCCACGCGCCCTCGCACACTCCAACATCCAATCCATCGACACGCCTGGCCCTTGCTCACGACGACGCGATACGGCAAGGCAAGGTCATGTTCACATCCGATTCGCCTGCCTCCGCTGCGTCCGCATCTGCCCTTCCGCTCGAAGACGCCATCCTCGCAACGCTCGCTCACGCCGGGCGCAAAACGCTCGGCGCACCCGAGATCGCCCACGCCATTGCCGAGGGAGGCGACTGGCACGCATTGCTTACACCGATCCGCCGCACCGCGATCGCACTCGCGCAATCCGGACGGCTCGTGATCTATCGTCACGGCAAGCCTGTCGATCCCAATGATTTTCGCGGTGTCTACCGTCTCGGGTTGCCGCGACAGGATTGAGTTTTGTAGCCTAGGGCGGCGCGGATATCGTTACGGTGCGGGAAACAATTCTTGGGTTCGCCCGGTGAGCCTGTAGCCGATCAGGCCGACCCATTCGTGAACCGCAGTGTCGAGTCGTCCCAATCCGCCGCTCAATGTGAGAAACGGGCGTTTTGCATCGGCCCAGCCGCGCGTGCGCCAATCGACCGGATAGGCTTCCAGGTTGAGACCTTGCGCGCGGAAAACACCCATTGCGCGTGGCATGTGATAGGCCGATGTCACCAGCAGCCACCGCTCGCCAGGCGCGGGATGAATGAGCGGACGCGTGAATGCTGCGTTCTCGTAAGTGGTACGCGAGCGTCCTTCCGTCACAATCCGCTCATCCGCAACGCCGAGCTTTTCGAGAAACTGCCGTTCAACCTCCGCTTCCGTCGAAAGCGGATGAAACGGGTTGGCATTGCCGCCGCTCAACACGATCTTTGCATTCGGAAAACGCCGCGCGAGCGTGGCGGCGGCGGTCATCCGCTCGGCAGACGAATTGATTTCCGGCGCGCCACGGATCGCAGTGAGGTCCGGACTGATCGCGCCGCCGAGCACGATGATGCCGTCAGGCGCACGCCCTTCTTCGGCCCATGCAGGAAAGCGTTCCGATAATGGCAGCAGCAATACATTCCCGAGCGGCGAGTAGCCGCACACCAGCAACAACAAAATTCCTAAAGTGCCGATACGGACTCCCGCCGTCCTCCATCGCGTGAGCGACAGCGCCACGCCGATCAGACAGATCAACGCGACAAAGTTGGACGGCGTGATGAGAAGTCCGAAGATCTTCGAGGCGATATGGACCATCGCCCGCTTATAGCCATTTGGGCGCGGCTGTCTAAATTCTTTTTACGGTGATGGCTTTTTCTAATCCCATTGAGGCGCGAAGCCGAAATCGGTGATGCGCCCTTCCTTTGAGCCCATCGCGAACAGCGCCGCCATGTCGTGATCGCTGAGGGTAAAATCGAACACGTCAATATTTTCCGACAAACGCTCGACCTTTGACGTGCGCGGAATAGCGACGATGTCCTGCTGGATCAGCCAGCGCAGGCAGACTTGCGCGGGGGTTTTGCCGTAACGTCGGCCGATCTCGATAAGCGTCGCGTCTCCCTTGATGCGTCCCTTCGCAATCGGACTATAGGCGATCATCGCAAGATCATGCGTGCGGCACGCCTCGATCACCTTGGTCTGGTCGAGATAGGGATGGTACTCGACCTGATCGCACACCAGCGGCTCCGGGCTCAGCGCAATCGCCTGCTCCATCAACGCCACGGTGAAATTCGACAGACCAATATGGCGCGTGAGGCCAAGCTCCTTGACCCGCGCCATCGCGCCGAGAGTCTCCGCGAGCGGCACCTGCGGGTTCGGCCAGTGCAGCAGCAGCAGGTCGATTTCCGACCTCAACCGCGACACACTGTCCTTGACCGAGCGCACCAGTTCGTTCGGCGCGAAATGCGTAGTCCATACTTTCGTAATCAGGAAGACTTCGTTGCGCGGCACGCCGGAGAGACGCACACCCTCGCCGACCTCGCGCTCGTTCTCATAAATCTGCGCCGTATCGATCAGGCGATAGCCGAGCCGTAGCGCCTGCTCCACCGCGCGCGAACAATCGCGCCCTTCCATTTCCCAGGTGCCGAGCCCCAGGATCGGTATCCGCACTCCACCTGCTTCGACGAATTGCATGACGGCTCCTGCAACTTCGCGCACACGACAGAAATGTGGGGGCGCTCCCGCAGGAACGCAATTCGCGATCAGTTGCGCGGACCGTTGGCTGCAAGCGCGGCGAACACCATGTCCGGCGCATGGGCGATCACGGCCAGAAGCGCACGCGCGGGGCCGCGCGGCGAACGCTTGCCCTGCTCCCAGTTGCGAATGGTCTCGATCGGTACGCACAGTTTGGTGGCGAATTCGGCCTGCGTCAGCTTGGCCCGCAGCCGCAACTCGCGAACATGCGGCGTGACACCCGTCTCGGAATCGATAGTGGAAGCAGGTCCCGCGACAAACGGCGCCTCCTGACCGTCGACCACCTCGACGATCCGTCCGTCCGCTTTCAGTCGCAAGCGCTTCATCTGCCATCCCATGAGGAATTCAGGGTCGCCCATGGTCGGCCATTTATGGTTAAGGCGAGGTTAAATTACCGCCGAAGTGAGGCTTACGCCCCGGCGCCGGCAGGTCGGCCATGCATAGCCAAATCGTCCATTGCGCCTGAGCCTCCGCCGCAATACGCCATGGCCGCGGCCCGGGAACAGCGCATCCGCGCATGTCGGGGGCCGATCCGCCTTTCCGGTGCTTTCACATGAAAACCGCCCTCAGCGCCTGTTTGATCGTCGGACTGATGACGGTCTGCGGCGATGTGCATGCAGCAACCTGCCCCCGGCCCGACGCGCTCGGCACTGCGCGCACCATTACGGTCGACGTCAAAACCACACCGCGTGTCGGCTTGAAGAGCTTTCCGCAGACCCTGCCGCTCAACGACAAGGAAGTGGTGCTGACGTTCGACGACGGCCCGTTGCCCGCCACCACCGGCAAGGTGCTCGCCGCCCTTTCGGCCGAATGCGTGCAGGCGACTTTCTTCGTGATCGGCCGCAACGCCGAGGCCTCTCCCCAGATGCTGAAAGCCATGGTCCGGCAGGGCCACAGCATCGGCAACCACACATGGTCGCACCCGATGCTGAACCACCTCGACAAGGCGAAGGCGCTCGCCGACATCGACAAGGGGTTCGCTGCCGAGGCCGCAGCTCTCGGCCCGGCAAAGCCCGGTGCCGTTCGGCTGTTCAGGTTTCCGTACTTCGCCTCGACGCCCGCGCTGCTGGACGAGATGGAGAAACGCGGGGCCGTCGTATTCGGCGCAGACTTGTGGGCGAGCGACTGGCTGAAGATGACGCCCGAGCAGGAACTCGACTTATTGACGACGCGCCTTGCGCATGCCCGCAAGGGCATAATCCTGCTGCACGACATCAAATCGCAAACCGCCGCGATGCTGCCTGGCTTCCTGCGCTATCTGAAACAGAACGGCTACAAGGTGGTGCATGTGGTACCCGCGGGCGACACAGGTTCCATGACGTCCACAGGCAACGCCACCAATTAACCTGCCCTTCATAGAGGCCATCCACCCTGTTCCGACTCTCGCAAATCCGCTACGGCAATTCCATGCGCTCTCTTGTCCTCTGCTCCGCCACCCTGCTCGTATTATCTGCCACGCCGTTCGCGCATGCCGCCGAATGCCCTGGCCATCCCGATGCGCTCGGCACCTCGCGCACGCTGGTGGTCGACCCCACTGAGCATCCGCGCATCGGCACCATGCAATATCCGGAGACGCTGCCACTCAATGACCATGAGGTGGTGCTGACCTTCGACGACGGTCCGCTGCCGAAACACACCAAGCCGATCCTCGACATCCTCGCCGCGCAATGCGTCAAGGCGACCTTCTTTATCGTCGGCCAGATGGCGAACGCCTACCCGCAGATGGTGCGCGAAGTGCGTGACGCCGGTCACACCATCGGCACCCACACCCAGCATCATCCGCTGCGCATGAACCGGATGTCGATCGAAGAGAACGAGGCCGAGATCAACGAAGGCATCGCCTCGACCGCCGCAGCGCTCGGAGATCCCGCGCAGGTCGCACCGTTCCTGCGCATACCCGGCCTGCTCCGCTCAAGCGAAGTGGAAGATTATCTGACCTCCAAAGGCATCCAGACCTGGAGCGCGGACTTCCCCGCCGACGACTGGCACCGCATCTCGCCCGCGCGCGTCACGCAACTCGCGATCAGCCGCCTCGAGGCGAAGGGTCGCGGCGTACTGCTGCTGCACGACATTCAGGCACGCACCGAAAAGGCATTGCCGAACATTCTGCGCGAGTTGAAAGCACGCGGCTATCGCATCGTCCATGTCGTACCAGCAACGAAGGACATGCCGAAGACGCCGACCGCACCGTGGCAATGGCACCTGCATCCGGTCGAGCCGGTGCAGGCAACTGCCGACGGCATGCGCTTTCGCTTCGCGCCCCAGCCGGTCCGTGCCGCGAACAAGACCGCTGCAATGGCTACCGTTCCTGCGATGATCCAGACATCGCGCAAGGGCGACATCAGCGCGCTGTGGTGGAACATGCATGCCGACGCCCGTGCGCAGGACGCGGCCGCAGCCCTTCTGTCGTTGTCCGCCGCTTCATTTCAGTTCAGCGAGGACGAACCGAAATCGCCCTATCTCAAGGCAGCCTCGGCCCTGCCGCGAGAGTAAAGCGCAGCCGGAGCTATGTTGTTCAAGCCGGATTTTTCCACCGGCTGTGTCCTGCATGCATCTATCGCCGACCCCTTGCTGTCATTAGGCTTTCCATAAGGTCACTCTTGCCGGATGGAGCCTGGTGGTTCGCTTCGTTCTGATAATTGCATGTCTCATCGCCGGGAGTTCGCCACTCGCGGCACAGTCTGCTTCGTTGTCTGAACCCGCTCCGTCTCTGGAAACCCTCGCGCGTCAAAGCGGCACGCCGGACATCCCCGGCCTCAACATCGTCTGGCTGGTGCCGTGGGGCGATCGCGCGGACGCAAACCTCTGGCACAACGTCGTCGTGCACCAGAGCGAAGGTCCGCCCGGCTCGGCCCTTCGCAACGCTTTACGTCAAACGAAAAACCCAGAAGGGCGCGGCGCGACAATCTGGGTGGAAACGGACGGCACCGTCTACTGGGCCGTCGGCGAATGGGCGACGCCCAAGCATGTGCGGCTCGGCGGCAATCGCAACGACGACAAGTTCATCGACAACCGCGAGACCTTCCGCCTCACGCCGAATAACAATTCGATCGGCGTCGAATTCACGGGCAACTATCCCAACGTCCGCAAGCCGGTGACAGAGGCGCAGATCGAGGCGTGGCGGATTCTCGTCCGCGTGCTGCAGGCACGCTACGGCATTCCGAGTGATCGCATCTTCGCGCACAACTGGATCGACTATAAGGATCGCCGTTATTGCGAAGGCTGCATGCTCGCCACGATCGCCCGCGCGCAAGGCGCCGAGATCGCGCTGCAAGGACCACCCGACCGATGAGAGGAATGACGGCGCACCACGGCCCGTGCATTCCGTCCCGTACATACAAAAAGACCAACCCACGGTGGGGTTGGTCAGTCCTGGGGTAGAAACACTGCATCAGGTACTTGAAGACGCGAGTTCGCGCGGCTTCGACACCTCCTTCAGTAAAAGAGCTTCATTGCATTGACCAGCGTCTGGCTGACGCCGGCAAGGAGAGGAATTCCCACGAAACCCCACGCCAATATCAGCGAAATGGGACTGGTTTTGGTTTCGGTCTGCTGCATGTCAAATCCCTTTATCGGCATTGATGATTGATTGAGTGCGTAACGATGATTGGCACAGATGCGAGCGAACTGATCCGGGTCGCTCGCATCTGCTGGTGGACGTTTAAACGCTTGCAGGCACGCCTTCGGGAGCCGTCTGATCGGCGCTCGTGGCGTTCTTCATGTGATATTTTTTATCCACGGCCTTGACGCAAGCATTGGCGATGAAGCCGATCACCAGCAATCCGGCCATGATGTACATGGTGGTGTTGTAGGCCTGCGCCTTCGGCACGCCATGAGTGACGTTGTACTCGCGGATGTAATTGACCAGCACCGGACCCGCGACACCCGCCGCCGACCAGGCGGTGAGCAGGATGCCGTGGATGGCGCCGACATACCGCGTACCGAACAGGTCACGCAGATAGGCAGGAACGGTCGAGAACCCGCCCCCGTACATCGACACGATGACGAGGAAGCAGCAGACGAACAGGACGACGTTGCCGCTGCCGCCCGCATAAGGCACGGTAATGTACAGCACAAAGCCGAGGCACATGAACACGAAGTAAGTATTCCTGCGTCCGATATAGTCCGACAGCGACGCCCACGAAAAACGGCCGCCCATGTTGAACAGGCTCATCAGGCCGACGAGACCGGCTGCGGCAATCGGGGTGATATGGCCTGGGAACATTTCCTGACTCATCGCCGATGCCTGACCGAGCACACCGATACCCGCCGTGGTGTTGAGGAACAACACGGTCCACACCAGCCAGAACTGCGGCGTCTTGATCGCGTCGTACACAAACACATGGTTCGTCGTGACGAGCTTTTTGCTGGCGACCGCCTCGGGAACGAACCCCTCCGGCTTCCAGCCCTCGGCCGGCACGCGCACGATCAGCGCGCCCATCATCATGAAGAAGAAGTAGACGCAGCCAAGGACGATGAAGGTATTGAACACACCAACATCGGTCGCTGTATGAAACTTGCCCATCAGCCAGACCGATAGTGGCGAAGCGATCATCGCGCCGCCACCGAAGCCCATGATTGCCATACCCGTCGCCATGCCGGGACGATCCGGAAACCATTTCATCAGCGTCGAAACCGGAGAAATGTAGCCGATGCCGAGCGCACAGCCTCCGATCACGCCATAGCCTAGATAGATCAGCCAGAGCGTATGCAGATGGACGCCAAGCGCGGAGATCAGGAAGCCGCTCGCCCAGCAAATCGCTGCCGTGAACATGGCCTTACGTGGGCCACCCTCCTCGACCCATCGGCCGAACACCGCCGAGGAAATGCCGAGGAACAGCATGGCGATGGAAAAGATCCAACCGAGTTCAGTCAATTTCCAGTCACCCGGAGCGGACTGGGTGACGCCAAGCAGCTTGGTCATCGGCAGGTTGAACACGCTGAACGCATAGGCCTGACCGATACATAGATGAACGCAAAGCGCTGCCGGCGGAATCATCCAGCGGCTATAACCCGGCCTTGCGATAGTTCTCGTTCGATCCAGAAAAGGTAGCCACGCCTTCGAGTAAGTCTCCGGTGTATTCGTTGCAACAGCCATTATCCCCTCCCATGGGACGTCACTCGATCGCATTCATTGCTTAGCTTCGAGTCAGCGAATATTTCCGTTTTCGGAAACATCTTTGACAAACGAATAATGTCGACGGCAGCCATCAGGATTTCCGATATGAAATTCCGAGGGACGAAACTGCCTTGTAAACAGGGGATTTATTGAAAACCCGGGAGGAGCTGAAGGCGTTCTGGCCTCTCTCATCAATAAGGCGAATTCGCCCGCCCGATTACATCGTGCGGCGAAATAACGCCGAACTATCATTTGATCAGCAAATCGCTTTGACAAATTATTCCTATTGTCCGTGAATGAGCGGAGCACCAATCAAACGAGCCGACAATGGATACCGA
Organism: Afipia felis ATCC 53690; assembly: GCF_000314735.2. Classification (NCBI taxonomy): domain Bacteria; kingdom Pseudomonadati; phylum Pseudomonadota; class Alphaproteobacteria; order Hyphomicrobiales; family Nitrobacteraceae; genus Afipia; species Afipia felis. The sequence continues at coordinate 363,603 of NZ_KB375270.1, read as the reverse complement.
ACTCGCACGAACCTTTCTCACCGTCGTCACGTCCGGAAGCTTCGTCAACGCGGCAGAACATCTCCACGTGAGCCAGTCCACGGTGAGCACCCGCATTCATGCACTCGAAGAGCACCTCGGATGCGCTCTTTTTGTACGCAATAAAGCAGGCACGACCCTCACGGCAGCTGGCCGCCAATTCCAGCGCCACGCCTCAACTCTTGTCCGGACACTCGAACTTGCACGGCATGATGTCGGGCTGCCGCCGGGATTTAGCGGGTCGCTCGCGATCGGTGGCCGCATCGGGTTGTGGGAGGAGTTTCTGCTGGAATGGCTGCCTGAGATGCAGCGCTGCAATCCGGCGATTTCCATTCGGGCAGAAAGCGGAATCGAGCCCGAGATCATGCAGGGTCTGATCGAGGGACGCCTCGACATCGGAGTGATGTATACGCCGCAAAGCCGACCCGGACTTAAAATTCAGCAATTGTTCGAAGAACGTCTGGTGATGGTTGCAAGTTCACCGGACAGACCGCCACACCCGCAATCCGATTACGTGTATGTCGACTGGGGTCCTGAGTTCTATACCCGCCACAACACGTGCTTTCCGGATTTCACCGGATCATCGCTCGTTGCAAACATAGGCTGGCTGGGGTTGCAGCATATTTTGAAGACCGGAGGTGCGGGCTATTTTCCGGCCCGGATGGTCTGGCCATTTGTGAAGGACGGCAAGCTTCATATAGTCGAAGATGCGCCGGAGTTCTTCATGCCGGCCTACGTCGTGTTTGCAGTCGAGCGTGACGAGCAAGTCATCAATGACGCGCTCAGCATCATGCTTCGCATAGCCGACCAAAACCATGGCACGGTCGATTCAGCCCACACTCTCAAGAGAACGCGTCAGAAGCCCGCATTCGCGGCTGAATGATTGACCGGCCGCGCCACAACGCGCCGAGATTGCGTCGCAAGGCCCGCTGCACTGAATGTTGCGATCCTCTTCGGCAGCGGCACGCGCAAGCAGCTCAGAAAATTCCTAGCTGCAAGCGCAGGTGAATCAGAAAATTCCTAGCTGTCTGCGACAACGCAGCAAAGCGTGCACCGCTTTACGCAATGACTCGCCGAACCTACAGTTCGCATGTCTCCTGAGCGAGATGCCGTTTCAGCAACACGCTGACAGCGAGCGCACAAGGAACGTCGAGGAAACAACTATGTCCAGTCATCATCCTTTCGCCGACAAGCCTTTTTCACTCACCCGCAGAGATGCATTGCTCGGCTCCGCCGCACTCGCTGCCGCGTCTGCCATGCCGACAATGGCCTGGGCCGCAGCCGATCCCTCCGCCCTTGCACGCTCAACGAAAGGCATGGTGACGAGTCCGCACGAACTCGCGACGCGCGCGGGCCTCGAAGTTTTGCAGAACGGCGGCAACGCCATCGAAGCCGCGATCGCCATCGCCGCGACGCTGTCCGTCACCTACCCGCATTTCTGCGGTCTCGGCGGCGACTCCTTCATGGTTCTCAGCGACCGCAACGGCAACGTGCGCACACTCTCCGGTATCGGACAGGCCGCGGCCAATCCTCCCGACTACAAGGGATCGATTCCGATCCGCGGTCCGCAATCCGCGCTCACCACGGCGGCCGCCGTCGACACCTGGGATCAGGCTTTCGATTTCAGCCGCAAGGCATGGGGCGGCAAACAAAGCTGGGAGTCTTTGTTCAAGCGTCCGATCGAATACGCGCGCAATGGTTTTCCTGTCACCCCGTCGCAGAAATTCTGGCAGAGCTTCGAGGAAAAGAACCTCAAGGACTGGCCGGACATCCAGCGCATCTTCATGCCGAACGGGAAAATCCCCGAAGTCGGCGAGAAGCTCGTCCAGCCGCAACTTGCAGATTCGCTGGAGATGCTCGCGAAGAACGGCGGCCGTGATTTCTACGAAGGCAAGCTTGCCGAACGTGTCGCCGCGGGTCTCAAGGCCATGGGCTCTCCCCTCACGGCGACTGACCTCGCGCGCACCAGAGCGCGGGACGAAGCCCCGCTTCGCGTCAAATATCGTGGCGGCGAGCTATTGGGCATCCGGCCGCCCACGCAAGGCATCACCACGCTCGAGATCATGGGCATTCTCGACCGTTTCGATCTCTCAAAATATCCCGAGGGCAGCGCGGACCACTACCATCTGATGGTCGAGGCCGTGAAACCGGCCTTCATCGACCGTAACCTCATCGGCGATCCGGAATTCGTCGACGTGCCGGTGAACTTCCTGCTCTCGAAGGAGAACCTCGACGCCCACGCCAAGGCGATCGACATGGCCAAAGCGGCACCCTGGCCGCATGTCTTCAAGAAGGCCGATACCGTCTACATCGGCGCGACCGATCCTCAAGGCAACTGCGTCAGCATGCTGCAGACAGTCTATTATGATTGGGGCAGCGGTTTTGTCGCCGGCGACACCGGCATTCTCTGGCACAATCGCGGCGCCTCGTTCCGGATCGACCCCAAGAGTCCGAACCGGCTGGAGCCCGGCAAGCGGCCGTTCCACACGCTCAATCCGGGCATCTATCTCAAGGACGGTAAGCCGCGGATTCTCTACGGCACGCAAGGCGCCGACGGTCAGCCGCAGACACTCACCGCCATCCTGACTCGCCTCATCGACTACAACATGGACCCGCTGACTGCGCTCGCGAGGCCGCGCTTCCTGCTCGGCAAGACCTTCTCCGACACACGCGACAGCCTGAAGCTTGAGCAGGATGCCGGAGATGCCGTGTTCAAGGAGCTTGCCGCGCGCGGACACGAGATCAGCGCGATTCCGGCGCAAAGCCAGCTCGCGGGCCATCCCGGCGCGATCAAGATCGACGCGGACGGCACGATCACCGGTGCGCACGATCCGCGCAGCGACGGACGGGCACTGGCGCTCTGACAAGCACTTCGCGCGGGCATGAGGAAACACCTCGTGCCCGCGCGGCCACCTTGCTATCGCCTGCGTGAGCCGTGCCTCATCCTCGGATTTTTGAAAATGACAGAGCCGCCCGGGCACTACGCCGTGCGGCTCTCTCATGCGGCTGTCGGCTCAAGTTCCGATTCCACCGCCATCTGAGAGCAGGCTGCGCCGTGTTGGTTAACAAAGTCTAAACGCAGAAATCGGCGCACTACACTGACGTACCGAGGCGGCGCGACCAGTCCTCCGTCTGGCCTGAAGACAGCCGCGCTTCCGCCAGACGTCGCCAAGTTCTCCGGCAGGCCCGGTAACTTCGCGAGTTCGGCCAGCGCCGGACGATTCATCCGGTCGTGATAAAGCAGATGCGATGTGCGGGTGAGCGTCCACGCAGCATGCGGCCGCGTCACCAGTGTGCCCCGATCTCCCGCCGCAATGACTCCCGGCTCGATCACCCGAAAGTACCAGCCGGTGCGTCCACTCTCCTGCACGCGGCGCGCCATGTCGGGCACCTCGAAACGCCAGTTCAGTTTCCAGCACGGCTGGCGGCCTTGACTGACTTCGACCAGCGTTGAGCCGATGCGCCAGCGATCGCCGAGACAGATGTCGGCTTCACTCGCACCACCGATGACGAGATTTTCTCCAAACGCACCGGGGCGGAAACGTTCTGCCTGCGCAGGCAATTCATTCGCCCAGCCCGGCAAATGCGACACCGCGTAGGCGTGGATCGCCTTGTCCGGCCCGCCATGATGCTTTCTGTCTGCCTGCTCGTCTCCATCGAGACCGAGAGGACCCGCCGCGAGCGCACCCTCGACCTTGTGCTTCTCGATGGCGCTGAGTGCGCCTGACGCACCGAGTGGTGCGGCACGGCCGATACGCAATTCGAGAATCTTAAAACCGGTCATGCTGTGCCTGCTGCTAACGGCAATCCGGCCAGCTTCCGCAGGCCGAATCGGAACAATTCCCCGCCCATCACCAAGTGAGGGCGAAAGCAGGAAAATACCAGTTAAATCAATGGGAATTTCGGGCTGGTGCGCTCGGAGGGACTCGAACCCCCACGATTTTACTCACTGCCACCTCAAGGCAGCGCGTCTACCAATTCCGCCACGAGCGCTTTGCGACTATTCCGGAACATGGCCCCGGCGGGCCGGATCGACCCTGTCACGGCGCCGATGTAACAAATGGATCATTCAGAAACAAGGGCTTACAGAGCTTCGGCCCACAGCCCCGCATCTTTCTTGTTATGCCTTTAAAACCGGGGCTTTCTTGCGAAAACGACCCGCTGGGCGAGGCCCGAAGCCCTCCCGCCCTAACGCTGGTCGGCCGTTTTCGGCAACATCCGCTTCACCTCGACGGCGATCCGGTTGCGGTTGACGATCACCGCCCCAGACGCGATCGGCAGGTTGTTGGCCAGAACCTTGACCTCGTCCTGCTCGGTGGCATCAAGTTCGATGATGGCCCCGCGGCTCAACCGCATGACCTGATGAATAGGCATCCTGGTGGTCCCAAGAACCACCATGAGATCGACGGAAACGTTATCGATTGTCGCCACTGTACCTGACCCGGAAAGACTGCTTTTTCCAGATCACCACGCTATGGTGAACAGATGGTTAATTTTCGCGATACCCTTGCCTCATCACCGTTTTCTGCCGCGGCCGGCGCCGCCGTCGAATGGCGGGTGACGGATTCGCTGGTCGATTACGAGGAGGCGCTCGCGATCATGGAGGCGCGAGCGGCGGCGATCGCCGAGGGTACCGCACCGGAGCTCGTCTGGCTCCTGGAGCATCCCCCTCTTTATACGTCCGGCACCAGCGCCCGGCCGGGCGATCTCGTCGACGCCCGTTTCCCAGTGTTCGCCACCGGCCGCGGCGGCCAGTTCACCTATCACGGTCCCGGCCAGCGCGTGGTCTACCTGATGCTGGATCTGAAGCGGCGGCGGCCGGACGTACGTGCCTACGTCGCCAATCTTGAACAGCTCATCATCGCGACGCTCGCCGCCTTCAATGTGCACGGCGAACGGCGGGAAGACCGCGTTGGCGTCTGGGTGAAGCGGCCCGAGAAGGGCGAAGGCTATGAGGACAAGATCGCCGCGATCGGCGTCCGGCTGAAACGCTGGGTGTCGCTGCACGGCATCGCCATCAACGTCGAACCGGAGCTGTCGCATTTCACCGGCATCGTGCCGTGCGGGATCGAAGACCCGCGCTACGGCGTCACCAGCCTTGCCGATCTCGGCCTGCCGGTGACCATGCATGATGTCGATATCGCGCTCCGGCAGGCGTTCGAGGACGTGTTCGGCGCCCTCGAACCGGCCCTGCCCGAAGCGGCGGATTGATCGTCGCGGTCTTTAGCCGGGGTAAGACGACCGGGCACAGAGCTTGTTGCCGTCGGGATCGCGCATATAGGCGAGGTACACCTTCTTGCCGCCCGACTCGCGAACGCCCGGAGGATTTTCAGCGGTGGTGCCACCGTTCGCAACGCCGGCCGCGTGCCATGCATCGACCAGAGCCGGGCTCTTGATGCTCAGGCCGATGGTGCCGCCATTGGCAAAGGTCGCCGGCTGGCCGTTGATCGGCTTGGTGATCAGGAATCGGACGTTGCCGTCGGTATAGGCGACGCGGCCCTTTGCATCGACGGTCCCGGCCGTTCCACCGGCTGCGGTGAAGATCGCGTCATAGAATTTCTTCGCCGCTTCGATGTTATTCGAACCGACCATGATGTGGCTGAACATAACAAGACTCCAATTGACGGTGGATGAGATGATCTACTCCAAACGCATACCGGTGCAAGAGCAATCCAGAATCGCAAAATATTCGGGAAAGCCATCGGCTTTCCCGAATATTGGACATGTCAGTAATGACGTAGTCACACCGCGAGCTGATACGGCGGAATCCATAGTTTCTTCGCGATGTAGCGCCGCTCCTGCGTCAGTCCGCCGAAACCATAAGCGTCCGCGCGCACTTCGTGCACGTGCACATAGCTTTCGGTGTGCAGCGACCCCAGCAGTTCGCCGAACCTCTTGAACGTCGCCGCGATGAACTCGGCCTTCTCGTCCTTGCTGTTGGTGCCGTCGGTGATGTGGATATCGAGCCAGACGCTCGAGAGTTTCTGTTCGGCGAGCGAACGGCCGCCGGCGAACCAGTCAGACGCCTCGACCGCCTGCACGATGATCGCGGTAACCTTCGGATCCTTGTGCAGGATGTTCGACGACAACTCGCTCACGGCTGCGGCGATCTCCGCCTTTGCCGGAGGAACCTCCTTGGTGGATGAATACTGAACGGTGATGAGGGGCATGGTCTGTCTCCTTGAAATACTGCCTTGCTGACAGAAGCAAGCTAGACCCGCGACCATGATTTTGGTATCTTATCATTCTTGATATCAATGATAACATAAATTGATTATGCCATGAGCACGCTCGACATCGAAACCGTTCAGGCCTTCCTGCTGGTGGCGGACCTGCAGAATTTCACCCGCGCAGCCGAAGTGCTCGGCACCACGCAGGCCGCGGTCTCCATGAAACTGCAGCGGCTGGAGGCGACGCTCGGCAGGCGCCTCGTCGAACGCTCGCCCCGTGCCGTCCGGCTGACAGCGGACGGCATCACGTTCAGGAAGGACGCGCAGGCTCTGATCGATGCTCATGACCGCGCGTTGAACGGCGCGCAGGCTGCGCGCAAGCAGCTAGCACTCGGCTTCAGCGATCACGCCGCCGGTCCCGAACTCGTGCCCATCATGGAGCGGCTACGGTCGCTCTCGTCGTCACTCACCATCACCGTGCAGATCGGTTTTTCGCACGACCTGCTCGATGCCTTCGATGCCGGGACGCTCGACGCGGTGATCGTGCGGCCGGAAGGAAGCCATCGCGGCGGCGAAAAGCTGACCGAGGATGAATTCGGCTGGTTCGCCGCGCCGGCGTTCAAATGGGCTGTCGGGGAACGACTCCCCATCGCAACACTCGCGCCGTCCTGCGGCGTTCGCGCCCTTGCGGTGCGCGCGCTCGACAAGGCGAAACTGCCGTGGACGGAAACGTTCATCGGCGGCGGCGTCACCGCCGTCGTTGCGGCGGCCGAAGCAGGCCTCGGCGCGGCGCCGCTTGCCCGTCGCATCGCCCCGCCCGGACTGATCGATATCGGTACGACCTATAAGCTGCCAAAGCTCGGCAAGTCGAAAGTCATGCTCTATTCGCGTGTGAGCGACGCCACGCAGCTCGCGGCGCTGCGCGCCATTTCGGCCGCGTTCCGCAAGATCGTTCTCGCTGCGTGATCAGTCGGTCCGCTTGCGCGCACCGACCTCGTCAAGCCGTTCCGCCGGTGCGCTCTCTTCTTCCGGCTTCGCAAGAGGTGCAACCATGATGGCCGTCACGTTACGCGTCGCCCCGCGAATTCCCCACAAAGAGAGGTGCACCGGGAAGGTCCACTGACGCGCGCGGGGAGCGGCCTGCACGACCCTCGCCATCCACTCCACGCAGCCGGCCTCGCCTTCAAAGCAAAGAGCGCTCCAGCCCTTTGCGAAAGTACTGTTTCTCGGCATGCCCCATTCGTGCTGGTAAGCAAAAGGACGGCTGTAGACGGGATGATCCGGGCTGTAGAACGCCGTGGCGAAGGCAAGCCCATCTTCGCCGCTGACGCGTTCGAGCCGCGTCCCGTAGGCCTCATGCCATGCAGCCGTCAGCACGTCGGAAGCGCCCCGGTAAAAGTCGCGACCGCTCTCATTGGGCCTGACGTTCCGGTAAAGCGCGTACACCGGCGACGCGAGCAGTGCGCACAGAAACAGGGATCCGACCAGGGTCGCAAGATTAACCGTCTCGATGCGGGGAATCTCAAAACGCAAGGCACAGACAGCTATCAGGATGACGAAGAACAGTCCCTGGAAATGCCATGTCGTCGGCAAATCGCTGGCGAGAACAAGGACCGTCAGCATCGGCGACAGGAAACTCGCCGCGAACACCAGAAACAACAGCAGCAGCCCGGAGGGAAGTGTCTTGAGATTCCTTCCCCATTCGCGCAATTGCGAACGCAACATGACGGCAAGGCTGACCACGGGCAGCAGCAGGTAGGCAATATTGGTCAATGCGAAAAGCACGACGCCCTTGAACGAATGAACGTCGTGCTTGACGTGCATATGCATCGCATAATGAAACGGCCCGAAATTGTTCTGCCACAGCCAATAGACGTGCGGCGCGATCCCGATCAGCCCGCACACCAGCGAAATCCACGGTGCCTTGGAGCGCAGATACCGCATGCGGTCGGGATGAAGAATGGCGGCGATCACAAATCCGAGCAGGAGAAAGATCGAATAATATTTGCCGAGCATCGCAACCGCGCACAAAAAGCCGGTCGCGGCAGCCCAGCCCGCCGTGCGTTCCTCGAACGAGCGCAGGAAGCAGTAGGTCGCCAGCGGCCAGACCGCGAGCAGTACGGTGTTGGCGTTGAACTTCTCGGCATGGAATTGATAGACCGGCATCAAAAGCAGCAGCAGCAGGATGACGGCCCGCTTGTCGCCACGCACGAAACGGCGCGCGATCAGATCCACGGCAAACAGCGCCAGTCCTGCATTGGCCATCGCCAGCAGACAGAACGACCAGTCCGTCAGCGGAAACACATCCATCCAGCTATGAGCCATCCACCCCATCAGCGGCGGGTGTTTCCAAAACCCCCAGGCCCAGGTTCGCCCCACGGACCACGTCTCGAGGACGTCCATGTGCAAATTGCTGCTGATGTAGGCGATGCTTAAAATCAGCGTCGAGAGCGCGACGAAGCCCAGGATGAACGCCGGAATGGACCAGCCGGTCTCGATGTCATCGAGCCAGCAGGCAATGCTTGCCCGGATGCGACGGAAGCCAGGCGTAATCAGCGGAAGGGTGCCCACGATGGCCCAATAAATAAGGGAATACCGCGCCAGTGCTAGATGTTTCGCGGTAACTTGACAAGCGGCCTGTCGGTTTTCGGTAAGCTGTTCCTAAATCGTCGGCAGGCCGGCGAAGCCCCTTTCCTCACCGCGAGCCATCAGTTCGCCCTCCTGCGCGTCCCGTTCCTCGACACGGGCGACCCGGGCAAAGGACGGCCCCTGGCGGCAGGCCTCGGCCATCGCGGCAACGGCCTGCACTGAGCCGGCCACCACCATCTCGACCTCGCCGCCCCGCCTGTTGCGGACCCAGCCCTCCACGCCAAGCCGGTCGGCGGTGTCCTGCGCCCAGGCGCGGAAACCGACCCCCTGCACCCGGCCATGAACGAGAAGATGTCTGATTGTCCGCGCCATCAGCGATCCCGTCGTCCCTGTGTGAACCTCACAAAATGTAACAAGACTGTCATGAGGAGAAACTACACCGGACCCGCCTGTTTTCATCCCCTCAGGAGATATTCATGCGCGCCCGCGTTTCGCTGCCGCTCGGCCTTGCCGTTGCCGGCCTGCTCTCCGCCCTGCCGTCCGCAAGCCATGCCGCCAACGCCACGCCGCACAATTTGATCCTGTTCGTGCCGGACGGCCTGCGGGCGCTGAAGGTTACCCCGGAAACCGCACCGGCAATGGCGGCGCTGCGGGACGCGGGCGTGAACTTCAAGAACCCCCATTCCCTGTTCCCGACCTTCACCATGCCGAACTCCTCGGGGATGGCGACCGGCCATTATCTCGGCGACACCGGCGTCTACAGCAACACCATCTATTCCGGCTATCCAGTCGGCGCCGCGCATGGATCGATGACGCCGTTCCTGGAGAACGATCCGGTGCTCGGCGATGTCGACGACCATTTCGGTGGCAACTATCTCAACGAGGAAACGATCCTCGCGGCCGCCCGGCGCTCCGGTTTCTCCACCGCCGCAGTCGGCAAGCTCGGCCCGACCCTGATGTTCGATCATACCGAACGCAGCGGCGCGAAGACGATCGTCATCGACGACCAGACCGGCGCGTCTAAGGACGGCAAGGATCTCGGCATTCCGCTTTCCGACGAGATCAAGAAAGCCCTCGAAGCCGCCAACCTGCCGGTGAAAGCACCCACGCGCGGCGAGAACGGCAAGGCCGGCAATTCCGATAAGCCCGGCACCACCGTCGCCAACGTCGATCAGCAGCAATACTTCACCGACGTGGTGACCAAGGCCGTGCTGCCGATGTTCAAGGCGCGCAACAAGCCCTTCGTGCTGGTGCTATGGTCGCGCGACCCGGACGGCACGCAGCACAACCAGGGCGACAGCCTCGGCAAGCTGACGCCGGGCATCAACGGCCCGACCTCGCTCGCCGCCATCAAGAACGCCGACAACAACCTCGCCCAGCTACGGCAGGCGCTGAAGGACCTCGGCCTCGAGGACTCGACCAACATCGTCGTCTCGGCCGACCATGGGTTCTCGACGATCTCGAAGGAAAGCACGACCAGCGGCGCCGCCAACGGCGAATATAAAGACGTTCCCAAAGGCCAGTTGCCGCCTGGCTTCGTCGCGCTCGACCTCGCCAAGGCACTCGATCTTCCGCTCAACGACCCCGACAACAAGAACCAGCCGGTCGCGGCAAACACCTACCCCCACCTCGGCAACGGCCTGATCGGCAAGAACCCCGCCAAGCCCGACGTGATCGTGGCGGCCAATGGCGGCTCGGACCTGATCTACATTCCCGGCACCGGCAAGAAGGGCAAAAAGCCGAACAAGGCATTGGCGCGCAAGATCGTCGCCGCATTGCTGAAACAGGACTATGTCAGCGGTCTGTTCGTGCATGACGAGCTTGGCCGCATTCCCGGCACGTTGCCTCTCTCCGCGATCAATCTGAAGGGCGCAGGCGCGACGCCGCATCCGGCGATCGTCATCAACTTCCGTTCCTACGCTACCGATTGCGGCGATCCACTGCTGTGTGGCGTCACTGTCTCAGACACCCGCCTGCAGCAAGGTCAGGGCATGCACGGCAATTTCAGCCGCGCCGATACCATGAACTTCATGGCTGCGATCGGTCCCGACTTCAAAACCGGCTATGTCGACACGCTGCCCGCCAGCAATGCAGACGTCGGCATGACCATCGCGCAGATCCTCGGCCTGCGCTCGACCGCCAACGGCGGACTGATGGGGCGCGTGCTTTCGGAAGCGATCCCGAACGGCATCACGCCCAAGGCTGCCGTCACCAGCCGGCTGATCTCAAAGCCCAGCGATAACGGGTTGCGGACCGTGGTGCAGTATCAGCGCGTTCTCGGCCAGCGCTATTTCGATGTCGCGGGCTTCCCCGGCCGCACGCTCGGGCTCGACCCGATCGACACCGCAGACAAGTCGGACCGGAAGCACGCCAACGCAACGCGCTGATCGCCCTGCCCTCTCAAGCAAATCGCCGGACCGCTGCAGCGGTCCGGCGATTTTTTGTCTCCGAAATTCGGATGCGAGGCTCAGGTCGCGAGATCGATCACGCTCGGGAGCGCAGCCACCAGCGGCAGCGTCGCGGCTCCGATCAGGCAGGCCGCAACCAGGGTCTTCAACACGCGGTTGCTGCGGCGCTTGCCGCGCATCTGCGTCGCGATCCATTCCAGCACTTCGACATTGACGCCCACCGCAGTGGTCGGCGCCCAGCTCTCGATCGCGGTACCCGGCTGCAGCGCGACCGAGCGCGGCGGCACCGGCAAGCCCGAAGCAGCTGCGGCATGATGAACCACGGCCTTGGCGAGGAGATCGTCGAACAGACCGTCATCGGAACGGTCAGCGGCAGCTTCGCCGATCTGGAAAAGCGTCTCTACCTCGGCGCGGCTGACCGGAAGGTCGCGCACGCCGGCGGCGGTCAGAATGCGGGCGCACCAGGCGGTGTCGTCGGCATCGAGCGAGCGGGAGAAGTGAATGCGACCCAGCGTGGTCGGCCCTTCGCCGGTGATGACCCCATCTCTCACCATGTGCAGCGCACTGATGGCGGATGCACGGGCGGCTTCGTCTTGCAGGGTCTCAACCTGACGGATGAGTTCGGAGAGATCGGCGGGGCTGTCCTGGATAGACATGTTACTAACTCACTGAATACGTCCGTAGCATTTGCTCACGGAGTTTAACGTTGTCTTAATGAACGGTCGGGCGACCATTCATAGTGCGCCGGGCTTGCGTTTTGGTCACACTCACCGGCGGCAAGGTTCATTCTCCCGATCGAATAGGCGCGCGTGGGGCACCGCCGGGGCGGTTTCGCGGCATTTTAGTTAATTCACGGGAACGTGCCTTCTCCTATCGCGTAAATGAACAGAACGTTCATGTCGCCGCAGGTGGCGCGCGGAGAACGTTATCATCCTTTTCGCCACAGTATTTTCGCGTTGCGTGCGTGGGCCTATATTCGCCGACGAAACCCACGACAAACCACAGAAAGGCAAGGCTAAAATCATGGCACTTCAAATAGGCGCGACCGCTCCCGACTTCGAAGCCGACACGACGGAAGGTCACATTCATTTCCACGACTGGATCGGCAATCACTGGGCGCTCCTGTTCTCACACCCGAAAGATTTCACGCCGGTCTGCACCACCGAACTCGGCGCGCTCGCCCGCCTCAAGCCGGAATTCGACAAGCGCGACGTCAAGCTGATCGGACTGTCGGTCGACCCGGTGTCCAACCACAAGCTCTGGGGCGATGACATCAAGGACGTGGTCGGCGTGGCTCCGAACTATCCGATGATCGGCGATACCGATCTCAAAGTGTCCAAGCTCTACAACATGCTCCCCGCCGACACGCAGGGCACCTCGGACGGCCGCACCGCAGCGAACAACGCCACTGTGCGTAACGTGTTCGTGATCGGTCCGGACAAGAAGATCAAACTGGTTCTGGTCTATCCGATGAGCACCGGTCGCAACTTCCAGGAAATCCTGCGCGCGATCGACTCCCTCCAGCTCACCTCCAAGCACAACATCTCGACGCCTGCCGACTGGAAGCAAGGCGAGGATGTCATCATCAGCGGATCGGTGTCCGACGACGATGCGAAGAAAATTTATCCCAACGGCTGGAAGTCGCCGAAGCCGTATATCCGCATCGTGCCGCAGCCGAAGTAAGCGGCCTCTCACGGACTCAAAAAAAGGAGCGCTCTGGCGCTCCTTTTTCATTTCTGGCGCGTTAATAAAGGTGATCTCCTCATTCCCCCACAATCTCCTTATTCATGAACGCCTCCACCCAACCTGTCATCGTCTGGTTTCGCGACAACCTGCGCCTGTCCGATCATCCCGCCCTTGTCGCAGCGAGGGAGGCCGGAGCGGCTCTGGTCTGCCTTTACATTCTCGACGACACGCATACCGGCAAAGGCGGCAATCGATCACTCGGTGCGGCCACGCAATGGTGGCTGGCGAGCTCGTTGCGCGCTCTCGACACCGATCTGAAAAAGCGCGGCCAGCATCTTGTCCTGCGCAAAGGCGATGCGCGCGCCATTCTGCCGCGCCTTGCCAAGGATACTGGTGCTCTGGCCGTTTTCTGGATCGATAGCGAGATACCGGCCGAAGCTGCGAGAGCACAGGACACAGCGGAAGCGCTGCACGAGATCGGCGTGGAAACGCATATCAGCCCAAGCGATCTGCTCGCGTCACCGCCCAGCATCCGCAACAAGGAAGGCAATGGCCTTCGTGTGTTCACCCCGTTCTGGAAGCGTGTGCGGTCGCAGGGCGATCCGCCCCGCCCGCTCCCTGCCGTTCGAAAGCTGCCGCCGCCGGTCGCATCCGTCAAAAGCGAAAACCTTAAAGACTGGAAGCTCGAACCTACGCACCCCGACTGGGCGGGCGGCCTGCGCGAGACATGGACGCCCGGCGAATCCGGCGCGCATCGACGGCTGAATGATTTTCTCGATGAAGCGATCAAGGGCTACGCCATCGGTCGCGATTTTCCCGGCCGCGATCACGCCTCGCATCTGTCGCCGCATCTGCGTTTCGGCGAGATTTCTCCCCGGCAGGTGTTTCACGCCGCACGCTTCGCCGCCGAGCAGCATCCGGCGCTGTCCCGCGACGTTGAAAAATTTCTCTCCGAACTCGGCTGGCGGGAATTCTGCCGCCATCTTTTGTTCGACCATCCCGATCTGCACCGGCGCAATCTGCAATCGTCCTTCGACGATTTTCCGTGGCGGAGGGATGCCAAAGCGCTACGAGCGTGGCAGCAAGGACGCACCGGCTATCCCATCGTCGATGCCGGGATGCGCGAACTCTGGCACACCGGCACGATGCAGAACCGCGTCCGGATGGTGACGGCCTCGTTTCTGGTGAAACATCTGCTGCTCGACTGGCGCGAGGGCGAAGCATGGTTCTGGGATACGCTGGTCGATGCCGATCCCGGCAGCAACCCCGGCAACTGGCAATGGGTCGCGGGCTGCGGCGCGGATGCAGCACCCTACTTCCGTATCTTCAATCCCATCCTGCAGGGCGAGAAGTTCGATCCTGACGGCGCGTATGTCGCGAAATGGGTACCCGAGCTTGCGAAGCTGCCGCCCGCGCTCATCCACAAGCCCTGGGATGCCACGCCGCTGGAGCTTGCGGCAGCGGGCGTTACGCTCGGGAAAACCTACCCGGAGCCGATCGTCGATCACAAAGCTGCACGCGAACGTGCGCTGGCAGCCTACAGGAAAACCAAAACCTAGCCTTCTGCGCACGGGACTGACTTCATAACCGACTAGTGATGGCCGGTCCGCGAATTCCTGTTGCCAAGGCACCCACCCTGACACAGCTTCATGTGCAATCGCGGTATTGCGGATCGGGCCGGTATCGCGACCGTCGTATCGAAGGGAAAGCAAGGAGGCAGCAATGGCTCTCGCGTTCTCGACGTCGCGCTCGGCAACAATCGCTGCCGCATTTCTGACGCTGCTGGTGGCAACATCTGCTGACGCGCAGGAAGCGTCTCAGCCACCACTCGCAGCGTCTTCCGCTCCGCCACCTCCTGCAGCGGCGCCTCCATCGAGCCAAAAGGCGGTGAAGGGAGGTGCTGACCATGCGGGCAGCCCCCAGCCAGCCTCACCGGCCATTGCCGGGCAAAATCGCCTGCCGCCCAATTCCACGACGAAGCAGACACTCACTCTCCCCGGCCGCACCCTCGCCTTCAAAGCCACCGCAGGTTCGATCCGCATTTTCGACGCCAAGAGCGAGCCAGAAGCCGATATCGCCTTCACCTCGTATCAACTCGATGGCGCCGATCCCATCACGCGCCCGGTCACCTTCATCTTCAACGGCGGGCCGGGTGCGTCATCCGCCTGGCTGCAATTCGGCAATCTGGGCCCCTGGCGTGTGGGGATGAGCGGCGACGCTCTGAGTCCGTCCGCCTCGCCCGATCCTCAACCCAATGCCGACACCTGGCTTGACTTCACCGATCTGGTTTTCATCGATCCAGTTGGCACGGGCTACAGCCGTTTCGTGTCCACAAGCGATGACGTGCGCAAACGGCTCTATTCGGTGGATGGCGATATCTCGGCGCTTTCGGTGGTCATCCGCCGCTGGCTGGAAAAATCGAACCGCCTCGTCTCGCCAAAATTCGTCGTCGGCGAAAGCTATGGCGGCTTTCGCGGGCCACGCATCGTACGCAACCTGGAGATTGACCAAGGTGTCGGCGTGAAAGGTCTCATCCTGATTTCGCCGGTATTCGATTTCCGCGAATTCTCAGGCTCCAGCCTTCTGCAATATGTGGCGAGCCTTCCGACCATGGCCGCAGTTGCGCGGCAGGCGAAGGGGCCTGTCAGCCGCGCTGACATGACCGATGTCGAAAAATATGCATCAAGCGATTTTCTGCTCGATCTGGTCAAAGGCGAAACCGATACCGCTGCGACGAACCGCATCGCCGACAAGGTCGCAGCCCTTACCGGAATCGATCGGGAGGTCAGCCGCCGGTTGGCTGGCCGCTTCGACGTCCTCGAATTCCGCCGGGAATTCGATCGCAAGAACGGCAAGGTGACAGGACGCTACGACGCATCGATCCTTGGCAATGATCCCAACCCGGATTCCAGCTTCTACCGTTTCGGCGATCCGTCACTAGAGCCATTGATTGCACCGCTCACCAGCGCTGCGGTCGATCTCTATACGCGCAAGCTCAACTGGCGGCCGACGGGCTCCTACCACCTGCTCAACAATGCAGTCGCGAAAGCCTGGAATTTCGGCCAAGGCCCCAGCCCGGCGAATTCAATCGAGCAACTGCGGCAGATTCTCGCGCTCGATCCGAAACTGCAGTTGCTTGTCGCGCACGGGCTGTTCGATCTCGCGACGCCGTATTACGGCTCCAAGATGGTCCTCGATCAGCTGCCCGCCTACGCCACGCCCAATCGCGTTAGGCTCGTGGTCTATCCGGGCGGACACATGTTCTACTCACGCGATCCCTCGCGACAGGCGCTCCGCACCGAGGCCGAGACGATGATAAAATGAAACAGGATGCCGTTGTGGTCTAACTCCCCGGCGAAACCTCGGGCTTCGGCGTCGGCTTGTTCACCAGAAACACGCCGGCCGCGCAGATCGCCATGCCGACGACGCCAAGTTTGTCCAGCCGCTCATCGAACAGCACGTAAGCCATCAGCGCCGTGGTCGCAGGCACCAGATAGAACAGGCTCGCAACCTGCGTCGCCGCCGAGCGGCGGATCAGCCAGTACAGCACGCTGATCGAACCAATCGACAACGCGACCACGAGCCAACTCACACCAAGGATGAATTCGGCGGTCCAGTGCACCACCCGCGTCTCGAACAGACACGCGCCGATGGCGTAGACAGTGCCGCAGGTCAGATACTGGATCGTATTGCCGGTGCGCCAGTCGATCCGTCCGCAGAAACGCTTCTGATAAAGCGTGCCTATGGTGATGCTGACGAGCGCCACGCAGGTCGCGAACCATCCCCAGCCAATGTCTCCCGACATCGGACGCGAGCGCAGCACGAGCAACACGCCAGCGAGACCGAGCAAAAGTCCGCCCCATTGCAGCAACGTGACGCGCTCGCCGAGGAAGCGGTTGGCAAGCGTCGATGTCAGGATTGGCTGCAGACCGGGGATCAATGCCGACAGTCCGGCCGGCACGCTAAGATAGATCGCAATGGTGACGCCGCCGAGATAGAAGCCGTGGACCAGAAGGCCTGCGACTGCGCTGTGCGCCGCCTCGCGCAGGTTCGGCCATTTCGGACGCCAGATCGCGATGATGATCGCAAGCAGCGCCGAAACATAGAACATGCGGATGGTGAGAAAAGTCAGCGGCTCCGCGCCCGAGACGGCATATTTCGTGCCGATGAAGCCGGAGCTCCACAGCACCACAAATACCGCTGGCGCGACGCGCGCGGCCAGATCATCCGATCTCTGATTCATTTGCCGTTCTGATTGCCCGAACCTATGCTGGGAGGCAATCAGCCAAATTGCGGGGGCGTGCTGCGCTCGCGTAACAAAAACGTCACCTACCACTTCAAGGATCATTCGATATGGACGTTCGCGCCGCCCTCGCCATTGCCGCCGGCAAGCCGCTTGAAATCACCACCGTGCAACTCGAAGGCCCGCGCGAAGGCGAAGTCATGGTGGAAATCAAGGCGACCGGCATCTGCCATACCGATGAATTCACGCTCTCAGGCGCCGACCCCGAGGGGCTGTTTCCCGCGATCCTCGGTCACGAAGGCGCGGGCATCGTCGTCGATGTCGGCCCCGGCGTCACCAGCGTGAAGAAGGGCGACCACGTCATTCCGCTCTACACGCCGGAATGCCGCCAGTGTCCCTCCTGCCTCTCGCGCAAGACCAACCTCTGCACCGCGATCCGCTCGACGCAAGGTCAGGGCCTGATGCCGGACGGCACCTCGCGCTTCTCTTATCAAGGCAAGCCGGTGCATCACTACATGGGCACCTCGACGTTCGCGAACTACACTGTGCTCCCCGAGATCGCAGTAGCTAAAATCCGCGAGGACGCCCCCTTCGACAAGGTCTGCTACATCGGCTGCGGCGTCACCACCGGCATCGGCGCGGTCATCAACACGGCCAAGGTCGAACCGGGCGCGAAGGCCATCGTCTTCGGCCTCGGCGGCATCGGCCTGAACGTGCTGCAGGGCCTGAGGCTCGCGGGCGCCGATATGATCATCGGCGTCGACATCAACAACGACCGCAAGGCCTGGGGCGAACGCTTCGGCATGACGCATTTCGTCAACCCCAAGGAAATCGGCAAGGACCTCGTTCCCTACCTCGTCGACATGACCAAGCATGGCGCGGACCAGATCGGCGGCGCGGACTACACGTTCGACTGCACCGGCAACGTCACGGTGATGCGGCAGGCACTGGAAGCCTGCCACCGCGGCTGGGGCCAGTCGATCGTGATCGGCGTCGCGCCCGCGGGCGCGGAGATTGCAACGCGCCCGTTCCAGCTTGTCACGGGCCGCGTCTGGAAAGGCACGGCGTTCGGCGGCGCGCGCGGCCGCACCGACGTGCCGAAGATCGTCGACTGGTACATGCAGGGCAAGATCCAGATTGACCCGATGATTACCCACGTGATGCCGCTTGCCGACATTAACAAGGGATTCGAGTTGATGAAGACAGGCAAGTCGATCCGCGGCGTGGTGACGTTCTGATTGCCTGCCGTCAAGACGCAGGCTGTCACGATAAAAACAGGATGCGCGAATTAAATGCTAGGATCGCCACAGGACAAAAGCATGAAGCCTGCCCTTGCCCTCTCGGTTGTCACGGCCCTCTCCTGGTCCCTCTATATCTCCCCCGTTTCTGCGCAGCCTGCGCCTCTTCAGGCTGGCTTCGATTGCGCCAAGGCAAATGCGCCGATCGAGAAAACGATCTGCGGCGATAAAACTCTTGCGATGCTCGATCGCGAAGCCACGCGCCTGCTCACGCTGGCGCGCGAAGACGCCGGCGTCTCGCAGCCGAACATCCTCAAAGATCAAGACATCTGGATCAAGCAGCGCAACGAATGCCTGTCCTCCACCGACAAGGAACGATGCCTTGCGGACTCCTATGTCGGGCGGATCAGCGCCTTGCGTTCGGATTCGCGGGCTGCACGAGCGGCGAAAGGTGGAATGAGCCTCGGTCCGTTCAACGCCGCATGCCAAGGCGACAACGTTTCGCTCACCGTGGTGTTCGTGAACAGCAGCCCCAGCTTCGCCTATGTCGCCGGCCGGAAAGACAACGTCGTGCTGAAACAGGCCTTGTCGGGATCCGGCGCGCGCTACGAAGCGCAATATCCGAAAGGTCAGGCGCGGCTGTGGAATAAAGGCGATACCGCTCAGATCGCCCTGCCCGGCGGCAAGGACATGACCTGCAAGCTGACGCCTGTAGCGGATTAGATCAGAAATCTTCCGGGCACGGATCGGCGATCTTCCATAGATCTGGTCCGTTCTTGATTTTCTTCATGGTGGTGGTGAGGCCACCGTTGCGGCGGAGCCAGTCCTTCACCGGTTGCGGATAATAAGACATCAACTCCGACGTCCCCTCCGTGCTCGTGACCTTGATGCCGAAGGTGAAGGACTTGTCGTAATAGGCCTGATGCAGGCCGATGCTGGCGCGCGGCGTCACGCAAATCTTGCTGTTTGGCACAATCCCGAACACCAGCGTGCAGGCGGAATTGCAGACGCCGTCGATGACGACGCGTTCGCCGTTCGCGCGGATGCGCTCGTACTTCGCCTTGTATTCCTCGACATAACCGCCGTGGTCACGCGTGATACGCAACGTCGCATGCGCAGGCGCAACGCCTGCGGCAACGACCGCCAAAACGAGAAACGACAGACCACGCATCGAGAAAACGAATCCACCCCGCCGTGCAAACGCCACGGCAAATGACGACAGGACTCTGGCGGGAGTGTGTTTGTATTCCGTTAATCATGCAGAACGGTCGCACAGGCAACAGGGCAATGAAAACGCAGGAGAAATCCCTGCTTTTGGCCAAGGCGCACCGGGTCATGCTTAACAAAAGGTATCCGAGGCACCGATGAACCCGGCTTTTCGATCAAATTTTCCGAAAGTTCCAGGTGCTATATCTCCGCCTGCTCGAAGGACAAGAGAGGGATCGATGGGCGTTTTCAAACGAGAATCGCGCAAGACGCGTCACAAAACGCAGCTCGGTGTCTGGCTGACGCTTGACGGTGGCTTTGCCAAGCGACCGTGCACAGTGATCGACCTTTCCGCCACCGGCGCCCGCCTGTCCGTTCAGAACGGCGGCAAGCTCGGCAGCAAGATCGCCCTCGCTTTGACCAAGGATGTGCGCAAGCTCACACCCTGCCGTCTCGTCTGGCAGCGCGGCGACGAGATCGGCGTCGAGTTCGTTCAGGCGATCTGAGCGACCCGAGCCCTTATTTCCCTGCAGGACCGAGAACCACGACGGCCTCGGACGTCAGCATCTGGAACGTGAAAGTCCCCTGCAGATAGAGGTCGATCACCGTGCCGGAATGGCTGAGGTAACCGATCGAGATGTCCTGCCCGATATCCAGTTGAAAATCTCCGCCGCGGGTCGTGAGCACGAACCCGCCCTTGATAGCGGGCGCCCAGATGATTCCGCCATCCACCTCGCGCTCGATATGATGGAGGATCGGATACCCATCATCACTTCCGCCAGTGGCCGCCGTGTAGGCGTCCGCGCCGAGCACAAGGGCATACGGCCCGTTGACCCCGGCCAGACGCAACCGGCTCACTGCCTGCGCAACGGCACCGGGATAACCTTTGGCATTGGCCGGGAGCGCGACCGGCGCATTGCTGGCACCCTCGCGAATTCCCTGAATCCCGGCAGCAGTAAAACCGTCGAAGACCGCGCGATCTTCCGCAAAGGCGATCTTGCGCGCCGCCTCTTTTACAGGCGACCAGTCTGAATCCTCCGCACCCCGATCCACGTCATCGACCGCCTGCCGCGTAAGCTGGAAAGGAACGCGCAGTTCGACGAACGCCTTGACCTCGCGCTGTCGCGTCTCCACGCCATCTCCCGGGCTTTTGATCTGCTTGAGATGGCCAGTGCCAACGGCCGAGACATCGAAGCCCTTGGGGCCGACGACATCCACCACGCGGCGCGCCGCCAGATGGCGTTTGAGCGTACGCGAGGCTTCCTGTTCGATCTGCTCCCATGCTTCATCGGAAATGGGCGCGAGCTGCCGGTGGAGATTATTCATGTCCTGCCTCTTTCTTCAGGGATCCGATGCCGAGTGAACCGTCGCTCGAGCGCGCAAGCGGCGCAGCCTCCTCGGGCTGTTTCTCGTCGATATTGGCAACTGGCTGCGTCGCGGGGTCGACATCATCCAGGAAGGTCGCTGTCGGCACGAAGAACAAACTACCCGTCACCGCCCGGCTGAAATCCAGCAGATGATCGTAGGTGCCTGGCGGATTGCCGATGAACATATTCTCCAGCATCTTCTCGATGCGCTGCGGCGACCGGGCATAGCCAATGAAATAGGTGCCGAACTCGCCTTTGCCCACCTCGCCGAACGGCATGTTATCGCGCACGATCTGAAGCTGCTCACCATTCTCTTCGATCGAGGTGAGAACATTATGCGCATACGGCTTCTTCACTGAATCGGGCTGCTCGATATCGGAGAGCTTGTGCCGGCCGATGATGTTCTCCTGCTCCTCGACAGGCACCTTGTTCCACCGCTCCAGGTCATGCAGATATTTTTGCACGATCACATAACTACCGCCGGTAAAATCGGAATCTTCATCGCCCACGAGCGTGGCGGCTTCGGCGGCCTGCCCCGCCGGATTTTCGGTACCGTCGACAAAGCCGATCAGATCGCGGTCGTCGAAAAATTTAAAGCCATGCACCTCGTCCGCCACCGAAACCGCGCCGGCGAGCCGGGACATGATGTGCGTGGCAAGCTCGAAGCAAAGGTCCATGTTCGCCGCACGGATATGAAAGAGGATGTCGCCGGGCGTTGAGACCGCCGTATGCACCCCGCGAATTTCGCGAAACGGATGCAGGTCCTTCGGCCTCGGCGCACCGAACAGCCGGTCCCACGCCTCGGAGCCGAACCCCATGATGCAGGATAATTGTCCGTTGAGATTGCGGAACCCGACGCCGCGCAGCAGGCTGGAGAGATCGGCGCACAGGCCACGGATCGTCCCATCGGCCTCCGCTCCCGGATTGATCGTCACAACCATGAATATCGCCGCGCGCGTGAGCCTTGAGGCAACCGACTGCGATACGGGGGGCGGCAGGCTTGAAACCATATTCGATCCGATCGGTATCCTTATCCCACTCACGACCGGATCGACGAACGATACGGGCCAGCACCATTGTAATTGCGCGACAAGGCCGGATACCAGCCCTAACCTTCATTCACAGCGACTGGGCAACCTTCATACCTTATCCGGGTAATGGGATTGCAGAGACAGGCCGTGAAGTCACCGCGCCACAGCCTATGTCCTAATCCATATCCCGAAACGCATGGCCGCTGGCGGCGACGCCTTCCAGAACGCTCGGAGGCAGTAAATCCCGTGCCGCAGTGCCGTCGAATACCCAGTCCTGTTTATCGGCGAGATCGGGCAGCCCGGCACCTTTGCGTACGTAGAGCCCGATGGCTGGCTTCTTGGCATTGATGTACAGATCGTATTCTTCCATCGCGTCAATCTTTCTGGTTGCAGAACCAAACCGCTGCCGGGCAGTACTTGGCTTGCCCGGTTCGGCGATCATTGACGTATCGAATGAGCAGCATACCAATTCAGGCATTGAACGACAGCCGGAATCCAGCCGCCCTTAACTTTCGCTCTTTCGATTGGCCCGCGATTGTGCGCGCTTTGCCTCCAGACGCTTTTCGATGCGGGCAAGATCGACCACCATCCGTTCGTGCATGCCCTTTCCTATTTCTTCGGTTTCGTCACGTGCCGAAACGGCAAACACGATCCGGCGCCCCTCGACATGCGTGACCTCCGCATACGCCGTCACGCGCTGCCCAGCTGGCGTTGCCGCGAGATGCCGGACATCAACGACGGTTCCGACGGCACTCTCGCCCGGCTCCAGATAGGCACGGATCGCATTGAGCGCAGCATTCTCCATCGCCAGGATCATCATCGGCGTCGCGAACACCGGCGGCAACATCGGATCCTTGAACTGGCTTGCCAAGTGCTGGGACGTCACCTCCAGCCCGAAGCGCCCTTTAGCGCCTATCGGTATATCCTTCATTGCGATCACCTCCTGCGTTCGACCGAGGCACTTTATCGTTGCCCCAGGATGGAGTTCATCCCGACATTCGACATCGTACTGCATTGAAACAGATCACCGCATTGCACATCATCCGCATCATTTGAGGCAAACTGCGGATGTAGGTACGGACTTTTCCTGCTTGGGCAAATTCGCGTCCGCCGTCGACTTGACGCGGAAACGCCAGGAACATGTCCTTCATATGCTCGTGATTGCGGATGTTCGCCCATTGCACTAGTCTTTCCCGATCGAATTCTGCAGATCAATCTGCTGGACGATCAGCTCATTTTTCGATCTCCGGAATGCCGAACGACAGGATTAAGTTCTCGATGAGATAGTTGCAAACGAACACACGGAGTTACAGCCATGGCTTTTAAATTCGGGTCCATCGCCGCCGCCGTGTTTTTGGGTTCAGCAACAATCCTCTCGCCCGATGCTTATTCGCAAACCGCTTCGCAGCCGAGCACGACATTATTCCAGAACGTTCGCATCTTCGATGGCAAGGGCTCCTCCCTCTCGCCTCCCTCCAACGTCCTCGTCAAAGGGAATATCATCGAGCGCATCTCGACTGCGCCAATCGATGCCGAGCCCGGCACGACAGTGATCGCTGGCGGCGGGCGAACTCTGATGCCCGGCCTGATCGATGCTCACTGGCATGCCATGCTGATACGCTTGACCCCGGCACAATCAATCGGGGGAGACGTCGGATACAACAACATCATTGCTGCCGATGAGGCGACCGACACCCTCATGCGCGGGTTCACCACTGTGCGCGACGTCGGCGGCCCGTCATTCGGACTCAAAAGAGCCATTGACGAAGGTGTGGTCAGAGGCCCTCGCATCTACCCATCCGGCGCGATGATTACCGTTACCAGCGGGCATGGAGATTTTCGGCAACAGTCCGACCTGCCCCGCAGCATGGGCACGCTGACGCGCATGGAACTGATCGGCGGCGCCATGGTTGCCGACAGCCCCGATGAAGTGCGCCTTCGTGTCCGCGAACAGCTGATGCAAGGTGCTTCGCAGATCAAGCTGACAGGTGGCGGCGGCGTGTCGTCGCCTTTCAGCCCGATCGACGTGGTAACTTTTACGGAGCCGGAACTTCGCGCCGCTGTCGAAGCCGCGGAGAATTGGGGTACCTATGTCACCGTCCACGCCTTCACACCCAGAGCTATCCAGATTGCCGTCGCCGCTGGCGCAAAATGCATCGAGCACGGCTTCCTGATGGACGATGCGACAGCACGCCTGCTGGCGGAGAAAGGAATCTGGCTCAGCCTGCAACCGTTGCCGGAAGAAATGCGGGAAGGCTTTCCGGAAGGATCAGTGCAGCGGGAAAAGGCAGACGAGGTCTGGCCCGGAATTGATGAAACCTACCAGTTGGCAAAAAAATACAAGCTCAAGACAGCGTGGGGCACCGATGTGCTTTTCTCGCGCGAACTGGCCCAACGCCAGGGAGCGATACTCGCTTCGCTTGTCCGCTGGTACACGCCTGCCGAAACATTGGCGATGGCGACCGGGACCAATGCCGAACTGCTCTCCATGTCCGGCAGGCGCAACCCTTACCCCGGCAAGCTCGGAGTGGTCGAGCAAGGCGCACTCGCCGATCTGTTGCTCGTCGACGGAAACCCGCTGGAGAACATCAATCTCATCGCCAATCCGGACAAGGATTTCCTGATCATCATGAAGGACGGCAAAATCTACAAGAACACGGTGCCGAAGTGATATTCGGCTCCGCGTCATTCGCGCAGCAACCTTGCGGACGTTCTATCGCAATGCTCGCTTGCGGGCGATCAGTTATCGCGTGGGCCCGGCCTCATTTCGGCGAATGATTTTCAGCGCTAGCAAAATCGCACCGGCGACGAGAACCAGAGTGCCGAGAACCACAAAGCCTGTCGAATCCGTGCTTATGCCTGCGGCCATCACGATAAAACCCAGGACGACGAGTAAAAGACCACCGAGTTTTTTAACGAGAAGAATCGAGCCTTCGTCCGTTTGAACAGCCATAGCGATCGCTCCCTTTATTGCATTATCGAGATCCCGTTACCTGACTGAACCCGTTTACTCCTGCGATAACCCAATTATTGGACATTGTTTCCATCCTCAGCCCGGCTCGAGATTGCCGACACCTCACCCCGCCGGCTCCGGCTCGCCAAACAGCTCAAAAATCCATCTGCCGGATGGGTACATTTCGCAGAATGTCAAAAGCGCGATGGTGATCGGAACACCAATAAAGGCCCCGAAAATTCCCCAGAGATAGCTCCAGAAGAACACCGAGAAGAGAACGACCACAGGCGAGATCGCAAGCGCGCTACCGGCAATACGCGGCTCGATATAGCTGCCGACGACGAACTGGATGAGGTTGAGACAGCCAAAAAGCAGTATCACCGTGTACCACGATGAGAACTGCGTCATCGCAAACAGGGTCGGAAACAGGGTCGCAACCAAGGGCCCCAGAAAGGGAATGTAGTTTAGCGAGAACGCAATGAGTCCCCACTCTTCCGCAAGCTGCAAGCCGACAACCTTGGCGAAGCACCAAACCAGCAGGCCGGTAACCACGCTCATCAAGGTTCTGACGATCATATAGCGGCGAATCTTGATCGCGGTCGCGGCGCTTGCCTGTAAAAGAACCCGACCTGTATCGCCGCCACCCATGCTGCGCAGCTTGCGTTTGAAATCCTCGACTTCAAGCAATCCAAGGACCACATAGATCAGGACGACGAGCCAGAAGCTCACTGTGGTGTTGAGGCGGGTCGTAATCGTCTGAGCGAAGCGCAACACCCAGCTGACATTGAACGTTTCCGACCAAACACCGGCAAGCGCCACCCCATGGCCTTCAAGCCAGATAACGGCTTGATCGTAAAATATCTGGAATCGCCCGGCATCGCTGACAATCCAGCGCCCGACACGGGTAAAGGCCCATCCGATCAGAGATCCGAACGCGAGAAATACAAACACCATGGCCAGAACGCTGATCGCCAGCGCGACAAGCCGGGGCATGACGGACTGGAGCAGCAGCTGCAGAGGCCAGATCAGCGCAATGATGAGGAGTGCAAACGCAACCGGCGTAAAGACCGAGCTGGCGGTCGATAGCGCAGCAATCACAACAACCACAGCGATCAAGACGATCGCCACCTGATAAGCTCGCGTGCCCCTCATGTACGCTCACCGAACAGCCGCGCCTTCAAACACTCTCTACAGTCCGCGGCGCCAGGTAAAGGGGGAAATCAGAGCAACGCCCACTCCAGATACATCAAATTCTATCGAATGGAGCGGCGACAGGCCTGCGAATGTCTTGAAGCTCTTGGAAGCTTCAAATTTTCAAATACACTGAGGCCTTAATCGCTGGATTGTACCATGACCGAACCGCCCGCTGAAATCGACGGTTCTTCAATGCAACATCTCATCGATCCTCGATTGGGAGATGCCGAAGATGACTTTGCAAGTCCAAAGAAGCGCTCATTATTTGCCATCGCCGGAGCTCTTCTGACCGAAATCAGTTTTGCGAAGCTGTTTTTTGCATGCACAATCTCTCTTGGTTTACCCGCCATCTTTCTGGGGTTTGCACCTCTGGCTGTCAGCGCATGGGTGACAAGCGTATCGGCCAAGGTACTGGCCCTGACAGAAGTAAGCGCCGTCATTATTCTTGTTGTCACACTCTGCGTTGGGTGGCTGGCGTGGCGCCCACTTTTAAGGACCGCGGAAGAAAGTTTTTGGTCGCTTAACGCCCTGCTCGTGCAGCCTTGCTACATGCTGGGCACCGAGACGCTGCGGCATCTCAACGAGCGCCTTTTTGATAAAAACAGAAAGCAGATTACATCCACAAAACTCCGTGCAGCGAGTTCCGCAGTAGCGGGCGTCCTCATGTTCTTGCTCGGCCTGCTTATCGTCAAAGCAATATGGCCTGCATCTCGCTGGGTCGGAACGGCCGGTGATCTGTTGCTGCCTCATCATCTGATCGTGCCGACGATTGCGAACGCCGCCATTCTGATCTCCGCCTACTTCGCCGTTGTTTCCCTGCTGCGCGGGTTTTCCGACGCCCGCACGGAGCACCCCCTTACGCTGGATGTTTACGACACCGCACCGGCCGGAAGCCGGATCTGGCGCGTGGTGCATCTGACGGACATCCACGTTGTCGGCGAACACTATGGATTTCGCATTGAAAGCGGCAGGGCCGGCCCTCGCGGCAATGAGCGCCTGCAGCAGCTTCTCAAAGATCTGGCGGACCTCCACGAGGCCGAACCGTTCGACCTAATACTGGTTACCGGTGACGTGACAGATGCCGGACGCGCGAGCGAATGGGCGGAATTCTTCGACTACATCGAACGCTTTCCCGAACTCGCCAAACGAATGGTTATCGCGCCGGGAAATCACGATCTGAACATCAGCAGCCGTTCGAACCCCGCGCAAATCGATCTTCCCTTCAGCAGCCGAAAGCTGTTGCGGCAGGCGCGGGCACTGTCGGCCATGAATGCCGTTCAAGGTGAGCGCGTTTACCTGACGACGGACCGCAACAAGCATGGGAAGACCCTGCGGGAGGCCATCGCTCCGCACGAAAAATACATTGCGAAGCTAGCTGAGGGAGGCGGCATCCGCGCCTCGCTTCATCTCAAGGATGTGTTTCACGACATGTTTCCGATGATCGTGCCACCATCCGATCCAAACAGCCTCGGCATTGCCATCCTCAACTCCAACGCCGAAAGCCATTTTTCCTTCACCAATGCCCTGGGCTTTGTCTCGGTTGAACAAACTCAGCGGCTGCTGTCGGCGCTCAAGCAATATCCCGCAGCCGGCTGGATCGTCGTGCTCCACCATCACGTGCAGGAATATCCAAAGCAGGTCCCGTTTTCGATAAGGATTGGTACGGCACTTCTCAACGGCAGCTGGTTCATTCGCAAATTGAGGCCTCATGCATCGCGCGTTGTGCTGATGCATGGTCACCGTCATCTGGATTGGGTCGGAACGTTCGGTACCCTGAGAGTGGTATCCGGCCCCTCGCCCGTTATGAATGCAACTACGGGCAACCCAACATGCTTTTACATTCACAAACTTGTCACGGGACGAGGACGAATTCGGCTGATGCAGCCTCAACAGGTGAGTGTACCCGACCCCTCCACCGGAACAAAGAATCGAAAATAGCAATTGTTGGAGCAACTTCAGAGCAATCGATCGCCCCATCTTGGACCCGGCGTCATTGTATCGTGGCAATCCCTTCTCAAAGCGAACGGCAGCGCGCACTGCTTGCCGTTCCAAGAAAGCCGCACTAGTCTCGAAGCGTCCACATCGCTGTCGTGCCAGCAAGTTTTACTTGATTTAGCAACGAACGATAACGGTCTTCTTCTCGGCGTCTCAATGCTTCTCATTCTTTAATTTGCTTCGGGCGGTGCCTTTCTGTTCGGCACATCCCAGGTTCAAATAGGGATGATGCCATGAGCTCACGTTCGATTACGAATGAACCCGAACGATCCTACGTTTCGACAGGACATCTTCCCGCTCCGGACGTTGTGCAATCGCTTGTCGATGAAGCGCATCGGCGCTTTGCTGCGAATAGCGATGGCGAAAATTCGCAAGTGTATCCGGCACTGGCCCGTGTTCCGACCAAACTATTCGGCGTCTGCGTGGTTTCGACGGATGGTCACGTTTATGGCTCCGGAGACATCGAGCACGAATTTTCGATCATGAGCGTATCGAAGCCGTTTTTGTTCGCCCTGGTGTGCGAGACGCTCGGCCCTGAAGAGGCGCGTAAAAAACTCGGCGCCAACGCAACCGGCCTTCCCTTCAATTCGCTCGCGGCAATCGAAAACGGCGGAGGCCGCACCAATCCGATGGTGAATGCAGGAGCCATCGCAACCACCAGCCTCGCGCCCGGCGATACATCCGATGCAAAGTGGCGTTTCATTCACGATGGACTGTCGCGCTTCGCGGGTCGCGCTCTTCCTCTCAACGAGGAAGTTTACGATTCGGCATCAAAAACCAATTTCCGCAATCGCAGCATTGCAAGATTGCTGGAAAGCTACGACCGCATCTACTGCGACGCCAAGCTCGCCACGGACCTCTATACCCGTCAGTGCTCTCTGAACGTCAGCGCCAAAGATCTTGCGGTCATGGGCGCGACGCTCGCGGACGGCGGCGTCAATCCAATCACCAAGGAGCGCGTGGTCGATGCCGCGGTGTGTCACTACGCGCTCGCCGTCATGGTGACGGCAGGCTTGTATGAGACCTCGGGCGACTGGCTTTACGACATCGGCCTGCCGGGCAAGAGCGGCATTGGAGGCGGGATTGTCGCCGTGTCTCCCGGCAAGGGCGGATTCGGCACCTTCGCGCCGCCTCTGGATTCAGCCGGCAACAGCGTCAAAGGCCAGTTGGCCGCGCGATACCTCTCTCAACGATTGGGGCTCGATCTGCTCGTTTCACAGCCGGAGAAGTGAAGCACTCCGTCACGACCATACCTGTTCATACGAATTCATCAGGAACGAAACGGAGCATAACATGACGACACAGAGCATTACGTCTGGCGGATTGAGCGAAGCTCGCGCGTCATGGGTTCCGATGATCGCCATCGCGATGGGACAGATGATCATGTCCTACAATGTCGCATCCCTGCCGGTCGCCATGGGCGGCATGGTGAAAAGTTTCGGCGTCCCGCCAACAACGGTTGCGACCGGCATTGTGGCGTATTCCATGCTCGTCGCAGGCTTTGTGATGCTCGGCGCGAAGCTTGCGCAACGGTTCGGTGCGGTGCAGGTCTTCCGCATTGCTGTCATCATGTTCTTCATCTCGCAGATCATGATGACCTTCAGCCCCACCGCAGCCATCATGATTTCCGCCCAAGCCTTGTGCGGCGCCGCCGGCGCCATCATCGTGCCGTCGCTGGTGGCGTTGATCGCCGAAAACTATACGGGCTCGCAACAGGCGACTGCGCTGGGGGCGCTGGGCTCGGCCCGCGCTGGCGCAGGCGTGCTTGCCTTCGTCGTCGGCGGCGTGCTCGGCACATATATCGGCTGGCGTCCCGCGTTCGGCGTCCTCATTGTCGCCTCCGCAATCGTTTTTCTTCTGAGCTTCCGCCTGCGCGCCGACCATGGTCGGCCGGACGTTCAGATCGACCTCCTGGGCGTCGCGCTTGCCGCAAGCTCGATCGTGTTCATCAGCTTCGGCTTCAATAACCTGAACGGCTGGGGCGTGCTTTTGGCGACGTCCAACGCGCCGGTAAACCTGCTCGGCCTGTCTCCTGCCCCGATCCTGATCGTGCTCGGTGCCGTGCTCGGGCAGGTTTTCCTGATGTGGACCCGCCGCCGGCAGGAGGCAGGCAAGACACCGCTTCTTGCACTCTCGGTAATCGAATCGCCGCAGGAGCGCTGCGCTGTCTATGCACTCTTCGCCGTCGTCGCGCTCGAAGCGGCGCTCAATTTTTCCGTTCCACTGTACATCCAGATTATTCAGGGGCGCTCGCCGATCGCAACTGCGGTCGCGATGATGCCATTCAACCTCACGGTCTTCTTCTCGGCGATGCTGATTGTCCGGGTTTATACCAGACTGACACCGCGCCAGATCGGCCGCTATGGATTCATACTGTGCACGCTCGCGCTGGTGTGGCTCGCGTTCGTGGTCCGCAATGACTGGACGGAGGTTCCGGTGCTATTTGGCCTGGTCCTGTTCGGCATCGGTCAGGGCTCTCTCGTCACGCTCCTTTTCAACGTGCTTGTTACCGCATCTCCAAAAGAACTTGCCGGGGACGTCGGCTCGTTGCGTGGCACCACGCAGAATCTCGCTGCTGCCGTCGGAACGGCATTGGCCGGCGCGTTGCTCGTTGGCCTTTTGAGCACCATCGTGCTTGCACGAATCGCATCCAATCCGATGCTGCCGAAGGAAGTCCAAAGCCAGGTAGATCTGGATAGCATCACCTTTGTCACCAATGACCGGTTGCGCAGCGCGATGGAGCGGACGACCGCTACCCCTCAGCAAGTAGAGGCAGCCGTTGCGGTCAATACCGAGGCACGCCTGCGCGCACTGAAGATCGGATTGCTCATCATGGCCGCGGTGGCGATGCTGGCCATCATTCCGGCAGGACGTCTCCCCAATTATCTGCCGGGGGAAATCCCGAGCGACGAACCACCGGCACCCGGCGCACGCGCCAGACGCTAGCGAGGCAACACGAGCTGCTGTTTAACATCATATTCTGAGGAGATTATCATGACCACCGTCTCATCCCTCGGACCATCCGGTTTAAGCGCCCCTCCCCGATGGATCTGTGTCCTTCTTGGCCTTGTCATGGTCATCGTTGGCTTTCTCGTTCTGAGCGACGTGATGCTGTTCACCGTGGTGAGCACCATCTTCATCGGCTGGATGGCTATTGTCGCGGGCGGATTTGAAATCGTTCACTCGTTCTGGACGAAGGGATGGGGCGGCATGCTCTGGCAGATGCTGCTCGGCATCCTCTATGTCGCGTTCGGTATCGCCCTCGTCACCCAGCCGCTCTTCAGCGCGTTGATCCTGACCTACATCCTTGGCATCGCGCTGCTGATTTCCGGCATCACGCGCATCATGCTGGGCATCAGCTTCTGGCGGCAGTCAGGCTGGATCATGGTGGTGTCCGGCCTCTTCGGTGCTGCTGCAGGCCTGATTATCCTGACCAGGTTTCCTGCAAGCGGCCTGTGGGTATTGGGAATGCTGCTCGGCATCGATCTGATCATCCACGGCGTTGGATGGATGAGCTACGCATGGCAATCGACCGCCAAGCCTGCCTGATCAGCGTTCACATCCGGCCATTCCGGGCGCTGTCACTGCCACAATAGCAATGGCGGCTGAGACGGACTTCATGGCAATCCCGATCGTCGTGGAAGCCAGCGAGTTTGCGTAGCTCAACCTCGGCAGACATATCCTTGCACTGCAATTCGAGCCGCCAAGGCGCCCTTCGTTCTCTCTCCTGCGTTGGTCTCTCATTCGCTCACTTTGAGGCGCAACTCCTCCGTTGCGTCGCGCAACCGCTCTGCCAACTGACGTGCGATACTCGTTAGAACGGCACGGCCGACGTCGGGACAGTTTTCCAGTATCCAATCGAGCGATACCGAGGTCAGTTCATAGGCATGAACATCGTCATCAGCGCAGACCTCCGCGGAACGGGGACGGTCATTCAGAAGACCCATTTCCCCAACCGTGCAGCCCGGACCGATGCTTGCGACACGACGTCGTCTTTCGGCCGCCGTATCCCATACGCTGACGCTGCCCTTCGTCAGCAACCAGAGGCGATCGGACGGATCGCCTGCCCGGCAAAACACGGCCCCCTTCGTGAAGGTGACGCTCCGCATGCGGCTCGCCAGGATCGTGAGATATTCGGGTTTCATCGTCAGGCCGAAATCCGATGTCTCAAGCTGGATGTCCGCCCCTGAGCCCACCTCGCCGGATAGGCGATCGATAATATCTCCTTCCGCCTGTTCGAGCGCTTCGTCCAGATCGGCGAAGGTGTTCAGAGCAAGATCCGGCGCACATGCGTGCAGTGCCTGCAAATCCGACAGCCCGCTCAGGAGAAGCCGTTTGTCCTGCCGGGTCAGCCGGTTTCCGATCTGCTGCAGCACCACCGCACCCGATGCGTCGATATTCTTGACGGTGCGGAAATCGACGACAACCAGTTTCACATGAGCCGGCAGACGCGCAATCCGCATTTCCAGCTCATCGGCATTGCCGAAGAACAGCGCCCCCTGCAGCTCGAACACGGCGGCTTCAATGCCCCTGTCCGTCAGCAGCCGGCGCTGCGCGGCGGAACGGATACGTTTCGATCTCAACGATGCAACAGTATCCTGCCGCCGTATGATCGGCCGGTTCATTTCGATCATGAACACGACGCATGATAATGCGACACCGACCGCGCCGCCGACGATCGGTTGCCCCAATATGGTTGAGAGGGCGACAGCCAACACCACGAGACTGCTTCTGCGTGCATGCGCACGCTCCCGCGATGCGGGTCCGAACAGCGAAAGAACGCTCATCCGGATTGCCCATTTGTCGATGACGTTGATGCCGACCACCACGAGGATCGCTGCCAACACAAGGCGCGGCAGTGCGAAAATCAAATGAGGCACCATTACGATTCCGAGCAGCAGCACTGCAGCGATCGCCAGCGTGGAGATGCGGCTTCGGCCGCCCGCCTGAAAGTTCGTGCTGCTCAGAGACAAGGACGTCGAGACAAACAGTCCTCCAATCGCCGCAGTCACAGCGTTGGCAACTCCCTGCCCGATCAGATCGCGATTCTGGTCGATATCGATGTCCGCCATCTTGCGCGCGGCATGAAGCGAAAACACCGTATCGAGCGTGCCAACCAGAGCCAGTGTGAAAGAGCCAAGGATCAGAATACGCCACGCATCGTAATTGCCCATCTGCGCGGCGATACCGCCAATTTCGAATATGTTGACCGGTGTCCAGCCCGCAATATCGACCGCGCCGATCGTGGGACCAAGATCGACGCCGGGTGCGAGACTTGCCATCGCGTGATAGATGGCGGAGCCAACAAGAAGTCCGGCCAGCAACGCTGGAATGCGTGGCCACAAGCGCACGATGAACAGGATTCCAGCGACAAGGAACACACCGAATGACAGGCGGCTCAACAGCGACGCATTGATCTCCACATTCGCGAGATCGGTCAGTGCGACGTGCGGAATGAAAAGCGGAAGCTGACTCAGGATGATCAGAAAGCCGACACCCGACACGAACCCCGCGATCACCGGATAAGGTGCGAGTTTGAGTATCCTCGCCAGACCGGTGCTACCGATCACGATTTGCCAAAGTCCGGCCAGCATCGCGCAAATCGGGAAGACCAGCAGGGCTATCGCCGTGTTGCCGTCAAACGCCGTCAGAAGGCCGCCCAGCAACGTCGCCTGGATAAGAGCGTTTGGATTTGTCGGAATCGTCGTGACGAAAGACGAGCACCGGAAAAGAGACGCGATGCTCCCACCGACGATAGCCGATATGAGCCCGACCACCGCGCCTTCCGCCGCTCGGTCGCCGCCCAAGGGCGAATAGGCCAGAACGCCTGCGGCCACGCACAGCGGAAGCGCGACGCTGGCCGTGGTTGCTCCTGCCACCGCCTCACGCAGGACGGCAAGCAGACTGAAAGATGTCTTGCTCAATCACCGTCTCCCGTCACGGCGTTGGCTTCGTTTTCGGTTTTAACGATTGATAATTCGAGCTGCCCTTTCCAACGTAGTGCCGCCATGGTCACGGATAAACGCAGTTGATGCCGTCGGTGAAGGACACCGTGCCGGTTACACTACCATGACCGCCGCAACGGTTCGCCACCGCGTCGGGGCGTGGATCGATATTGCCGGTGGACGCGGCGCTGACGAAAGACGAATCCCACCCATAGATTGTCTTCCCGAGGGTGACGTCGAAGGTGTTGCCGCTGACCGTCAGGGAATTGCTGAAAAATGCATACAGGCCGTGTGCGTTGCTTCCCTCCGTCACGATGGTGTTGCCGCTGGCGGTGCCGTTGGCGGAGTCAGAGAAATAATAAACGCCGAATGCGCTGCTTCCCTCCGTCGCGATTTTGTTGCCGCTGACGGTACTGTTAGCGGAGTTAGAGAACCAAACGCCGAATGCGCTGCTTCCCTTCGTCGCGATGGTGTTGCCGAAGGCGACGGCGCCGGGGGCGCTGATGGCCCAGATCGCGTGGCTGGCGTCACTTGTGCTCGTATTGCCGACGGTCAACCCGCCGACGACGCTGCCGGCGCCGAGCGTGACGACGGCGTTGCCGCTCACCGCCCCGGTCAGGTTGCCGGCCGCGCCGGGGGCCAGGAAATTGACCACCGCGCCGGTGGTCGCGCCGCGCAATGCCAGCGTCGTGCCGCCGCCGAGCAGGGTCTGGCCGGCTTGCACCGTCGTGGTCGCGGTGATCGCCGTCGGCGCGCCGTTGAGAATGACCACGCTGCCCGCGCCATGCGCGTCGAGTTGGCCCTGCAACGCCGCTTGCGTGGTTGCGCTGACCTGCACCACGTCGGTGACGGTCTGGTTGTTCCAGGTGTTGATCGCGGCCTCGCGGATTTCGGCCTTCAATGCAGCGCCCCGGCCCGTGCCGCTGACGATGTCGACGTCGCGGACCACGCGCTCGGTCATCCGCCGCTCCTGCGCCGACAGACGACGCGGCGCGGATGTTTCGGCATGCAGCGGCACCCGCAGCCGCGCGATGGCAAAGCCCTGCGTGCCGCGCACGTCGTCGTGCTGCACTTCCGCACCCAGCGTCAGCCGCGCTCCGGAGAAGTTCGCCACGTTGTCAATGGAGAACTCGATGCGTCCCCGCGGCCCTGCGATGTCGCGCGTCACCCCGCCGCCGCCGAAATAGAATCCGCCGCCGTACAGCCGCACCTGCGTCAGCGCATCGACATCGAACACCGGCGCGCGCCAGCCGATCTCGCCGTCGAAGCCGGTCAGCGCCCGCTCCAGCAACTGGTGGCGCTCCGGGGTGACGATCTGGATGGTGCCATTGGCGAAGTCCGCGAACGGATTGCCGCCAAGCACGCCGACCTGTCTGCTGCGATTGCCGAACGGCGCATAGACATTGGCGCGCAAGTCCCAGTCCGCCGACAGCGCCTCGACGCCGACCGTCGCCTGATTGAACATGTTGCCGAGCGAGGAACGGCGCACGTCGTAATAGCCGTAGACGCCCAGATTCCAGCCGTTGTTCAGCATATGGCGGTAGCCGAGGCCGAAATTGCCCTCGCGCCCATCCTGCGAATCGAACCTTCCCCGAATGTCCGTGAACAGCAGCGAGGTCTGGTTCTGCCATAGGGGCGCAAACAGCCCAGCATCGCCAAGCGAGCGCGTGCCCCAGCGCGCCTCGAAGTCCAGATGCGCGCCCCATTTGTCCGGCTCCGCAGAAGCAGGATGAACCGCCATCACCACCGCAAGCAGCGCCATCGCCGTGCCGTTCAGCACAGTTCGCGCCCCCGCAACGCCGGACCGCGAACGCCCCTTCACTGCCCCCATTCCATCCCCCGCTGCCTGCTCGTGGCACCTCTTAAAGGGTGCTGCAGAACCGCATACGCGTCCCGTGACTCGCCGCGTGAACCGCCCCCCGCGAAACTTAAAAAGGACGATTGTTGTAGAATTATTTGAATTGCCGACGCGCCGCGCCAGAGACGCGACATTCTGTCGTTTTTGCCGCGCTTTTGCGTCAGACAAGCCGTGGGACAGATCGCCGCACCTCATCCGGCACAACATCGGCGCCGAAGCGCTCGGTGAGGTGGCCGGTCACTCCGCGCATGATGTTCTCCCGATGCTCTTCCCGCACGAACAGGCGCGCAAAGACATAGTGCAAATGGAGAATGGCGTGCCGCGCACGCGCTGCATCGAACTGACCCAGCACCAGAGTGAGGTCCGGCGCCAGTGGTCCCGGCGGCGCCACGAACAGGCCGATCTGCAGGCGAGTGACAGGCTTCAGGGCGTAAAGTGCCGCTGCGGCCTGATCCAGCCGTGAACGGTCACCATCCGCCATCAGCGCTGCGCATTTCAACACCATCAGATAAACTCTGAACTCTGAGTCCAGGCCGGACAGTTCAATGCCACGGTCATACAACTCGATGGCGGAGCGAATATCGCCCCTGCACATCCTGATCTGCCCGAGACTGGAAAAGGCTGAAGCAAAGGCCGTGCTCGACAGAAAAGCCTGCTCCGCCAATTGTTCGGCGAGAGCAAGATGCCCACGGCCTGTGAACAGCAGCAACTTCGCCGCACCCAGAAGGAAGATCGGATTGCCCTGGAACGCCGCGAGATGATCGAACACGCACCTTTCGATATCCTCCTCGTGCGCGGCCCGCAGGTCGAGATCGGCTGGATTTTGCAGGATACGCGCATAGAGATGCATCGCCCACATCAGCTCGGTCTGTGGATCGCCGGGTTGATTCCTGCGCGCCTCGGAAAGCTGCTCGCTCATCATCGCCCAGCTTTCGTCTGAGCGGTCGAACAACCGCGCCGCATCGTGCATCTGCAATTCGAGCGGCTGATCCGTCGGCCCGGCGAGGATGCCCTGCCCTGTCGTGGCCTGTCGCCACATGGCGCTCTTCAATGTGGAAACGACGGTTTCGATATCCGGTTCACCGTCAGGACGACCAACCTGACCGAACGTCAGGCGCAATGTCTGCAGGATCTGCCCGGTCGTCACTTTCCGAAGGACGGTTGCGCAATGCAGACATTTTCCATCGTCATAAAAACTCACCTCAAGCGAGAACAAAGCCTTGGTCGATACGGCTTGCCCGCTCTGTTCCAGAGCGACAATCTGGTCATCGGCGGTTTGGGCATCGATCGCGTCCCTAAGACGCGACAGAAACGCAAGCGCGCGCTCCGTTGATGCCGCCTGCTCAAGGCCGAAGACGGGGCCGATGAGCAACAACGCCTCGGCGAACGCCGCGCCTTTTGACGGCTCGGCAATCCAGACATAACCCTCGCCGTACTGGGTTGCGATAAAGGACGGATTGCGTGCGGAATCGCCGAGTTTGGCTCGCAGCCGGTTGATGACAAAGTCGACATTACGATCGGCGGAATCCGAACCCGCGCCCGCGATGGCATCCAGCAGCCGATTGCGCGTGACGATCTTGCGGGGATTGGCCGTCAACAGCTGCAACATCGCGCGCTCCGCGCGGGTAAATTTCAATTCTTCGCCTGAATCACGACGCGCAAACAGAAACGACTTGTCGAATACGAGATCGCCAAACCGGATATCATCATCCATAACGCATCACACCCTGTATCAAGTTCTGAAATCCACCGAACCGGACGCGGGGTCGAAACGAATTGCTGGAAAGCGATTC
The DNA here is from genome assembly GCF_000314735.2 of Afipia felis ATCC 53690. Taxonomy (NCBI): domain Bacteria; kingdom Pseudomonadati; phylum Pseudomonadota; class Alphaproteobacteria; order Hyphomicrobiales; family Nitrobacteraceae; genus Afipia; species Afipia felis. The sequence continues at coordinate 325,909 of NZ_KB375270.1, read as the reverse complement.
ATGCCTTTGCTCCTCACCTGGCCCCCCTGAGCACAGGTTCTCTGAATCGTATGAACCACTAAATTGAACGCCCCACAGATACAGACTGCCAAACCAGAGGGACCCTTTTCAAGGTCCCACCGCCCGCCCGTTGAAGCGGCTCTATCGCATGATTGAGGACGTCGTCGCCGAACTGAACATATCTTGCGGGAGCGGATCGCCAGCCTCAGACGACAGTGAGCGGGCGCAGCTGCACTCGATCACATCCGAGCCCAGGTCATTCCTACAACGGAAATTCTCCCGGAAATGATCGAGCGGTTTGGGCAGGCAATGCGCGAGAACGTCGCCAACGGCGAGATTCCATTCCGGGAGACCTGTCTCCGCACAGAGCCATCGACCGGATCGAGGTCGGCGACCATGTCGTACGCGTCATCGGGGATACCGCGACACTGGAACAGGTTGGCCGGGAAAAAACGTCCCTGCGTCCGCAGTTTGGTACGCTAGTGGCGCGCTCCGAGAGATTCGAACTCCCGACCCTCGGAATCGAAATCCGATGCTCTATCCAGCTGAGCTAGGAGCGCGTCACGGCCTTAATACTGGATTTATTGGATTTTTCAAACAAAACGGCCCGTCGTCCGCTTAGAACGCAAAGGAAAAAACCTTTAAAACCCTGCCGGAGGGCACGAAGTCCCATGAAAAATCCCAGACTCCTGCTCACGGCCCGTTCTCGTCATATAACAGGGCTACGTCCATGGCCCTCTCTCCAAAACCACTGGTGAAAAGGTACGGCGGCTAAAGAGCCACCTTCCAAACGAGGACACCACAAAGAAGCGCCAAGATGATTCCCCAGCCAACATAGTAAGACGTGCGATTTTCTCGTCTGGACATACCCACCTCTTTCCGTTTCTGCGGTGAATGTGGCCATTCATCCTGCAAATTGGATGGGACATAAGGTCTCCCTCATGATCACATGAGGTCCATTCTCCAAGATCATCGGCGAAAAGCATCTCGGCTACATCGATGAGCAGGGAAAACAAAAGTGGCGTGGGCCGCTGTTGGTGTGCGGAGAAAGGATCACGCGGGTGCCGCGGATATCCAGTTGAGCTTGGAGCGCGTCTGCGCCCGTTAGTAAATTAGACCCGACACCGCGTCACTGACGCACTGGCGAATGGCCGAGCCCGATAATAAGCTTCCCGCAGCACAAGCCTAGATTACAGCACTCCTAACCCGTCCCTCAATCGAAAACGCGGTGCCAAATTTATGAAGGTGTTCCTCATCTCCGTTGGTTTCATCGTATTCGGCTATCTGTCCGCCATCGCGATAAGCTTCTTTACTCATTCAGCGCCCAAAGAAAGTCCCAAACGAAGTATCAGTGATAATAAGGGTAACTAAAGCCCGGCAAAAAGAGGAAATCCGCTCAAAATGAAAGACGCTCGAGCCCGCCTTGAAAAGCTTCGCACCGACGCAGCGGAATGCGAAATGACCGCTAATCTCACCACTCTCCGGGCCAAGCGCGACGCCTTCCAGAGACTGGCGGTCACCTACCGCGGAATGGCAACCGACCTTGATCATCTGATCAAGTCGGGAAGCTTGCCGAGCACGTAAAACCCCCGCCCCGACGGGATTCTGATCCGCACAATCGATGCTGCTAAACTCACAGGATATATCGCTCGTCGCAATTATGGTGGATTAGTCAGGAACTGAGGTCCACCCTGCTGGTTATTCCTCGGATTGCTGGCAGCGCAGGCTCAGCCGGCCATGAGAGCGATTGAGTCAAACAAGCAAAGCAGCATGACCTCCGGCTATGAGGAACGCGTCTTTTGGGCCAAAACGTTCCACGCGGAGACGCTGGACTTCAGGGGCCGGGTCAATTTCTGCCGCTTCGATGAGTGCACCTTTATCCGGTGCACGCTCTTGATCGACCCCGAGACCGAGCAAGTCTCCTTTACCGGGTGCACCTTCAAAGATTGCAACATCGATCAGATCGGCTCGGATGAAGAGCGCGGTATCCTATCGAAGGACAACATCTTCGACCGACCGCTTGCCGAGCAGCGAAAAGAATTCGATGAGCGTTTGGCTGCTGCATTACGTTCCCGCCACAAGACCTGAGATGCCGGGGTCCACTTGGGGGCAAGATTCTCACGCTGAGAACGCAAGGATTAAAAAAAACCGCCCTCGGAATATCCAGGGCGGCTTAGAGGTGCGCTGATGGCTACTCATCAGCGAAGGGAGAAAAGCCGACTGGCTAGAAGCCAGACAAACCTTTCTGATGAAAAGATACACATCATCGATGGGAAATTCTTTGCGCCAAAACAAAAAGCCACTTCTTCATGCGGGCCTGGACTCTTGGTCCGAACAGGCGCCAATCCTTCGGCCAGCACCCCTGCACCGAACCGGGAACCCGTGAGGAGCCCCTTGGATCGCCCTGGATGACCCGTATGCAATCGCGGGAGGCACGAGCGATAACGGGCGAGCGGTACCGCTATTTCCCCACCCCGAAACGATAGAATTGTCCCCGCCGTTCAGCCAGGCGTGAACACCATCCCGCTTGTGGGACGTCATGAACCGGCGCAGACTTTACGCCCGCTTCACGTTCAGGATTCCTCCCATGTCCCACGCGGATCACCCCACATCATCCAAGGCCGTCGCCGTCCTTCGCGTGACCAGCGGCAACTTCCTTGAGATGTTCGATTTCTTCCTGTTCGGATTTTACGCCACCTACATCGCGGCTGCCTTCTTTCCCTCCCATAACGAATTCACCTCCCTGCTCGCGACCTTCATGACCTTCGGCGCGGGCTTCCTGATGCGTCCGCTCGGCGCCGTCGTGCTCGGCGCCTATATCGACAAGGTCGGCCGCCGCATCGGCCTGATCGTGACGCTGTCGATCATGGCGGTCGGCACCGTGCTGCTTGCCTTCACGCCGAGCTACGCCACCATCGGCATCCTTGCACCCATTCTCGTTCTGATCGGCCGGTTGCTGCAGGGCTTCTCCGCCGGCGTCGAACTCGGCGGCGTCTCGGTCTATCTGGCCGAGATCGCGCCACCCAACCAGAAGGGATTCTATGTCGCTTGGCAGTCCGGCAGCCAGCAGGTCGCCATCATCGTCGCGGCACTGATCGGCTACACGCTAAACCGCACGCTGGCGACGCAGGCGATCCATGACTGGGGCTGGCGCATTCCCTTCCTGATCGGCTCGCTGATCGTGCCGTTCATCTTCGTGATCCGGCGCAAGCTGGAGGAAACCGGAGAATTCCTCGCCCGCAAGCATCACCCGACCATGGGGGAAATTCTCGCCTCGCTAGTATCGAACTGGCGCATCGTCATTCTCGGCATGATGCTCGCGGTGATGACGACGGTGTCGTTCTATCTCATCACCGTTTACACGCCGACCTTCGGCAAGAGCGTGCTGAAACTCTCGATCACGGACTCGCTGATCGTCACTTTCGCGATCGCGCTTTCGAACCTGTTCTGGTTGCCGGTGTCAGGCGCGCTGTCGGATCGGATCGGGCGAAAGCCCATCCTCGCCGGCATCACCATCCTGACAATCCTGACCGCCTACCCGGCAATGTCGTGGCTTGTCGCGAATCCATCCTTCGTCCGCATGCTGGAAGTGGAACTGTGGCTGTCGTTCCTTTACGGCTGCTACAATGGAGCGATGGTGGTGGCGTTGACGGAAGTGGTGCCGGCGAGCGTGCGCACGGTCAGCTTCTCGCTGTGCTACAGCCTTGCGACGGCGCTGTTCGGCGGCTTCACACCTGCCGTGTCCACCGCACTGATCGAATACACCGGAGACAAGGCTGCGCCCGCGATGTGGATGACGGCGGCCGCCGTGTGCGGTCTTGCGGCCACCCTGCTGATCTACGGGCGAAAAGTGGAGGTCCTCAGCCCGGCAGCGCCTTGATTGCACCTCAGGAGTGAACTGACCGTAAACCACGGGTAAAGACGCAACGGTTCCTTAACGCCACTGGCAATTCACGGTTCAGAAGCGCGGTTCGTCGGCATAATCTGCCGGCGGAGGTTGTTCATGATCCATCTCGTCAAGGTCGCCGACGTGCTCGCCGCCAATATCGGCGTGCGTGCGCCCGCAACGATCGACATGAACGACAAGGAGTCCGCGAACTATTGGGCCTACCGGCTCAATGTGTCGCCGCAGAATCTCGCCGCCGCGATCGAGAAGGTCGGCCCCTCGGTCGCCGCCATCCGGCGGCACCTCAGCACCTAAACGCCACCGCGGCCTGCTTACAGCGCCGCGCGCTTGTCGAACTTCGCCACACGCGACAGCAGATAATCGACTTCGGCCCGTGCCGTGGCTGTCATTCCAGCCGACGGCTTGCGCTGCGCGTCGGAGGACAAAAGACCACGCTTCTTCAGAACATATTTGCGTACCGCGAGGCCGACGCCCTGCTGCTGCTCGTAGCGCATCAGCGGCAGATGCGCGTCGAACAGATCATGCGCGGCATCGCGCTTGCCTTCCTTCGACAACCGGACGACATCGACCAGCATGTCGGGGAACGCATAGCCCGTCATCGCGCCATCCGCGCCTCGCTCCATTTCGAAATCGAGGAAC